>NZ_JBWKVA010000001.1:0-513475 GCF_059421425.1 Pseudomonas sp. GW821-FHT02H09
GCCAGTGCCTCGGCCTCGGCCGCGGTCGCGCCAGCGCGCAGGCGTCCGCTCAGGTCAAGCTCCCACGAGACGTCCAGGCCCGCGCCGACGGTCTTGGTGTCTGGAAAACCCTGCTTTTTGGCAGTGTCGTAGTTGGTGCTGCCGTTGGCGCCGAAGGCGGACACGCCAACACTCGGGGACAGCCAGGAGCGACTGATCGTCTCGCCGGCGCGTGCGGCGCGCACGCGCTCGGCGGCGATCTTGATGTCCCGGTTCTCGCGCATCGCGCGGCGCACCAGATCTGTCAACACCGGGTCGTTGAAGGTCTTCCACCACGCGGCTTCGGGTTCCATCTCGGAGGCCGTGCTTGCGGCGAACTTTGCCGGCAGGTCTACCGACGGCTTGAGGACCTCCGTGGAGCAACCGGTCAAGATCAGGGCGATAGACGCGGCGAGCGCCGCACCAACGACGACGCCGACCAGGCGTTCGGCATGTTGGAAGGTTGTCTGCCCGGCGTAGCGGGTCAGCGGATGGGGGGGTGGAAGTCGCTGCATTGGGTTGGACTCGTGTAGATTCGAGATGGCATCAGCGTAGGGCCCGGTGTGCGCGAAGTCGTCAGCGAAGCGTCGCCGTTCGGTCGCCATATCGAGCGCTCATTTATGTTGGAGACGTCATTCGCCGTCGGCATCTGCCGTGTGCTCGCCGGCCGCTGACGCGAGGTCCGAGTCAATCGACTCCAGCAACGCTTCGGCGGACGAAAAATCGCGCTGACGCCCGGTGACCAGGTTTTCGAGGCGGCCCACGAGGGCCCCGGGCATGGCATCGCTACGCAGCTTCACGACGTACGAGCGGCGGTTCGGGTACTTGGATTCAGGGTTCAGGCTCATTGCAGACCAGGGGGGCAAGAAAGTTCGACGACAGCGTAGGCCGCCCCCTGGGTCGAGTCGTAAGCGAAAGGTCAGACTTCGGTCGGGACTGCGCCTGCCCCGCACAGAAGTCGTGTCGCTTCAAGCCAGCTTTGCAGCCTGAAGCAGCGAGCGTGCACGTTTCACCAGCTCGGTTCCGTCAGTTTCGGGTGACTGGTCAACCAGCGTCGCCAATGCCTGGTGATCCTCGGCCGTGGCGTTGTGGTGCCCGCACAGCTCGACCAGCGCGAGCAGCTCCAGCCACGGTGCTTCCTGGGTACGAGCCTCCTCAATCGCATGCCGAACCGCAGTGTTACCGGCGTCGAACCGGCCCTGCATCCGCGCAATCGCTGCCTCCAGTAGCAACAGTTGCGGCAGGTATACGCGCTCGCCCAGTTCTTCCCCCACCCGTAGTGCTTGCTCTAGCTCGACTCGCGCGGCGTCGCAATCACCCGCCAGCAGCAACGCCTCGGCGGCGTAGCCGAGCACCTCGCTGGCACCGGAGCGCATGCCGAGCCCGGTGTGTTCTTCGTAGGCCTCGCGGATGCGTCGGTAGCCGTCGCGCGGCGCACCATTGCGCGCATCGGCCCAGCCGCGCCACCAGCGGCAAGCCGTACGCCCCAGTGCGAGCGAATACTCATCGACCAGCTTCTGCATGTCGTCAGCCAGCGCTGCTACACGTACAGGGTTGCCCATCCGCACCTCGATCAACACCTCCTGCCAGGTGGCGACCAGCCAAGTCATGGGTTGGCGAAGCACCTGCGCGCGGGTCCGCGCCCGCTGCATGTGGGCTCGGCCTTGCTCAATCAGGCCAGAACGCACGAGTTCTATGGCCAGCATACCGTGCAGCATGACCTGAGGATCGGCCGCAAAAATCTCGTTCGCCCCGATGTCCAGCGGCTCGGCAATCGCGAGGGCGCGCTCTAGCCAGCTACGGGTTGTCTGCGTGCGACCCTGGAGGTGATGCACCTCGCCCTGCACGATGCACGCTGCGAGCATGAGCGCTGGATCGTTCGCCTCGCACGAGAGGGCTTCGGCACGTTCCGCCACCTCCAGCGCCAGCGCATAGTCACCGCGCAGACCAAGCAGATAGCCGAATCCGTGCAGCAGGCGACCGCGCATTGGATGTTCGGGTACATCCGCTAACAGCGTGTACGCGCGTTCGAACGCGTTCCTGGCTTCGTTGCCGACACCGACCGTGTGAAAAGCCGACACGCCCTGCAGCGTGGCCAAGGTGATTTCGAGCGTATCGCGCTCGGTCCCTTCTGGTGCCTGCGTCAGCAGGACCAACGCGCGCTCAGTGAGGGCGATGCACAAGGTCGGGCTGAAGTGCAGCAGCGCGGCTTCTGCGGCCTCGGCGTAGTAGCGCAGCGCGACCATCGGCTGCCGAGCCCGGTCGAAGTGCATTGCCAGCTCCGAGGCAGCGACCGGCATACCGGCTGTGCGCTCGCGTTCGAGGGCCGCGCCAACCTGGCGATGGAGGTGGGTGCGCAATGAGCGTGGCGTGCGGTCGTACAGCACCTGGCGGAAGAGGGCATGCCGGAACGAGTAGGGTAGCTCTACCGACTCTTCAACGTCGGTGGCCCGCGATCGTGTGAGCCATACCTGCTCGCGCACCAGTTCTTCGCAGGTGTCGGCCACAGATGCGAGGTCGCGCTCGAGGGCCAGCGAAACCGTCTCGATCCGGAATTCGACTCCGCACACCGCTGCCGCCGAGAGCAGCGCACGCTGCTCCTGCCCGAGCTTGGTGATGTAGTGATCGATGATGGCCGCGAGGTTCTCGGGGACCGCCAATCCTGCCAGCCGAGCCTCGATGGTGGCGTCGTCGTCCGTTGGGTCCATCACTTCACTGATGACTGACGATACAAACAACGGCACACCGTCAGTGCGCTCGTGCAGGGCACGTACGAAAGTTTCATCTTGCGCCAACGAGAGGGAATGCAGCGCAACATAGTCAGCGACCTCGGTTTCCGAGAACGGATCGAGCACCACTTCCTCGCACAGGCGTTGCAGGCGCAGTTCGTGGCGCAACGAGCTGAGCGGATGATCGAGCGCTACCACCTCGGCGAGGCGAAAGCTCGACAGCCACATAAGCCGCATGGGGCTACGTCGCCGCGCCAGATAGTCGATGAGCTGGACCGTCGCCCGATCGCTCCAGTGCAGGTCTTCGGTCACCAGCAACAGCGGGCGCTGCTCTGTGTAGCGGTCCAGCAGTTCGCCCATTTCTCGCAGCATGCGGTCCGGGCCGACGCCGGCAAGCTCGCGCCGCAATGCATCTCGCTCCTCCATAGTGCTCAGCCACGGCAGTTGCAGCAGCCAGGTCGGCGCCACGGCGCGCAACAGCGTCGGCAGGGTGGGGTCGCTGCGGCACAGATCGGCCAACGCCTCCAGCACCGGCAGGTACGGCTCGCCGGCACCGTAGTGTTCCACGCAATGGCCGCGTGCGCAGGCGATGCCGCCGCCAAGGCTGGCGAGGAAATGTTCGATCAACGTCGTCTTGCCAATCCCCGGTTCTCCGGCGAGCCAGACCACTGCACGTTGGCCACCGTAAGCCCGCTCCCACGCCCATTGCAGCTTTGAAACCTCGTCGGTGCGACCGATGAATGGTGGCGACGGATGCGCGCCAGCCGCGGGTAACGTCGTGGATGCAGGCGGCATCGAAGGGGCAGGGGACGGCGCGGCGATGAAGCGATAGCCGCGCCGCGACACAGTCTCGATGAAGCGGGGCCGCCTGGGGTCGTCGCCCAGCACCTTGCGCAGATCGCTGATGGCCGTCTTCAGCACCGAATCGCTGACAAACCGATGCCCCCACACTTCATCAAGCAAAGCATCCTTGGTCACCAGCGATCCCGGCTGGCGTGCAAGTGCGCAAAGCAGGGTGAAGGGCGTTGGCGCCAACGCCACGGCTTCTCCATTACGTGACAAGCAGGCGTTGGCCTCGTCGAGCTCGAAGTCGACGAAGCAGAGCTGGACTGGGTTCGGATGGGGCTGCGGACGCGCCACGTTGGATTCCTGAAGACTAAAACATAGTTGTGCGCTGTGAAGCATGGCTCCAATGACAACGCTGTTCGGCTCAGAAGCCAAGCCTCACCGGTCGGAAACTGACGCAAGCGTGACTTCACTCCTCTGGCATCCGGGATTCATCTCTTCGGACCGCTCGATTCGCAAGCCTCCTGACACTCTCAGCACAGCCCGCGTGGCCTCATACCGGTGTGGTAATGACCTCAAAAATTAATGACAAAAACATCAATATTGAAATATGTCTCAATTTTACATATCTTCACATTGCCTGACGATGAGACCTGCGCGTCCCACGACTTCAATCACAACAAGGGCTCGATATGAACAACAACAAGAAAGTATCCGAACTGCCTCCTACCGCCGTCGATGTGCTGGTCGTCGGTAACGGTCCGGTAGGTGCGACAATCGCGGCGCTGCTCGGCCGCTATGGGGTAAAGACACTGGTGCTGGACAAGACCCATGAGGTCGTACTGATGCCCCGCGCCATTGCCCTGGACAACGAGGCGCTGCGTATCCTGCAACTCGCCGGATTGTCGGAGGACGCTTTCGAGAAGATCGCTATCCCTGAAGTGAGGATGCACTCCCCGGTTCTCGGGCAATTCGGTCGCGCCAACACTGCAGGGTGTATCGACGGCCATCCCAAGCTTGTGACCTTCTATCAACCCGACCTCGAACGAGCGATGCGCAGCCAGGTTTCCCGGCTGAAGTCAGTGACCAGTCTGGGCGGCTTTGAGCTCGAGAGCCTGGTCGAGGAGTCGGACTGCGTCGTCGCCTCCGTACGGGATCAGGAGGGTCACTCGCACTCCGTTCGCGCCCAGTACGTGGTCGGTGCGGATGGCGCAAGCTCCAGGGTCAGAACACTGATTGGCCAGGAGTTCGAAGGGCAGACCTATGCGGAGGATTGGCTGATTGTCGATGTCATGAACCGGCATAAGTCAGCGATTGATCACATTGAGTTTCTCTGCGATCCACGGCGCCCAACGCCGCACATGCCCGCACCCGGCGGCAGGGAGCGCTGGGAGTTCATGCTGCAACCCGGCGAATCGCGTGAAGAGCTGGAAAGCCCGGAAAGCATAGCCCGGCTGATAGCGCCATGGATCAATCCGCGGGAGCTGGAAATCGAGCGCAAGGCTGTGTATCGATTCCATGCGCGCTGCTGCAACAGATTCAGCAAGGGACGTGTTTTCCTCGCCGGCGACGCAGCGCACATCACGCCCCCTTTTGTCGGGCAAGGTCTCGTAGCGGGACTTCGAGATGGCGCCAACCTGGCCTGGAAACTGGCCTGGGTCCTTCGCGGCTATGCCGCGCCTGCGGTGCTCGACACCTATGACGTAGAGCGCCGTCCTCATGCTCAGGCGATGATCAATCTAGCGAAACTCATGGGCCGCCTGGTGATGCCCAAGAACAAGATCGCAGCTTTCTTCATCCACGGCCTGATGCGCATGCTGACGTTGACCCCCGCTACCCGGAGGTACTTCGAACAGTTGGACATCAAGCCGAAGAACATCTTCAAGCACGGTCTGTTCGTGAAGCACAGTCGGGGCGACAAGCTGGTACGTGGCAGCCTGTTTCCCCAGGCCTGGGTTCGCAACATGCAAAAGCAGATCAAGCTGAGCGACGATGCTCTTGGAGACAACCTGACCCTGGTTGGATTCGGTGTTGACCCGCTGTCAGTGCTGACACCTGCTCAGATCGTTTCCTGGGAAAAAATGGGAGGCCACTTCTTACAGATCAGAACATGCGGCCAGCGCTCAGGCGGCAGTTGCGACTTCATCGAAGACTTGAACCATGACATCCTGCCGCTGGCTGCTAAAGGCACGCTGGTCGCGGTTCGCCCCGACCGTATCATCATGCACCACGCCCCTGGCGCAGAAGCGGCCAGTTTCCTCAGAGACTGCCGAGGTCTTTTGGCCAGCGAAGATGTCACTGCCGATAGCGTTTCCATTACCATCAACGAACCACCTCGATTAAGAGCCTGAAGATGCCGTCCCCCATTTTTCCTTCAGTAGCAACTGCGCAAGAGCCTCTCACTCGAGGCCACAAGAAGCGTGAACGCACCCGTCGCGGCCTGGTGGACGCGGCATTGCGTCTTGTCGCACGCAAGGAGGTGGGGGAGATCGCACTGCTCGAGGTCGCCGCAGAGGCCGAGGTATCCAACGGCACGATCTACAACTATTTTCGAACTCGCGATGAAGTACTCGAGGCGGTCGGCATCGCCATGGCGGCCGAGTTCTCCGATGCCATTTCCGCCCTGAGCTCGGACGTGCACTGCGGCGCACAGCGGCTTTCGATTGGCGTGCGCATGTTCGTATGCCGGGCCGCGTACGACCATCAATGGGCCAACGCATTGCTGCGCATCATCCATTCCGATCAGGCCATGCGCTCGCGATTGGCTGACCATGTGCTGGGCGACCTGCGTGAAGGTCTGCGCGCGGGCACTTTCGCTTACGAGGACGAAGGGATCGCCCTGGACTTGGTCGTATCCTGCACAACCGGAGCCATGCGCTCGGTTGTCGAGGGACGCACGGTGGCGGAGCACGATATGCGGGTCGCCGAGATGATTCTCAAGGCTCTGGGCGTAACACCTGCCAAAGCCAAGAGAATCGCCGGCAAGCCGCTACCCTGATGTCATCCTCGACCCGCTAGGACTGGCTGACCCATTGCCGATAGTTCTTCGCCTGGCGACGAGATTTCAGCTGATTGCCGATCAATGCCAAGAGTGGCGACGTCCCGGGTTTTGTCCGTTTCCCTTGGCTCAACAAGCCGAGCTGCTTCTTGACCACCGACGCCAATGCAAGCGATGCCAGCGCCTTGTTCTTCCAACGCACGACGATGGGCTCCACTTCGGTGTTCTGACCTGCCATCCACTGGCTTGGCAGGGCCGGCTCGATTGCCAATGCAGTGGCAAGCCCCACCATCGACACCGAGCCGCTCACCACTCGCTCCGCGACCTCCTTTCTACGCACGCCGCCGGTGACCATCAGCGGCATGCGCGCTATTTCTCCTATTCTCTGCGCGATCTCGAGAAAATAGGCTTCTCGAGCCAGACGGCTGCCATCGCGGGTCTGTCCCTGCATCGCCGGGCTTTCGTAGCTGCCACCTGACAACTCGACCAGGTCGACCGCTTTGGCGTTGAGCATTTCCACCACGCGAGCCGCATCCTCGGCATCGAAACCGCCGCGCTGAAAGTCCGCGGAATTGAGCTTCACCGCGACGCAAAAGGTCGGTGCCACTCGCTGACGTATGGCGTCGATGGTTTGCAGGAGAATTTGCGCACGATTTTCCAGGCTGCCACCCCAGCGGTCGCTACGCCGGTTGGTCAAGGGCGAAAGGAATTGGCTGAACAGGTAGCCATGCGCCGCATGAATCTCCACGCCGGTGAATCCGGCACGCTCGGCCAGCACTGCAGCATGGGTATAGCGCTCAATCAGCTCTTCGATCTCCTGCTCATTCAAGGCCCTGGGCGGCACAAAAGCCTTTGATAGACCGGGAATGTCGACGGCAACCGCGGAGGGCCCCCGTGCCGATTGCCCCATTGAAGCCAATAGCTGCCGTCCGGGATGATTGATTTGCATCCAGGCCTGGGCTCCGCGACTGCGGCAAGCATCGGCCCATAGCGTGAATTTGCCCAGGTTCCGATCGTCCTCAAGCACCACGCCAGCCGGTCCGGTCAAGGCGTGGCGATCAACCATGACGTTGCCAGTGATGATCAGACCGGCTCCACCGTCCGCCCAACGCCGATAGAGCCTGGCCAGCGCTTCCCCTGGAGCGTGATCCTCATTGGCAAGGTTCTCCTCCATGGCAGCCTTGGCGATTCGGTTTGGAATCACCGTGCCGTTAGGCAATCGAAGCGGTTCGAAGAGCTTTGAGCCGGTCATGTTCTGTCCTTCAGTTAATGAAAAATCGGCCAGCCGCCGCGAAGGGGCAATACCTGAGGAGCAACGCAGGCACGGCGCTCCTCAGGTTTATTGAGGTCCTGGTTTACATCGATGGGCCGGTTTGATGGCCCTACCGAGAAGATGGGCCAGAAGCACGACGCAGATGAACACGCGTGTTCATTTAAGTCAACATGTAGAAATCTAAAGACCCTCCATGGACCTGCCATATCACTCATAACATCCAGATTCATGAGGCATAGAACGGTTTTTATTGTGAGGCGCGCTCTTGATTCAAAAATCCTTGTTGACGGCAGCTGAACACGAGTGTTCAATTCGGCCATAAGGTAATTCTGGAGAGAGAGTGTGGAATCCCTAAATCCGATACAGCGCCGCATTCATCAAGCCGCCTTTCGCCTGTTCGCTGAAAAAGGCACCTCTGAGGTGAACATCCTCGACCTTGCGCAAGAGGCAGGAGTGGCGCGCGGAACGATCTATAGCAATATCGACAGCATGGGAAGCCTATTCGAGGAAGTCGCCGGCTATCTCGCGAGGGAGATGCATGAGCGCGTCAACAAGAGCTTCAACTCCCTCTCCGATCCGGCTCAGCGCCTTGCCAATGGCATTCGATTCTTCATTCGTCGAGCTCACGAGGACCCCCAGTGGGGGGCGTTCATACATAAATTCGCCATGAGCAACTCTTCGCTGCGCGAAATGTTTAGCAGCCAAGCGACTACGGATCTTCTGAGCGGACTTTCCAGTGGGCGGTACACGTTTGCGCAGGAGCAATTGCTCTCAATACTGACGCTAATATCGAGCAGCGTCCTCGGCTCAATTTTCCTGGTGCTGGAAGGGCACAGAACGTGGCGCGAATCGGGCTCTGACACGGCCGAGCTAGTGCTGCGGGCATTGGGTGTGCCGGCAGGGGAGGCGCGAGCGCTGGCGACCAAAGAGTTGCCGGCACTTCCCCCTCTCGACTGAGCGCGGTAACCGACTCAACAAAAAACACCTCTGGCATTTTCAGGGGGTCGGGGATCGCTTTGCCCTGAAAAACCGGAAAACAAGAACAATGAACAACAAAAATGAAATGCCCCAGTTGGCGACACAACATCCTGCCCGGCATCCGCAGCCGACGGTGAAGGCCCAGGATCTGACTCACTTGATCTTTCAACGGCCGGACTTGAACGAGGCGGCGCGTTTCCTGACTGACTTCGGCTTGACGGTCAGTCATCAGAACGCCGATACGCTCTATCTGCGCGCCACTGAACCGGCTCCCTATTGTTACCGTGTTCATCGTGCAGAACATGCGCGCTTTGTCGGGTTCGGACTGGCAGTCCAGTCTCTCAAGGATCTGCAAAAGCTGGCTCGAATCCCTGGCGCGTCAGCGGTCGAGAAATCGGTACATCCTGGAGGTGGACATTGCGTCAGGCTGACCGATCCTTCCGGGTTCATTGTGGAAGCTGTTTGCGACCAGGCTCAAAGTAAAACGCTGGTACACAGAGCCCCACTTCCTTGGAATCTGGCGCAAGAGCAGCCGCGCATCAACTCCACGCAGCGCCCGCCGATTGCACCGCCTGAAGTACTCAAACTTGGCCACATCGTGATTGAAGTGGCCGACTACCAGGCGACCTGTGCCTGGTATACGCAGCATTTCGGGTTTATTCCCAGCGATGTGCAGGTACTCCCCGACGGCACACCTATCGTCGCCTTCATGCGCCTTGACCTCGGTGATATTCCAACGGCTCACCATACGCTCGCGATAGCGCAAGGGTTCATGGCTACCTATAGCCATAGCGCCTATGAGGTCGTCGATGCAGACGCGGTGGGCATGGGGCAGCGCGTCCTGCGGGAGCGGGGTTGGGAGCACTCATGGGGAATTGGCCGGCACATCCTGGGCAGTCAGATCTTCGATTACTGGCAAGACCCTTGGGGCGATAAGCACGAGCATTACTGCGACGGGGATATCTTCACGGCCGTACAGCGTACAGGCATTCATCCCGTGAGCCCCGAGGCAATGGCGCAGTGGGGGCAGCGTATGCCCAAGAGTTTTACAAAGCCCAAGATGAACTTGACCAGTCTGCGTGCGCTGATCCGTAACCTGCGACGCAGTCCGGACCTGACAGTTCGCAAGTTGATAACGCTGATGCGGATGTTCGGGTAGATCCGCCAGCCCTTCCTCAGAACAACACCACAGTTCTCGCGCCGCCGCGCGCGGGACAACGCTGCTCCAGGAGTACCTTCAATGTCTGCTGTACACGTAGTCCGCTTTGAGTTTCAGAACGGTATCCACTGGGGCGTGCTACGCCAAGGCCGTATCACTGTTGTCCCCGGTGCTTTTGAATCCACCGGTGACTTCATTCGCCAGAACAGTCTCGACGACCTCGCTCGAATGAAAGGTGCGGAGTTGGATGAAGGCGAAGTGAAACTGCTGTCGCCGGTGACCCGTAACCAGCAGTTCGTCTGCCAGGGCGCCAACTACCGTCAGCACATGATCGAGTCGGGCATGGACCCGGATGCGAAGAAATTCAACATGATCTTCACCAAGGCGACGAGTTGCCTGGTGGCGGCTGACAGCGACCTGATCAAGCCGCGCAGCGTGCGCTTCCTTGACTACGAGATCGAACTGGGGCTGGTGATGAAACGCGCGATCACCGGCGCTGTTACTGTCACCGACGCCAATCTGCATGAGTTCATCGCAGGCGTCGTCATCGTCAATGACTACTCGGCTCGTGACATTCAGATTCCCCAGATGCAGTTCTACAAGGGCAAGAGCTTCCGCACTTTTGGCCCGGTCGGCCCCTACCTCTGCCTTCTGGGTGCCAAGGACATGCATTACCTGAAAGCACTGCAACTGCGCCTGACGGTCAACGATCAGGTACGACAGAACGACAGCACGGCCAACCTGGTTTACGGCCCCGCTGAAACCCTTACCGAGCTTTCCTCCCTGCAAGATCTCGCCGCTGGAGACCTGATCGCCACCGGCACTCCTGCCGGCTGTGCTCTAACGGTACCTTCGCCTGCCAAACAGCGCATTGCGGCCCTGATGCCAGAAGCCACCAAGTGGAAGCTTTTCCTCAAGGCGCAGGAGAGCCGGCCGCAGTATCTCAAGCCAGGTGACATGGTCGAGGCGCGCATTCGCAGCGCCGATGGCGTGATCGACCTCGGCGTACAACGCAACCGAGTCGTGGAGGAAGTCTGATGACGGTACAGACCCTGAGCGACATCGAGAGTCTCGAACGAATCCCCTTGTCGGAGCGCGGCTTGGCGGCCAGTACCTACGACGCGTTGCGACAAGCGGTCGAACGCACTCCCCACGCGCCAGCCCTAAGCTTCTTCGCCGATGCCGCCGATTTCAGGCGCATCTACCAGTGGACCTATTCTGAGCTTTTCGCGGATATAACCCGCGCGGCGAATGCTTTCCACGACCTGGGGATTAAACCAGGCGAGGTGCTTGCCTTCATCCTGCCCAACTTGCCGGAAACTCACTTCACTATATGGGGCGGCGAGGCGGCAGGCATCGTCATGGCGATCAATCCTCTGCTCGAGGCCAAGCAGATGGCTGGCTTGCTGAATGCCGCAAAGGCAACCGTGGTGGTGACGCTTGCGCCGACTGCGGGCAGCGATCTATGGCCAAAATTGGCCTCGCAGCTGGATCAATTACCAACAATCAGGCATGTCGTTTGGGTCAGCATGCAGGACTATGTCGTCGAACCTGTGCGTGAGGCCCTGAGAGCAGCGGCCCTAAAGGAGCGAGACTTACACAGCGGTATCGCGATCCACGATTTGCAATCGCTGATGAATACTCAGCCGCACACGCACCTGAAGAGCGGTCGGCAAATCCGCCCGGATGAATGCTCCTCCTACATCTGTACCGGTGGCACCACCGGGCTTCCCAAGATCGCCGCGCGCACCCATGGTTCTGAAGTATTCAATGCATGGGCCGTGGCCGCTCACTTGCAGCCGCGCAATGGTGGCCAGGTTATCTTTTGTGGTCTGCCACTATTTCATGTCAATGGACAACTGGTTACTGGACTGATGCCTTGGACTCAAGGCGACCATGTGATCCTTGGGACGCCTCACGGGTATCGTGGCGAGGGGGTGATCCCACGATTCTGGGAGATGGTCGAGCACTTCGGTATCAACTTCTTTTCCGGCGTGCCAACTGTCTATGCTGCACTTTTGCAAAATGAATGGCAGGGTCGCGACCTATCCAGTCTTCGCTATGCAATGTGTGGCGCCGCCCCAATGCCAGCGGAGCTTTTCCGAGAATTCGAGCGCCGGACCGGGGTGAAGATCCTCGAAGGCTATGGCCTCACGGAAGGCGCCTGTGTCTCCTCGGTCAATCCTCCCCATGGCGAGCGCCGTATGGGCTCCATCGGGATACGGATCGCCTATCAGAATATGCGCGCGGTCTTGCTCAATGATTCTGGAGAGTACCTGCGTGACGCCAATGTGGATGAAATCGGCGTCATCACGATCAGTGGTCCGAACCTCTTCGATGGCTATCTGGAGGAGAGTCATAACCGGGGTCTTTGGATCGATATCGACGGTCAGCGCTGGCTGAATACGGGCGATTTGGGTCGCCAGGATGCACAGGGTTACTTCTGGCTGACCGGACGCAAGAAAGAGTTGATCATCCGTGGCGGCCACAATATCGATCCCAAGCAAATCGAGGAGGCGCTGCAGGCACATCCCGCCGTAGCCTTAGCCGCTGCAATCGGCAGCCCCGATGCCTACTCGGGCGAGGTGCCGGTCGCCTACGTTCAACTGCGACCCGGGCAAGCCTGCAACGCCGAAGACCTTCAGGTGTTCGCTCAGCTCAACATCAGCGAGCGGGCTGCAGTTCCCAAGCGCATTGAAATCCTCGAAACGCTGCCACTGACTGCCGTGGGCAAGATATTCAAGCCCGCCTTGCAGCAGCGTGAGATTGGCAGGGTAGTCCAGCAGGAAGTGGAGCGCCTGTGTCTGCGGGAGATTGCGGTCGAGGTGGTACAGGATGGTCGTCGTGGGCTAGTCGCATGCATCCGGGCCGGGGCCGATGAGGAAAACCTGGCCCTCCTTCTAGGTCGCTACAGCTTTCAAGTGGAATGGCTTAAATGAGCCCGAATTCGCTTCCGTAAGTCCAGCAAACATGCCCTGGTACTAATCAGCCAGGGCCTTTTACACAACTTCGATCAACTCCAACCGGCACTGACAAGTGCACAGGAAGGCGAAGCCTTGCCTGCGTGCAATCAACAAAAACAATAAATAAGAGGTGGAATATGAAACTGAATAGCCGTGCGATCCCGTGTCTCTCTGCTCAGCGAAAGTGTGCGGCGTGGATTAAGTTCACCAGTACCATGGCACTACTCAGCGCCTCTACAATTGCAGGAGCCAATGGCATTGCCCTTAACGAACAAAGTGCCAGCAGTGCGGGAACTGCTTATGCGGGAAGGTCGTCATCCGCGCTGGACGCCAGCACCATCTACGGAAACCCTGCAGGTTTGACCAAGTTGCAGCGCAGTGAAATTTCCGGCGGGGCCGCGGTCGTCTCGGTGAGCAACGACATCAGTGATGCGCAGAGCAGTGTTGCAGGAACAAGTAAGGGGAACTCGGTACCTTTGGGGGTAGTGCCCTTCTTCTATATGTCGACGCCGCTTGATGATCGTCTTTCGATTGGTCTTGGCCTCTATGCTCCGAGTGGTCTGATCAATGACTACGAGAGCACTTTTCAGGGCCGCTACCATGGTTCCTATAGCTCGACCAAGGAGGTGACCCTGCAGCCCACCATTGCCTATCGGATCAATGATTACTTGTCCATTGGTGGCGGACCGACCATAAACCATTTCGATGCAAAACTTCAGAACTACTTGGCCACCGGCGCTCTGAACAACGGCCAGGACACACGGGTCACCATCAAGGGCGATGACACGGCATTGGGCTACAACGTCGGCCTCTTGGTCGACTTGAGTGATGCAACGAGTTGGGGGATTAACTATCACTCGAAGGTGAGCTATCAACTCAAAGGGCATACTACGGTTTCCGGCTCCCCGGCTGTTCTCCCGGTGGACGGAAGTTATCCCGCCAAGATAGCTATTGTTATGCCCGAATCAGTAGATACGTCCATCACCCATCATTTCGATAGTCGCTGGACCGGATACCTGGGGGCCACCTGGAAACGTTGGAGCCGGCTCGACAAGTTCGAAGCAATCAACAGCGATGTTTCCGCCGCTGGTCAGAGTGTCGGCCTGGGGAGTGTGGGCGAACCATTGAACTGGCACGACACTTGGTCCACCGCGGTTGGCGCATCCTATCAATTAACCCCGCAATGGCTGATGCGCGCAGGCTACGCCTATGATCCGTCGCCAGTAGGAAATGCCGATCGCAGCGTGCGCATTCCGGTTGGCAACCGCCAAGCCGTGACCTTGGGCGGCGCTTATTTGCCGAATCCCGATCTGACGATAGACTTCGCTTATGGTTATCTCTGGGATTCCAAAGTCTCGGTAAATCAGCGGAACACCTCCGGTCTTCAACCTGCATACAGTGCCAGTTACGAAAACAGTGCGAATGGAATTTCAGTGCAGGCAACATATCGGTACTAATCGACACGACACCCCATTTTAAGGGAGCCCATTTTCGCAAGCGCTCCCGAAGGTTTACCTTTAATCGACAGGCAACTATCCCAACTTGGGCTTGACGCAGTTTCGCCTGTCAATCAGCACCAACTGCCGCGAACACTTTCGCGGTAGTTGGTGGGTTGTCGGCAACAACCCATTCGAGAATTTGCCGGTCGATTTGAGGTACCGTAACCTTCAATGAATCGCTTCATGATCGCCCCCTGCGAAAGATACTCAAGGGTAAGAGACGGTTGTTGGCCCAGCTCTGCCAGTCGTCATCGGTGCTTTTGGCCAGAGCGGACATTGACGTCATACCGCGGACCTGTAGAAGCGTGCTTGCCCGCGAAAGCATCACAGCGGTGCGCCTGATAAACCACGTCGCCTGGATCGCGGGCAAGCCCGCTCATACGGGTCCGCGGCGCACTGGCTGCTTCTTTTTTTGCCATTGCGGCGGTGTTCTTCGAGCAGGTTCATCAGCAAGAAAATGTCCACGCTGAGACAGATGACGGCGAGCAAGTGAGACGGATGGGCAGCCTATCCACGACCAGTCGAGCGACCGATCAGCAATTGCCGGTCGTTCGCTAATCGCTTCCAGATCGATAGAGGGCCGGGGAGCCAGGAATACCACCTGGAATACCAAAACGGCTGGAACTCAAAAAACTTCTGCGGAGCCACGTAGCGCTGAAAGCCCCGTATTTACTGGATTTCAGGCACAAAAAAAGACGTCCGTGGACGTCTTTAGATGTTGAAGTGGTGGGCCGTACCGGGTGCCCGTCTACTTAGTTAGATGCCAAGCAAGGTAGCTGGGCAACCTGCATTCGCCATATTTCTTTTCCGGTGCGGGTTTGATCACGCAAGCACGCTCTAGCCCGCGTCTGGCGTTGCTGGACAGCTCAATAGCCTTTCTGTGTGGGTATTATGTTTTAGATAAACATTATCTATCGAATGGATGGCGGCCAAACATTGGATAACACAGCTACTGAATAGTCAGGCCTAGGGGTACCAACTCCTAGGCCAGGGAACGATGGTGCACCCAAGTGCATAAGTTAAGAAAATACTCAGCTTGTTGTTGATATGTAAATCAACAGCGGAGTAGTAACCATGCAGCGTCATCCTTCCAACAGAAACCTGAGCATTCATTGCGGTGAGACCTTTGAGGGTCTCCCGGTCATGGTCAGCAAAGGTCCTTTCATATACGAACATCTGGCAAAGCTGAAATTGACTATGGAGCGTGCTCTCGGTCAGTACCCACGAGTATTCGCATTTCGGTGTGATCTACGATTCCCTACTCACGTTCAGTTGAGTGAACAGGCCTACTCGAATGCTGCGATTGGCGATTTCATGGAGTCGTTCAAGTTCCAGATTGAGAGTAACCGCAATATGGCAACTCAACTGAACAAGCATGCACATACCAGCGAGGTACGCTACGTATGGGCTAGAGAGCAGGGGCAGGGCAGTCGAGTGCACCATTACCACCTGCTCATCCTGTTGAATCAGGATGCGTTCTATACAGTCGGAAGGCTTGGCTCTGCAAACTCCAACATGTTTCACCGACTGGAAGAGGCTTGGGCCAATGCGCTGAGGTTGTTGGTGGCTGAAGTGCAGGGTCTAGTCGAAGTGCCTGACAATGCTACGTACCGCATACAGCGTAATGACCCCGTTGGGCAGGCGGCGTTATTCGAGAGGGCAAGCTATCTCTGCAAAGCGGCAACCAAGCCATTTGGTAATGGCTATCACGTGTTTGACAGTAGCCGTAACTGAAAAAACAAACCCCAAACAGACTACAGCCGAACCCATGATCATGGGGTTCGGCTGTAGTCGACTGGCGTGAGGTTTACTGTTGGCGACAGGCCTTTGCAGCAGCCATCACGTCATGCAACACGCTTTCAGGTGTACTTCATTGTTCAGCCGCCAGCGCCTGGCTTTTCTACTGCGTTTTGCGCTCGTCTAGCCGCCTGGACTTCACTGACTGCTCGGGTGCAAACAGATCCGGCGCGTACTTATCTCGTCGACAAAGATCTAGGAGTAACACTTGGGCTTTGGCGTAGCTGAAGCTCTCCCGATACTCCTGCTTCAGGCCAGCTTGTACAACGCGGATGATCACGCGAGGGGAGTTCAAAGAGTATGCCGTTGGCGTTCTTGGCCTCGTCGGGGCTGAAAATCCCCTGCGCAGGCTCACGCGAACCTGCTGGCAGAAGGTGTCATGCTGCGGCTGGGCCAGTTTCTATGCGGCTCGGTCGCGTAGGCCGTGATTGCATCCCAGATGGGAGCAAGTTCTCGTACTGATCTCCCAGGCAGTCTAGGGCTTGTAGTGCTGACAGCTACGAGGAGATACATCGCTGCTACAGTTGGATGTGCCTAGGAGAATATATGCACGTTCTGACCAGGGAGCAGCGAACATTCGAGTTGGCCTTGCTGAATGCGGAATATGCACAGGAACGTTTGTGTGAAGTTCTGGTACCGGTTCATCGAATAGTGACGGGAGCCTGATATGCCATGGAGTCCAGGACAACTCGTCCGCCACATAGACGACCCGGCGAAAACCGGCACGGTCACCGATCAGACCCGGTTGCGCGCCTCCGGCTCCCAGTACCGGGTAAACTGGAGTGGCCGCCTGGACTGGCATTATGAGGAGGAGCTCGTCGCGGCTGAGTCGGGCGACAACGACGTCTACGAGCTGATCCAGGAAGGGCACTACGGGCGAGTGGACGACCTGCGAAGGCTGCTCACGCATGTCCACCTCGAGGGACGGCTGGCGAACGTCGTCTACGCCATGGGGTTAACCCAGACTGACTTCTATCCGCACCAGTACAAGCCGCTGCTGACCCTGCTGGATTCACCGGTCAACGGCCTGTTGATTGCGGACGAGGTGGGCCTGGGCAAGACGATCGAAGCCGGCTTGATCTGGACCGAGTTTCGTGCCCGTTACGACATGCGCCGGCTGCTCGTGGTTTGTCCCGCGATGCTGAGGGAGAAGTGGCGGCTTGAGCTGTCGTCGCGGTTCGGTCTCGAAGCGCGCGTCGTCGACGCGGCCGAGCTCCTGCAGGAGCTCGAGTCCAGCGAGCGCCGAGAACGGGCATGGATCATTAGCTACCAGGGCATCCGTGTACCTGGAGGTTGGGATCCCGCCGAGAGCGACGCGTCCCGGCGATCAGTCCGGGCCAGGCTCGCCGATCTTCTCTATCGCCATGCCGACCGGGAGCCCCTGCTTGATATGGTGACCTTCGACGAAGCGCACTACATGCGCAACGAAGGGACAGGTGCGTGGCGAACCGGTAGTCTGCTGCGCGACGTCAGCACGCATCAGGTGATGCTGTCGGCGACGCCGATCAACCTCGGCTCGGACGACCTGTTCAACGTGCTGCGCTTACTCGACCCAGACCACTTCGAATTCCCGGACGATTTCAGGAACGTCGTCTTGGCCAACAGGCCGGTAATCGCGGCCAGCGACATCGTGCGCAACCCATCGAGCGACGCTCTGGACATCGTGGAGGCGATTCACAAGATCAAGTCGTCGCGTTACTTCGAGAGATCCGAACGCGTCGACCGCCTGATCGAAGAGGCTGAGGCGGTCGACGAATGGACGAACGAAAGACGTGTCGAATTCGCGGCCAAGATTGAGCGGCTCAACCTGATCGCACACATCGTCACCCGAACGCGAAAGCGTGAGGTGGAGATGAAGAGGGTCTTGCGCGACGTCACCGTGTTCGAGGCGGAGATGTCGCCCATTGAAGCCGAGCTTTATCAGGCGATCACGGAAGGTACGCGGGAATACGCGCTGATAAACGGCATCGAACACGGTTTCCTCCTCAGTACGCCCCAGCGGATGGTCGCCTCCAGCCCTGCCGCACTGCTACGCACTTGGCGCGAGGATATGGTGGACGCGGACGCAATGGCCATCGCGTCGGACGAGGCGGACGAGGACGAAGACCGGGTACGGGACGCGTCGTCGGGGCTTAGGCGGTATCTGGCCGGTCGAGTATTCCGCGAGTTCGATGCGGGCGAACTCACTCGGCAGGATTCGAAATTCGCGGAGTTGAAGGATGCTTTGAGAAGGTTCCTGGCCGAGGATCGTGAGGACAAGGCGATTGTGTTCACGACCTTCCGGGGCACGGCCCGCTATCTCGTCAATCGACTTTCCGCCGAGAACGTCGAGGCAGGTTTGCTGATGGGGGGAGAGGAGTTCGACAAGGAGGCCGTGGTCAACGCGTTCCGGGAACATCGCACCTGCCGTGTGCTCGTCTGCACCGACGTGGCGGCAGAGGGTGTCGATCTGCAGTTCTGCAGACTCGTGGTCAACTACGACCTGCCGTGGAACCCGATGCGCATTGAGCAGCGTATCGGCCGTATCGACCGTATCGGGCAACAGTCGAACCGTATCCTGGTCTGGAACTTCGTACACAAGGAGACCATCGACGCCCTGATCCTCACCCGTTTGGCCAAACGAATAGGGGTCTTTGAGAGCGCGCTAGGTGAAACGGAAGAGATCATTGGCAAGGTCCGACGTCTCGAGGATGTACTGCTGTCCAAGCACCTGACGGCCGATGAGGAAACGCGCCTGATTGAGGAAGTGGCACTCGCGATTGAGAACTCCAAACGCAAACAAGAGGAGCTGGAGCGTGAGGCGATCCAACTGGTCGCCCACGGCCAGCAGTTGCTGGCACAGATTGAGGCGGCGCGTGGAGAGGGAAAAACAGTCACCCGGCACGACTTGATTCGATACGTGGACGGTTACCTCAGGACTGTTCCTGGCTGCCGGGTCGTTGCTGCACGTGGCGAGCCAGACACCTTTGACATAGGTCTGAGCCCGAGCTTGGCGGCGGAGTTGGACGAGTTCGTCAGAAAGGAGAATCTGGTCGGAAAGACCGGACTGGGCTCGGGGCAGACAAGGCGTTGCCGCTTTACCGACAGAATCACCGAGAAGCCGAAACCCGGTGAAGAGATCGTCCATCGCTTCCATCCGATCGTCCGCTTCCTGTCACACAAGGCCGAAAACTGCGAGGCTCGCTTTCCGCTCTATGCGTCCAGAGTCACCGCCAATGGCCTCACGGCGGGCCGGTACGCCGTGATGACCCGATTTGCAAGTTTTTCGGGCGTGAAGGAGGAAGAGCATCTCCTCGTCGCCGCCATAGCGCTAGATCGGGACACCCCCTTGGATGTTCGGGTAGCGGAAGCTCTACTCGATACGGTCAGGAAATCGGGCGTCGACTGGCCGACGGTTGCGCTCGATGTCTCTTCGGAGTCCGGGGTGGCCGCCGTAGAGCGATGCGAGGAAATTCTCAGAGATCGCTACAGGGCACTCAATGGCGAGAAGCGGCGCGAAAACCGTGATCGTGCCGACGTGCTATCGCAGCTATTGGAGGACCACGTCCGCAAGAAGCGTGACGGATTCGAGAAGCGCATTGAGGGTCACGAGACATTCGCTTCGCTGTATGGGAGCAGCCCGGATGGCAAACGACGCAAAGGTCTGGCGAACGCAGAGCGCAAGAAAATGGAGGACTTTCTGGCGAGGATGGAGACGCGCCGGGCAACGCTGATCAGGAAGAGCCAGACCTTTTCGGCGGAAACGCGCGAGATCTGCGTCTTACTCGTGGACGTAGTGCGGGAGGGGGAAAGGCCATGAAGAGCTGGAAGGAACAGCTACGGGACGTGAAACGAACGTTGCAGGGGGAGCATTCGAACGAGACGCGGGAAGAAAAGCCGACGATAGTCGACTTCATTCCCCCTACTTCTTGGTTAGAGGCCTCCGACAACAGCGGGGACGACACTCTACCTTCTGGCTCCAAATCATCGGTTACCCATGGGCGTCGAGATTCCTGCAAGCCGAATCGGTCCACTGCCGCAAGGACAGCTTCCGCTCCTGCCGGGGCGTGTTCCAAGGGAGGAGGGGCCGGTGCGAATAACCAAAAGGAAGATGCAGCGAAGAATTTGCCGGGTAATTCCCAGATATCAGATGATGCGCGATCACCCACACAGAACCATACGGAGCCGACGCCAGTCTTTCGGCCACATATCGATGGGGGACGTTCTTTGGCCATGCCCGGCTGGGCTGACGCCAGTAGCTCGTTGCAGCATCCCGAGCACCAGAGTGGGAGAACGGCGCCCATGGTGGTCAGAATCGGGGTGGATTTCGGAACCGCCTTCACGAAAGTAGCGATTCGGGCGGGCGTCGACCTAGTCCCCGTCGACTGGTCCGCGGTCACCGGTGACGAGTCGACAACCGGGCGATATGTGATACCCGGCTTCGTCCACCGTGCACAGGATGGCGAGTACTTCTGGCGGCGACTCGCGGAGACCGATATCCAGGGCAACCTCAAACTCCCGCTCATCGAGATGGCAGGTTCCGATGAGTGCCCGATGTCCGCCCTGGCTTATCTCGCATTGGTCATTCGCTACGCCAGGGCGTTTCTTTATCAGCACCCCGAGGTCGGGCGGAAACTAGCGGCCCGTTCGCTTCGTTGGGAGTTGAACGTCGGATGCCCCACCGAACCACACGAGCGACCGGAGATCGTCGACCTTTTCCGGCGCATAGCTCGGACCGCTTGGCAACTGGCGGGAGTAAGCCATCTTCAGGAGTCTAACATCACTGCCGCGTGGAGGAGTGGCGAAGCGGACGTCGGCCTCGAGACGGAGCCGGGCGTCGTGCCGGAGTTCGTGGCGCAGATCGCCGGTTACCTCGGTTCGCCCCAGGTGAGCGAAGGATTGCACGTGCTGGTCGATATTGGTGCGGCTACTCTCGATGTGGCGACGTTTAACGTCGTTTTGCCAAATGATCTCGACTCCTCGCCGCGAATTCCAATCTTCTTCTCCGCCGTCCGTCCACTCGGAACCCACTACCTGTACCACAACCGTCATTCCAGGCTCGACCTTGATTTTGCATGGGACGATGCGGCGCCTGTCGAGCCTGCCGATGGCTTCGCGAAACGACACGGCAAGCGTCGGGATGATGTCGATACTGTCGACTCGGAGTTCGCGAACCGAGTCGCGAGATGCATCGCCGGGGTGACCGATGGCACCCGTACCAACTCACGGGGAGATCCGCGAAGCTCTGCCTGGAGTGAAGGGCTGCCGATATTCGTCACCGGCGGCGGATCCAGTTGTGAACTCTATCGCCGGGCAATCGAAACCGGAGAGCTCAATCTGAAGCGAAGGATGTACTTACCGAGCAGCTTCCGATTCATCGAACTGGATCCACTCGGCGCGAAGTTCCCGCACTTCGGTATCGAAATCGGAGGCCGGCTCAGCGTCGCGATCGGTTTGACGGAGGATGCGGAAAGCATCGCCCGTGTCGTTCCACATCGCGATATCGGGCCGATTGTGCGGTCTGTGACGGAGCGTATCGACCATACGGAGCTCTATGACGACTGATGAATCGGTGTGAAGCCTTTTTGAATCGCCGAGCTCTAGCAGGGCATGCGCATCAGCCTGATCTGCAAAGGGCGCGGCGATGTAGCCAAAACGCCGATGTCCGACAAGTGCGCGCCCGCAAACTGACCATGCTGGCAAAAAGCATTGAGTATGGCTTTACCCATGTTCAGGCAGTGGATAAGGTGACGGACATCGCATCATGGCAGGCCGTGGTACCCCAGGGTTGACCGATTTACAGCGTTATCTGCGAGCACGAACGCTGCCGTTTCAGCCCTCGAACTCCATACCTGTACCCAAGTGAATTAGTGCTTTGCGCCCATAAAACGCGCCGGGCATAAGCTTTTGCTCATCCGTATCCATCAGTTAGATGATTACGGTGCTAAGGAGTTAAGAATGACCGCAATGGCGGAAGACAGCGGCTACCGCGATATCCCGGAACCGGGCCAGCTCGTCGAAGTTAGACGCCGGCAGTGGGTGGTGGCCGAAGTGGATGCTTCCAAACTGGGCAGTGTGCAGCAGCATGCCATCACGCTGGCTTCGATCGATGAAGATGCCCTGGGCGAAGAGCTCCAGGTGATCTGGGAGGCCGGGGTAATTTGAATTCGTTAAGTAAGATATTGATTTATAACATTAATATCTGTTTTTATTTTTAGTTGGAATACCAATTGGAATACTGCACTCCACTTGACCACCCGTTTGCATTCGATCTGACCACCGATTGCATCGGAGTTGACCAGCATGCTTCGTAATCATGATAGGCAGAGAACTGCCCGAAGCGGACATCCCGGTGGCATGCTTAGTGTGAGATTACGTCGTCTATTTCCCGAACTTCGCCCAGTCCCTCCCCAGTGATGCGTTCGGTCATGTGGGACCGGGCGCAGTCTTTAGGTCCCCGTCGCGTCATAGTGCTCCTTGATCAACACTAACATCTGCGCCTGGTGCCGGTTGATAGCAGGCGCATCCCATTCCATCTCGGCTTTGCCACTGAAGATGTGAGCAAGTTTGAGCGAGTCGTAACGGGGCTTGCCCTTGAAGTCTTCTCGCTTCTTACCGACGCGCTGGTTGCTATAGGACGAGTTTTCGCCAGGACTCAGCAGCACCAGGTTGCCAAAGCTGTCGAGGTGAACCTTAGCCAACTCAACGCCGAACTCCTCCCGCTGGGGATGGACATGCTCCACAGAGTTCTTCGAGGTGATTCGGTAGGCCGCCAGCTTGGACGCGTCAAAGAAACCGAAGCGGCTGCGCTCTCGCCAGAGAATGTATTCCAGTTTCTGGAACCAGTAATGCTCGAAGCGAGTGCCGTTGGGCTCGTTCAAGTCATCGATAACTGTGTCGATGCCCCGCATGGCGAAGTCATGACCGGCCAACAGCGCAAAACTGGCTTCCTTCTGACTGTCTTCGGCCAGGGACAGTTGATTGTCAATGCGCTCCAGCAGCGCCACGACCTGCGCTTGCGTCTTTGCCTCGCCAGCCACCAACGCCCCGAGAAACGGCGTCAACCAATACTGCGCGCTTCGCTCGCCGGTGAAGTTTCGCACACTCTGCAACTGGCTCAGGTCGCTGCTTTCCAGCCGGGTGCGGGCAAGCCGCCAGCCGTTGTCGGAGCGGCTTCGGCTGACGCTGGTTTGACGCAGATTCCAGACCTGGCTGTCAGGCTCCGGCAGCCATTTTACTACCCACAGGTCGAACTGATAACGCACCGCCCACAGGCATTCGATGAAGGCCTTAGCCTGTCTTTCGGTGGCGTGGGCGATGAAGTCGGCAAAGTAGTCGTTGAGCCGACTGTCATGCAGGCGCACCTCGACATCGTCCTGGCGGTGCTCCTTGAGATAGATGCGGTAGGCGTGCATCAGCAGGAGGCCAAAACTGATAATCGGGCGACAATAACGTACGGGCTCTTGCCGTGCTTTGGACTCGTCCGATTCGACCACTGACAGTTTGGCTAACTGTGCAATGGTCTTACCCTGCACATCCCCGGCGGGGACGCGTTTGAGCGGGAAGGTCGTCACACAATGCCTGGCCAGGTCATCCTGTTTCAGGCGTTTCCAATCCGCGTCCGGAAAGACATTGCGCAGATTGCGCTCGAAGAAGTCTTCCATGTTTTCACAGGCCTGCCAGATAGCATCGAAGCGCAGCTTCTGCGTCTCGATCACAGCCAGCAGACGGGACTTGAGAATGTCACTGTGCTCCAACTGCACGCCGCTGTTGTTCATGGTCGAAAACAGTCGGTTCAGGTCCATGCCCGGGGGCATGATGTTGTTCACCCATCGCACCTTCGCATACAGGTACTCGGCCACCTCGGCCAGATACGTCTCCCCCCGCTGGCTGCGCAATGCGCCCAACCGATCGGCAAGCGCCTTGCGGGCAGCGGACAGGTGCTTGATGTAAGCTTCGTCCGACTCAGAGGCCCTGCCCGTATTTTCCTCGGCATCAAGCCCGGCCCACGCCGCAAACAGTCGCTGCACTTCGTCACGAATGGCAAAGGTCAGCCGGGGCTGCTTGTTCCATACGATGAACTTCGCCAGCGCGTTGTCGGGCACCACCGCCGTCAGCGCGAGGGCAAGCAGCATCAAGGTGGTCATGCGCTGCTGACCGTCGATCACTTCATAGAGAGTGTGGGTGTGTCCTGAGTCGCGTGGGGTGACGGCGGACGTCAGTACCGTGCCGATATAGTAATGCGGCGCGTCGGTGTCGCAGGCCACCATGATCTGCTCCAACAGACCGACAACATCCTCGCTCGGCCAGACATAAGGACGTTGGTAGCTGGGGATGACCAGGGTGATCTCTGCAGCGCACAACAAGGCTGGCGCCTGGACATAGGAACGGACACTGGCACTCATTGCACACCTTCCTGGCTGGAGGAGAGTTTTTCGAGCATGCGGTTGATGACATGCTTGAGTTCACCATCAAAGTCCGTCTGAAGCGCTTCGCCCGGCTTGCTCAAGCCCATCGAAAAGTACGCCTGCACAGTACGCACGAACCGGTACTTCACACTATTCTCATCCAGTCGCTCGGCAATGGAATAACTGAACCTCTGCAAGATTTCGATCAGCTCGTCATGGGTGTAGCTGTAGGCGATCCAGTCCAACACCGGATTGTGCTTGGCAAAACTCTGCGCTGTGCTTTCACGCACGGCCTTTTCATTGCTCAACCGCGGCGAGAAAATCACCCTGAACAACCAGCACCCCGCCTCCAACAGCCCTTGTCGACCAAACTGGCTGACATACAGCAACACCGCACAGTCAAATAGCTTGCGTAAAAATTCGCTGCCGTTGGCCTTAACCACCAACTCGTCGTACAGCTGATGAAAAGGCGCAAGGCTGTCGTCATCACGCCTGATCAATACCGTCCGACGCAGTTCATGGAAATAATCGAAGTAGTGAATGGCATTGGTACCGGCATTGATTGGCTGACGCATCGCGTATCCACTGTCCACCTGCAAAGCCTGGCCCTGGCCAAAATGGCTGACCCGCGCGGTGCGATACGCCATATCTAGGCCCTGCCCGGTGCGCTCGGCCAACTCCGCGACGATCTCCTCACGCATCTGCAGTGGCTGGCGGTGGCTCGAGAGACTGCGCCACTTCAGCTGTTGCCAGTGACGCGCCTTCATCAGCGCATCCATCGTGTCGTCCAGCTTGCCCCAGGCCTCCCAGCGCCGCGCGTGCTTGTCCTGCTCCTGCCGCGACACCCCGCGCAAGTGATGCGCCTTGAGGATCGCTGGGCCGTCCAGTCGGACCCCGCCGGTGTTCTGCGTCTCGAAAAAGCGGTAGGCGTCATCTTCACTGCGGGTGACGACCAAGGTGATGTTCATCCGCGAGAAGTCCACCGATGGCAACGGCTGTTGCTCAAGCCAGCGCAGATTGCCCAGGGCGCGGGTCTGGGACTCTGGAGAGGCCAATTCGATGCCTTGGGCGAGATCTCGTTGCTTCAGCACATGTGCCAGCAATGCCAGGGTAATCAGGCGCTGCTGGCCATCTATGATGTTCAAGACGTCGGTGCGCATTCTTGGCGGGCGCGATTGGTGGACGATGATGCTACCCAGGTAGAAGTCGTGCTCAGGCGGCGTTGCACCCGTAGGCGGTGAGAAGTATTCGGTGAGATCGTTCAGTAGGCGTTGCAGGTGTTTGATCTGCCAGCGGTAAGGGCGCTGGTATTCGGGGATGGTCAACCGGCCTTCTATGTGGCGGTCGTCGCTGCCGCGGATCGACTGGCCGCCTAGCAAGGTGGCAACGGAGGTGCTGGCTACGACGATATCGGGGGTGACGAGGCCGCTTAGCAGCGTTTGAACTTCGTCCTTGATCGGCTGCGTCATGTGTAGCGTTTTTCCAGGAGTTGGCGGAACCTGCGGAAGGGGTGGAATGACAAGTCTCATCCCAAGTGATGGCTTGATGATGTCAGTGAGGCGAGGTGGAAACAAGCAGGCGATGCACGCAGGGGGACGCAGCCATCAAGGGCCACCAAATGTCGACAACATTTTACGGGACCGTGCTGCCTCTGACTTTTTGAAAAACAATGATTTAGGTGTTTTGAAAAACGTTCTGATCCCCCCATTTGTTCCCCCACTTTTTTGTGGTTTTTTGCACTTGGAAGCAAACCGTGGTGCCTCTGAGCGATGCACTGCTGCCTGGGGAGTGGTTTGAGCGCTGCTCGAAGTGTGGGAGCAAGGAATTGAGGATGCGGGCGGCAGGGTGGTTGGAGAAAGCGGTGGCGGAGTATTTGCGGCGGTGTTGATGGCTGTAAGTAAGGGCAGCAATTACACCTCGCGAGCGGACGTAGCGTTTACGCTGGTCTATGACCTGGTAAACGGCATTGTGAGGCCCTGAGTTTGATCAGATGAGCACCTCAGAAGGGGGCTTACATCCCAGTTGAAGATCCGGGCCTGATCGCTTGTATGCAAGCTGTAACAAGCGATCAGGCTTCAGCTCTAGGGCTGGGACTCAGGCCGCTTCCAGAATAGCCATACGACCATTGGGCAGGGACAGCAGCAGCCGGTTTTCTTCCGAGTGGATCAGTTGTTTGGCTTTGTGTTCGATGCGATGGAAGATTTCGGCCTTTTCGCCGATGCTGCCGCGGATCAGATTGCGGTGTTGTTCGTTTAGGAAGTTTTTGTAGAGATTCATGGCTCCCTGGTAGCGCTCGGCACCGTCCTCCAGGATTTGCTGGGCCAATTGTGGTTTGCCGACGCGGGCGGCCAGCAGGTATTCGGTGTGCATTCCCAGGGGCATGATTTCCAGCATCATGTGGGCGAAGTTGACCACCAGTTCGTAGTGTTTGTTGGTCAGTTCGTTGCTGTTATGCGCCAGGTTGAGGATATTGTCGATGAAGGACAGCGCGTGGTTGCGCTTGGCCGCTGAGGTGGCCAGCAGTGGGTAGGCCACTTCCCTGATCTCATGGGCCAGGCTGCGGTCCTTCAGCAGGGTGCGGGCAACTTCTATCCCTCCGATGTAATCGGTGACTTTGTCCATGTAATAGACAATGTTCTGGGCGTGCAGGTCTTTGGCGATTTCGTCGACGGTGTTCTGGATCTTGTCGAGTTTTGCGGCCAGATATTTGGTCTGGATGATCAACGCGCCGAGGATCACGCAGGTGGAAGCGGCTGCGGCCATGACGGTTGTCATTTGTGCGGCTTTGATCGCTTCTTCGGCGGACTTGATCATGGTTTCCTTGAATGGCAGGTGTTGAATAATCCCACTCTCGCCACTACCTGCTTTCCAGTAGGCCACGCCGTCATGGATCACAGCTTTACCCTGAGCCAAGGCGTCGAGCAGTTTTTTGGAGAAGGCGGCTTCATCGAGAACCCAGATTTTCTGCAGTAGGTCGGCGGCGGCTTGCATCAGAAACGGTCCTCTTTTTCGTATTTGCGGCGCATGTAGGCGATCTGGATGACCGCTGGAATGGTGACCCGATAGGCGGTGCCGCTTAGCAACGGTATGGTCACGGCGATAGCCGCGACCGGCCCGGCGAAGGCGGCCACGGCGCGTCCGCCAATCAACGCAGCGGCACCACCGGCGCCCATGACCAAGGCATTGCCGAAGTACTGGCGGGCGGAATTGGCGAGCCAAGCAGACCACTCGAAGGACCCTATGCCGCCTGAGCTGATAGCTTTGATGATTGCGGCCAGGGGCATAGATTCAATGGCCCCAGGAAGATTCATCGACTCCATGGCTTTGCGTTTTTCGGAGTCAGACATGCTGTCCCAAGACTGCTCGACCAGGCGTTCGATCAACTTGTTTTCGATGTCATAGGCAGACGATTTGCTATCGTACTTGGCTTTTGCCTTGTCGCAGACGTCGCAGAGCATTTCCTTGTACAGCACTCCCTGGCGGCGAAACAAGTTGACGATCGAATCGCCACCGAAATGCTGCAGTTCACCGGCCACCAGTTTCCAGCACTGGCGCCACTGGTCCGGCTGGCCCTCCAGTTTCTTGAATTGCTCATCGTTAGCGATCTCACTGGCAACTCGTTTTTCGCCATCGTTATCGAGCATCAGGTACTTGGCCAGCTGGCGGATGTCTTCCTCCGTGCAGTACTGGAGAAACGCCAGGTCGTCATCTTGTCTGTAGGTGATACCCATTACTGGAATCCTTTATCTGTGGTGAAAAGTGTGGCGAACACGGCCTAGCGATCTTCCTGTGTCACCCAGCGCACTTCGATGCGCCGTTGCTGGGCATCCTCTGGTGCGATACCTGGGATAGGCTGGGAGTCGCCGTAACCGGCCACCACGACGCGCTTGGCGCTGACAGTGTCGCCGAAAGGGATTCATACAATGCCACTCCCTTACAGACTCATGGTAACAACCAGACTGTACTGGGGCGGGCGGTTCGACCTATACCTACTGATCCACATGCTTCAAGAATCGGTAGCACATACGTGATCACCATGGGCCCGGCACTACCACCAGGTTCTCTGCGTGCAGCCTGGCAAAGCGGACTTGCCAGCAAAGGGTCTTTATTGGAGCCGATAGCGACCTGATTGGAATGCCCCTGATGTCCCTGAGTGAGCAGATAGTCCAGCGTCTGTTCAAATGCCTGCCGCGAAACACTGACAGTGCTGCTGTGTGTCGCTATGGTCACGTGAGTAGGGCTGACTGCCTGAACTTCAAAATCCGACCGGTTGGCAGGTGTATCTAAACGCTGGCCACTGAGGTTGGAAATTTGTGCCCAAAGTGCATTAGAAACTCGAGGAGTGGTCATCAATCTTGCTCCGGATAATTTTGAAAATACGTTTGTCGGCCGCTCGAAAAGTCCAGCCAAGCCCTACCGCTTCCCAATGCCCAATCCATTGGTAATCCGGCACTTGCTCGGTTCGACACCACCCCAATGGTTGGACGGAAACGGCCCGGCATTGACCACCGTTCCATCGGCAGTTTGCACCTCCAGGACTGCATTCCACAGTGACACCCGAGGGGCTTCGAGGAATGGATCGAGGCAGAGCAGGTGGGTGACGTTGGTCTGGGACTTGGCACCTGCTACTTCTACCACCTGACCTTGATAGCCAACGACCAGTAACCAATGACCTTCGCCGCCCGGCCAGTCGACCCCGATGATGGTGGAGTAGCCATTGGTTACTGCTGCCACCAGCTCGGTCACCATGGAGCGAGTGTTGCCGCTGAATTTCTCAAGGCTGATCTGGTTGCGAAAGCAGTCGACTAGCCAGTCCAGGTCACATCCGTTGGTACCGTTATTGATCAGACCGCCGAATTCGGCCAGGCGGTTATGGAATTTACCCAGCCGGGTACGGCCGTCGTTCAGCCCCATGTAGCTGGCCTCGAAGCGGCTGATGATGCCGTTGGCAACTAGCGCCATCAGAAGGCTGTAGGGGCCGCAGGCGCCGTCAAGGTCGCCTTGACGAAAATGCACTTGCTCCCCAGCTTCGTTAACCGGGCCACAGGGGGACAGGGACAGTTGGGGCATTACGTTCATCACATTCATGGTGCGCAGCATCCGATGCAGTAGGTTGGGTCGTTCTCAATGTTCAACAGGGACAGGGGATCAGGGCAGGTCACCGCCGTTAATGCTGGCCACCCTGCTTCCCCAAGTGCTTCAATCATCGCCGTCTGCACCCCAGATTCGCCCGCTCCACTCCATCGGTAACTTCGGTACCGAAACTCCGATATCTTTGAAATCCACCGCCGCTGGGCTCGCTGCGCCCATCCTCATACAAGCGTTCGTCGGGCCCGATGGGGTAGTCGATCAGTGGGGGCGGGTGCGACAAGGTGCGTCGTGGATTTGGCGATGGCATCGTGCATGTGAGCTGCCCGCAACGATGATGGCTAATTGCTTTGCCTCTGTCGAGAGTGCTGTATGGCTCGGTGCCGGACCTGGCGTGTGCCAGCAAGCATGAGCAGGCGTTTTCGCCGATCTACATCGGTACCATCAACGGCGGGGGGCTGGCGCTGGTGCAGCTTGGCAGCCTAGGTGACGTCACGGGATCCCTGCTACCGACGCTGCCCATGTCCTGGTGTGCAGCTGGTCCTGGATGCCGATGAGGCGCCAGGCTGGACGCAAACTACTGCCATTTTTTAGCCTTTATGCAGCCTGCAAGTTGGGATGAGCTGAGTGCCATCATGCAGCGCCCTATGGACTCGCCAAACCTCACCGGGCAAGCTTCGTGTTTTTGTGATGGCACGGAGATGGCAATGCCGAAAGAGATAGTATTCACCATCCGCCCACGCGGCCTTGTCAGTGCTCTGCTTGTATCGCCGTTAGTCGTCCTAGCCGCTTGGTGGATCTTCAATTGGCCTTGGGGAAATCCCAACGCGCCAGCATGGGTTCAGGCTGTGGGTTCCATCGCGGCCATACTGGCATCGGTGTGGATAGCAAATGCGAAGGATCGACGTGATGAGGAGAGGGCGCTGCGCGAAGTAGAGAAGGCAAAGGAGAAGATGACTTTTCTTCAAAATTCAATAAGCCATACCGCCCTATCCATGCACGACTTTGCTGTACGCCTGTTGGACTGCGTTCAGGGCTGGGGGGTGCTGACTAAAACAGTTGATTGGGGTCAGGTAAGGAGATCACTTGAAGGCTATTACGAGCAGCTGAATAAGCTGAGCGCATTGGATCTGCCCAGCGACCAGCTGGCGAAAGCTTATCTAAGCTTGTGGGGAGCAGTGAGAGAAGCTCATGCCGAGATCAGCATTTCGATGAGTGACAGTCAGCACGAGAATTTGGTCCCTAATGCCATTTCTGGCTGCAAGCGAATCATTAAAGCTGCCCACTATTGGTCTGAGACCACGAAGCTCGATTAGCGCTGTGTATTCCAACCACCTACGCGTGCACAGGTGGAGAGTAAGACAAACCGGCTTTCTGTGAGGTTGGTGATGCTGCCATGGGTGCCCCATAAGTGATACCAATTTGGAATGCGGCGCGTATCGACACCGGCGCTCCGTGAGGCGCGGGACAGTGAGTGCTGGTCAAGTGCCATTATTCTTCGTTAAAGTTGAAATAATTTGTTTGCGCTTATGCACATGATCGCTGCCAGAGCCAGTCTAAGGAATGACGCAATGTCCCAACGCTCTAACTTCTTCTTCCTTGCCGAACACGACCCGGTTTTCAACAAGTTGGCCGTAAGCGCCGAGCAGGCTTTCAGCAGCGATCCCAACATTACGCTGATCAAGCTCCGACAGTTGGGAGAAGCCCTAGCGCAGGACCTTGCCAGCCGTGCTGCCATCGAATTTGATGTCAAGACCACCCAGGCTGACCTTCTTTACAAACTGGGCCGTGAAATCCAGCTTGATCGAAATATTGTCAGCCTGTTCCATACGCTGCGCATTGAAGGAAACAAAGCGACCCACGGGTTCAGCACCTGCCACCGGGAAGCGCTCGATGGCTTGAAAGTCGCCCGCGAGCTCTGCGTCTGGTACCACCGCGCTGCTGGTAAAGCCGACAGGACATTCAAGCCTGGCCAATTCATCACGCCAGCAGACCCCAGCGCGCCGCTGCGCGAACTCCAAAGCGAAATTGATCAACTCAAGGCACAGCTGCGCGAGTCCGATCATCGACTGGAGGATGACCAGCAACTGGCAGATCTGCTCACGCGTGAAGCCGAAGAGCACGCAGAGCTCGCGCGTCTAATGGAAATCGAGTCGCGCAACTATAAACAGAAGGCGGACGAGCAGGAAAAGCAACTGTCCGATTTGCGGGCCGAGCATGAAAGGAATCTTGAGGCCTTGCGCAAAGAGCTGGCCTCTCAAGCCAAGGTCTCTCAAGCGTTTGCCAAGAAAGCCAAGCGAGCGACCAGACAGTTCGATCTGGATGAAGACCTTACCCGTATTCTCATCGACCAGCAGCTCAATGAGGCGGGCTGGGAAGCCGACTCTTTGGATCTCACCTATACCAAAGGCGGGCGTCCGGAAAAGGGCAAGAACAAGGCAATTGCCGAGTGGCCCATGTCCAATCTGAATTCCAAGGCAGACTATATTCTGTTCCGCGGCCTGATGCCGATTGCTGTAGTCGAGGCCAAGCGCAAGCGCATCAACATCGCGGAGCGCATTCCCCAAGCCGAACGATACGCTCGAGGGCTCGATCCCACCGCACACGTGACCGCCTGGAGCCAAGCGGGTCGCTCCGACGCATGGGAAGACGGAGAAGGCGGCCGCTTCCAAATCCCCTTCGCCTTTGCCTGCAATGGTCGCCCGTACATCCAGCAGCTTGCCGAGCAATCCGGCACCTGGTTCAGAGACCTTCGCAGCCCCGCAAATACCCGTCGTGCCCTTCAGGACTTCCACCGGCCAGACGATCTGCTCGATCTGCTCAAGCAGGACCGGGCAAAAGCCGAAGCCAAACTTCATACAGAGGGTTTCGGCTATCTGAAGCTGCGAGACTACCAGGAGAAAGCCATTCTGGCTGTCGAAAAGGCCTTGGCTGAAGACAAACGCAATTGTCTACTGGCCATGGCCACCGGGACTGGCAAGACCCGTACTATAATCGGCCTAATGTATCGCTTCCTGAAATCATCACGGTTCAAGCGCATCCTGTTCCTGGTAGACCGCAGTGCCCTGGGTGAACAGGCAATCGATTCGTTCCACGATATGCCACTGGAGCAAAATCAGACCCTCGCGCAAATCTACGACGTCAAGGTACTCGGCGACATGGCGGCCGAAGCGGAGACCCGCGTCCAGGTAGCGACCGTCCAGGCGATGGTGAGCCGCATCTTCCGCTCGGATAATCCACCGCCGGTTGGCGAATTCGATTGCATCATTGTCGACGAAGCGCACCGTGGTTATACGCTCGATCAGGAGATGACTGAAGGCGAGCTTTCCGTTCGTGACCATAGCCAATACCTTTCGCAATATCGTCGCGTACTCGACTATTTCGACGCCTGTCGCATTGGGCTGACCGCCACCCCGGCGATACAGACAACGGAGATCTTCGGAAAACCGGTGTTCACCTACAGTTACCGCGAAGCGGTCGCGGATGACTGGCTGATCGATCATGAACCCCCGATCAACTACAGAACCGAGTTAAGCGAAAACGGCATTCATTTTGACAGAGGCGATAAGGTCAGCGTAATCAACACGCAAACTGGCGAAGTCGACGTCGCCGAGCTGGAAGATGAGCTGGATTTCCAAATCGAATCATTCAACCGCCGAGTGATTACACCTGACTTCGACCGGGTCATCTGCGAAGCCCTTGCTGGAGATATCGACCCAAACGGCGAAGAGAAATCCATGATCTTTTGCGTCAGTCAGGCTCACGCGGAAAGGGTGAAAAACCTTCTCGACTCGGCCTTCAAGGATATCTACGAGGAGAGCTACAACCAGGCTGCGGTACAGGTCATCACAGGCCAGAGCGACCATGTTGAAAGTCGTATTCGCCATTTTAAGAACGAGAAATATCCCAATATCGCGATTACCGTCGACCTATTGACCACCGGTATTGATGTGCCCTCGATCTGCAACCTGGTGTTCATGCGTCGCGTGCGTTCTCGCATCCTCTATGAGCAAATGAAAGGCCGCGCGACCCGGCGCTGCGATGACATAGGCAAGACCGTATTCCGCATCTATGACCCAGTGGACCTGTACGCCAGCCTGGAATCGGTCGATACGATGCGGCCACTGGTAAAAGACCCGAGCATCACGTTGGAGCAATTGCTGGATGAAATTACCAGCGACCATAGCCACGAAGCGCCGGGCAACAATGAGCAGACGAGTCATGCCCATGACGTACTAGACCAACTCAACCAGCGCATCATGCGTATCCTACGCAAGGCCCAGCACAGAGCTGAGACGCGGCCGGACATCAAGCATAAACTCGATGAGCTACATGAACTCTGGGGAGTAGAGCCGGCTAGCCTACACCAGCATCTTCATGAGCTGGGCCCCCAGCAAGCAGCAAATTTCGTTCGTCAGCACAGCCAGCTGCTCAATCAGCTTGCCACGGTGAACGAGTTGCTCGGTACCTATCGTTATCCGGTGATCTCGCATCACCCGGATAAGCTGTTGGTCCGTGAACAAAGTTATGGTCATTACGGCAAGCCTTCCGACTACCTGGACAGCTTTCGCGAGTTCATCCACCTGCAGATCAACCAATCCGCGGCCCTGTCTGTAGTGGTAAACCGCCCGAAGGATCTGACACGTGAACAACTCCGCGAGATCCGCCTGTTGCTCGATCAGAATGCATTCGGTGAAGCCAGTCTGCGTAGCGCCTGGTTCAATAACAGTAATCAGGAAATCGCTGCCAGCGTGATCGGCTACATTCGTCAGGCTGCACTGGGTGAAGCGCTGATTCCTTTTGAGCAGAGGGTCGCCAACGCCATGCAGAAAATCTATGCCCTTCAACCCTGGAACCAGGTCCAGCGCAGATGGTTGGATCGCCTGGCGACCCAATTGGTCCATGAAATTGTGGTCGATAAGCAGCAACTGAACCGTGCATTTTCCAATGACGGCGGATTGAAAAGGCTCGACAAGCTGCTTGGAGGCCAGCTGGAGCAAGTGCTGGATACACTCGGCGATAACCTCTGGTCCGCCGCCGCGTGATCAGCCGTGGGCGTCGGGATGGTCTCTTGCAATGTCAGGCAGATCTCCATACGCTCCCGTGCCACATGCTGGCCAGCTTCGGCCACCGCAAAATTTTTCTTTCGATTTTTACATAGGTCGATGACTCGCATGGGGCTGCCACGCCTTTCCCGATCGACCCTATACCTTCTTTTCTCAGGGCAACCAATGACCAACAGCGATATCGTCCAGAAACTCTGGAACCTCTGCGACGTCCTGCGCGACGACGGCATCAATTACAGCGATTATGTGACCGAACTGGTCCTGCTGCTGTTCATCAAGATGGAATACGAGCAGGTTCAGAACAACGACGACTTCAACCACAAGCTGCCGGCCGGTGCCCGCTGGCCAGACCTGTCGAATAAGTCAGGTCTGGATTTGCTCAACCATTACCGCCAAATGCTCCTCGATCTAGGCAAGAGCAGCGATCAATTGATCGCCGCCATTTATACCGACGCCCAAACCCGTCTTAAGGAGCCACGCCATCTCGAACAAATGGTAAGGAGCCTAGATGGAATCGACTGGTTCAGTGCCCGTGAGGACGGCCTCGGCGACCTTTATGAAGGTCTGCTGGAAAAGAACGCCAGCGAAACCAAATCCGGTGCCGGCCAGTACTTCACCCCGCGCCCATTGATCGACAGCATCATCAACTGCATCAAGCCTCGGCCCGGTGAGGTCGTTCAGGATCCGGCTGCCGGCACCGCGGGGTTCCTGATTGCCGCCGATGCTTACATCAAAAGTAAAACCGACGACTATTACGACCTTGATGAGAAGGCTCGCAGCTTCCAGCGCAACCGTGCCTTTGTCGGCGTAGAGCTGGTACCGGGCACCCGTCGTCTGGCGTTGATGAACACCTTGCTGCACGGCATGGAAGGTGACGAAGAAGGCGTGGTGCACCTAGGCAACGCCCTAGGCCAAACCGGCGCCAACCTGCCCAAAGTCGATGTCATCCTTTCCAACCCACCGTTTGGCACCGCAAAGGGCGGTGGCGGTCCGACCCGTGATGACCTCACCTACAAGACCAGCAACAAGCAACTGGCCTTCCTGCAGCACATCTACCGCGGCCTCAAACCCGGTGGCCGTGCCGCCGTGGTATTGCCGGATAACGTGCTGTTCGAAGCCGGCGTCGGCACCGACGTACGCCGCGACCTGATGGACAAGTGCAACCTACACACCATTCTGCGCCTGCCAACGGGGATCTTTTACGCTCAAGGCGTGAAGACCAACGTGCTGTTTTTCCAGAAAGGCTCGGTCGATAACCCGCGTCAAGATCAAGACTGCACGCAGCGTGTGTGGGTTTACGATTTGCGTAGCAACATGCCTAGTTTTGGGAAGCGTACGCCGTTCGGTGCGGCTTACCTGAAGCCATTCGAAGTCGCGTTCGGTGAGGATGCCAACGGCAACAGCCCGCGCGCCGAGAATGTCGAAGGAATCGGCGAACTCAGCCGCTTCCGCGTATTTACCCGCGAACAAGTCCGGGAGCGCGGCGACTCGCTGGATATCATTTGGTTGAAAGATGCCGACAGCCTCGACGCTAATAAGCTGCCCACCCCGGAAGTACTGGCTGGCGAGGCCATGGCCGAATTGACCGAGGCGCTGCATGAGCTGGAAGAATTGATGAAGGCCCTCGGTGCGGGAGATGAAGTGGCGGCGCAAAAGCAGTTGATGGCGGAGGTGATGGGGTTGGTGGTGGTTCGGGAGAATGAGGATGAGTGAGTTGCCGAAGGGGTGGGTATCAACCACTATTGGCGGGGTTAACGCTTATTCAGGAAGCAACATTGACCCACTTAAAAGCCCCGAGCAGATGTTTGAGCTCTATAGCGTACCGATTTATCCGACTCGTAAGCCTGAGACTGTTAATGGCCAAGAAATAGGATCAACAAAACAGTCTCTTGAGCCGAATGATGTGCTGCTTTGCAAAATAAACCCACGCATTAACCGTGTCTGGAAGGTAGGGCCCGTCGGGGATTTTACACAGATAGGGTCGTCTGAATGGATCGTGATACGACAGTCACTAATTAATGCAGATTTTCTGAGATACCAACTGAGCGAAGGTGGCTTCAGAGAAGTACTGTGCGCAGAAGTATCCGGCGTTGGCGGCTCTCTGACACGAGCGCAACCAAAGAAGGTGATTAATTACAGCATCGTATTGCCGCCACTCGCCGAACAAACCCGCATAGCCAAAAAACTTGATGAACTTCTGGCTCAAGTCGACACCCTCAAAGCCCGTGTTAATGCCATCCCCACCCTGCTCAAACGCTTCCGCCAATCCGTCCTCGCCGCAGCGGTTTCCGGGCGGTTGACGGAGGAGTGGCGGAATACCAATGGGGCATTGCAACTTCAAAACCTGCAACAAGCATTGAGTTATCTGAAAAAATTCAAATCCGAGCAGATAAAACTTAAAAATGTCAAAAGCGACCTAGCTTTTGGAGAAAGCCCAACAGACGGTGAGTACCTAGGGAATATCCCTGACGTTTGGAAAAAACTCAGAATTAGAGATATATCTATAAAGATAACCGATGGCGAGCATGCAACACCAAAAAGGCAAATCCATGGTCATTATTTGCTTTCAGCAAGGAATATTGGTAACTCAGAGATCCTTTTATCGGATGTAGATTACGTCGGAGATGACGAGTACCAGCGAATTAGAAAACGATGCGACCCTTCTATTGGTGATGTGCTCATTTCATGTTCTGGCAGCGTCGGGCGCGTAGCGCTAGTTGACAAAAACGATGCATATGTAATGGTCAGAAGTGCTGCATTAGTTCGGCCGCTGAAAGAAATAGTTAACATAAAGTATCTAATGTACTTTCTTCAGTCACCACTTGCACAAGTCCAAATTGCGACCAGGTCAAAATCGACGGCACAAGCGAATCTTTTCTTAGGGGAAATTAAAGAAATAGAGTTTTCCTATCCTTCTTTAGACGAACAAGCCGAAATAGTCAGCCGCGTCGACCAACTCTTCGCCTTCGCCGACCAACTGGAAGCCAAAGTCGTCTCGGCCAAGACCCGTATCGACCACCTGACCCAAAGCATCCTGGCCAAAGCCTTCCGTGGTGAGTTGGTGCCCCAAGACCCGAACGACGAGCCTGCCAGCGTTCTATTGGAGCGCATCAAAGCCCAGCGTGCCGCTGCGCCCAAGGCAAAACGTGGCCGCAAGGCGTCGGTCTGAATTCAAGGAAGGAAGCGAATATGGCCATTCCCGATTTCCAGTCCGTCATACGTCCCGTATTGGCCGTGGTCGCCGATGCCTGCCTATCAGCCTCAAGGCCTTGCGTGAGCAGGTCATCGAGCAGTCCCTGCTAAGCGAGGTCGGACGCGATGAAATGCTGCGGTCAGGACGGCAGAGAGTAATCAATGCCTACCTACGTCTAGCCTAGCAACTGATCAGCAATTCTCGACCGTTCCCTAATCGCCTCCAGATCAATAGGGCGGTGAGTCGATAATAATACCGGGTGGCGTCGGAGTGGTCTTTCAGGTGCTGAGTGAGAAACCAGCGCACATGCTTGAGCTGCCAGGTCCAGGGATTATCGCGTTGCCATCGTCGTTGAATGGCCGCTTGCATGATTCGGGCTTGGCGTAGGTGGCGTTGCTGAGTAGCCTTCGAGCCGGTCAGTACGCCGCTCAGGAATAGAGTCATATCGAAGGGCTTGGTCACGCTCTACCTCCAATGTAGGCCGAGACCACATCGATCCGGTTATGCCCGAGCTCAAGGCTGATCTGTTGACGCGCCTGCTGATCAAGGTCACGGTCAATGCAGTAGCAATGGCCACCACTGACTGGTGCGGCGTGGCCAGTGAGTTGTTCGTAACGCTTGCAGGCGTAGGCCGCTCGCAGTTCATGGAAACCCTTCAGCCCGTGTTCATGCAGTATTTCGCGGGCGGGGAGTACGGTCTGTTGCAGGAACGCGGCGTAGCTTTCGTCTCGGGCCAGCAAGTTGCGGCTGCGGGGCGGCGATGCATGACGAGCCAACTGTAGAGCCGCTTTCACCGCTTCATTGGCCACGACCCAGCGTGGCGCTGAAGCCCCTGAGCGGCCGCCTTTGGTGCCGTCCTGGATGTTGATGCGGCCTAAGTGTTCGGCTTCGCGTTGCAAGCGTGGCAGGTCAGCCAGGATCGCTTCGCGCAGGCGCATGCCGGTTGCTCGGGTCAACAGGACAATCGCGGCCACCCGCTCGTGTTGCTGTCCGCCAAGCGCCTCCACGACTCGATGCACCTGTTGGCGGTCCTGACCATCCGGCGCGCGGGTGCGTACGGTCGAGCGCTGCAGTCCTAAGGCCTGGCTCGGGCTGGCGATCCTGACATCCTGATCACCACGCAGCGCAGCGAGGGTGCGGTTGATGCTGCTCAGGCGGTTCTGCGCGGTAGCGATGCAGAGTTCACCTTGCTGGACCTGCTGTCGTAGGTAAGCGGCGTAGTCTTGCAGCGTCCGTCGATCGATCTGGCGCGCATCGTTGTAACCTGGGCCGTCCACTGAGCGACACCAACGCACGAACGCTTGCCAGCGATCGCTATGCGCTCTGACCGTGGCGAAGTGGCCACCGGCAAACAGATCCTTGAGCGCTTGTGGGCCGGCGTAGCTCAGCTGGCGGCCATAGCCAAAGTTGCGACCATCACGCCGACCGACCAGTGCCATCGTCATCACCGTTTTCGTTTGTTTGCAGAAAGAGCAGCATGGCTTTCCAGTGGGGGCTGAGCCTGTCCACCTGCTGCCAGTGTGTCGGACGGATCAGGAGGGCGTTCTCCTGGTGTTCCAGTAGTGCCCCTTCCTCACGCAGTTGCTCGATCAGCAGGGCGATGTCGGCGGGGGCAAGAAGTGGTGTGGCGACAGCGGCGACAGTGGCTACAACCCGCGTCATTCTTGGCTTGGCGCGTGGCGACAAGGTGGCGACAGAAGCGGTGACACGCGGTGCTTCTGGTTGCGATTGATGTTGTGCCTGGTAGCAGCGCACCGCGTCATTGAGGCGAAACATGGCGGACCTCGAAAGTTTTGGCATCGCGACTGTTCACCCAGTTATGCGTGATCAGCTCGACGAGCAGTGTGGCGGTGTGATGGCTGCTCTTGCGTGCAAAGCGAGGGCCGTTGCGATTGAGATCGCGGATGGTGAATTGGGTCCAGCCTTTTTGCGTCAGCCAGCGCAGCAGTCGATCCGCTTCCTCGCGTAAAGTGTTGATTGGCTCTTGTTCGGTCAGGCGTTGGATCTCCGCCAGGTAGTAATCCATCAGTGTTGAGGCGCGTTGAATATGGGCCTCACTCACTACGCTCGCATCTTCAATTACCGCGAGCACACCGGCGATGCGCAGCACATTGGCCGCCGCTTTTCCTGCGACGGATTGGACGCACGCCAGCTCACCGAATTCGCCGGACTGGCATTCGATGGTGTCGTGAATATCAATCCAGGCAGTGCGAGCGCTGGCCGTCAGTTCCAGCCTAGCGGGGTTAAGTGAACCGTCTTTGTGTAGCGACAATGGCTTATCCAGCAGGGCGGTGATGCGCGTTTGGTAGCGCTGGACCTTGGCATCTCGCGTCAAGTCGACTGCCTTGTACAAACGCCCGCCGACCAGGCGTTCGGGCCAGCTGATTAGGCAGCGGCCCAAGATGCCTTGGCCATTGATCGCCGGGTCTTTGAGTAGCTGGTTGGCCAAATAAGGCTGTAGCATCAAATGCAGGCTGAGGCGGCGATCATAGGCACGCAGGCTTTCCCCGGCCATGGAGCGAGCCCGGTCGATCGGACTGCCATCCCACAGAGTAGACAAGGTGGTAATCGCCTTGAGCAGATTATCTTTGCTCATGGTGCTGCCGCCCAAGAACTGGCCACCTTCATCATTGAACAAGCCCATGCTGGGCAAACCATGGCACAGGCTTTTGATCAGGGCCTCAATGGTGGGTTCGGCAATGATCAGCCTCGGCGGGACTGGCTCAGATAGTTCGCTGCCTTCCGGATCCGCGTGTTTCTTTGAGGTTTTTGGTTTGGCCATGGTGTTGGTAGCGGCGCGATAAGCTTTGAGTTTTTCCGCATACAGGGTCCACTGCTGTCGTTCCCAGTCGCGCGCCGTCTTCAGTGCCAGATGATCCACCGCGCTTTTGCGATCACCCGAAGACGCCACCGTCAGCAGGTAAAGGGACAGCGGATAAGTTCGGCCGTCGAGTTGGACATTGGCATGACCCTGGCTTACCAGAGCAGCGCTTGCCAGCACCGATTGTGCAGCCATGGCGCGGGGCACGCAGATCACCTCGGCCAGGCGTTCGACCGCGGGGCCCAACAGATCCCCAAGTGCTTCGACCGGGTAGGGCAGTGGCGCTTGCTGGTATTCCAGCAAGGGTTGTGGGGGCTCGAACGCTTCGCACAGTTGCATCGCTATTCTCCTGAGATGATCAACGTTGTCTTCACTCATCCCGCCACGGTTGTTGAGTGTTATCAGGGATCAAGGCCCCTGCGACCTGTGAGGGTTGTCCGCTAACGCGGGACTGACGGCTCTTTACGACCGGGAGCTTGGGCATCTCAAGATCTGTAGCCTCCTGAACACTTCCGAAGAAGTGGGCGGGTGGAGGCTGCGCTGGCTGACGAGACCTGCGCCGCGAGATCCTGAGTCGGGTGAAAGCAGTGATTCGATGATCGGGGCATGCCTGACTGTCAGTCAGGTGCAGTCCATTCCCTGGGTTGCGGCACCATCATCTGGATCGCTGTTGTTGGTGACTTCGGTGTTTGTCACGCCGATTGTCACGAGGGGGATAGCCGCAAAGGCCCGTGTGAGCAGGGCTGCAGCAGTGGTAGGAGCGCCCGTCTCTTTAGGGGGCAAAGAGACGGGCAACAGGTTGGCGCAAGGAAATGGCCAAGCGGATAGGTTGCTGCAGGGCAGCTATAAAGGGGTATGAGTTGCCGCAGTGGCACTCTAATAGAAGTAGGCATCCATCACATCACTGTGAGCGTGCGAGCCGCCGGACGCTAATCGCACTTGGGGAGAACCACCACGGCGTGGCGTAGCCTCAAAGGTTCTAGCTACCTGGGTGCTGTCGAGGACAGCGCTGGTACGGTTCTGGTTTAGCGCTCGTTCTGCTGGCGGTCAACCGTATTTTGGGGGGGACTCTTGCGCCCATTGGTAGCGCTGGAAGGCCTTGGAGGCCGGTGGTTTTCCATGGCCGGTTGGTCGTTCGTCGGTTTTTAATGTGAGTCCATGCGAGTGGGAATGCGGAGCCTTCCCGCTCGCGTGGGCTTAGTCAAGAAAGCCCCAAGAGCGAGGCTTGCAATGGCGACAGTCGCCACCTCTGTCGCCATGCTGCACGCCACGGAATACGCGGGTTGTCGCCGGTGTCGCCGACGAAAGAGGCGTATAGAGCTATCGAGATTCAGTCTTGCTTAGCTAGGAAGCTGCGCAGGCTTCCAAGTAGAGCGCTTCAGGTGCCGGTGTTCTATCGTAACGTGACTACCGGCGATACCGTGTCGAGGCCCTCCTGAGGGACCACCCTAGCTGTGGACTGCGCCGCGCAAGAAACAAAAAGCCCCGCACGATGGCGAGGCTGGGAATATGGAGCGAGGGCGGATTTGAACCAGCGACCTTTATGTTATGAGTCAACGAGCTACCCGGCTGCTCCAACCCGCATCAGAAACGAAAAAGCCCGGTAAAGAGGCCGGGCTTTTCCTACGAAGGTGAAGTTGATCAGCAGATCATGACGGGTTTCTCAATGCCTAGTCTTGCACACGCTTCCTTGAGATTTTCGTCAGCCTCTTGGAATTGACGAACGCGTGCCAGCGTGTATTCGCGACCGGTCATGGCGTCTTTACGTGGCTTAGACTCGTTCTTGGCTTGATACTCACTAGCGCAAAAAGTCTTCATGATTCCTTTCCTTTACAAGGGAATAAAGCAATCTTTGTTGCTTTGGTATGCTTCTAACAGATGATGCAATTCATGCTTATAGGTCACCTGCGGCGTAGCTACTGTTGCCGCGTGGATCTGTGACAACCCTTGATGTTCAAGGTAACGGTAGAACAGGTCGTCAAACATATCCACCTGCTCACGAACGCTCGATCGAATTGCCTTATCTTTAAAATCGTCAATAAAGCAATAATAAGGCCCATTCGGCCATCTCGGCCGGTGGTACAGCAAGACCGCAGGCTTGAGCGGGTTTACCGACACTACCCGGCCTTCACCTGGATCGCCCTTCAGGTTGATAGGATCCAGAGCAAACCAGAGCCATAAAGTAGCAGCGCAGCTCATCGCAAATCGACCCACTGCAATCTCTACATCAGCATCCGTGCGTGCGAGCGCTTCAATGAGGGCTTGCAGTTGCATTACGTTACCGCCGGGATTAGCCCACAGATAGATGCGGTACTTCTTGCCCAGAGGCGCATTTCGCAGCACCTGAATCAGTGGTTCTACCGCCGGCTGTTCAATACTGGAAAGCTCGATGGTTTCCCTTTCGTCTTTCACCACATGCAGCTGAGGCGCTACGGATTCAACGGCAGTTCCGTCTTGCTCAGCGGTCGCACCTACGTCCATGAAAACCTATACCAAAGACGCAAAACGCGTCAAAAAATTTATCCATATACTGGCATTTGGCCAGCTCTATGGTTGCAAAAAACCCGACTCTCGGCCGGGTTTGTTGTGCAGACCCCTAAAAAGGGCGGGATCCAGTAATGGCGAGGAATTTCGCCTATTTCCTGAAACCTGTCAAGTAACACCATGTGTAAATCTACGGTGCCCGCCATCGCTTTCGCATGACGTGCGACTGATTTGTCGATCGCTCACGTCTATGAGGGTGAGTTAAGGATGGGCGCCATATCGGCCATCCGCTTGTAGCGGGCCTTGCCAACGGCCTGCAGGTCGCGCAGGTCAGCGATGGCGGTTCTGTGCAGTGCTGATGATTTTGGGGGGAGCGGAGCGTCCTCGGCCACCTGGTGCGCGGCCATCTCGCCGATGTTGATGATCTGGCGGAGGACCGACCAGTTCGTCATGTGGCGCATGTAGGTCATGGCATTGGCCACCGACGCTACGTCACGGCGTATGCCATCGCACTCTGGTCGCTGTGCAGACTGCGATGGATCGCACCAATCGTCACCGCGTCGACCGGCATATCGCTCAAAGTCTGGACCCGCCATCAATGATGCTTTGAGCCTATGGTGAGGCTTACATCGCTTATCGTCGAAGGACCGGTTCCGCCCCGAGAAAACTCACCGTATGGGCACAATTTTCCGATCTCTGGATTCATTGATCGCAGATGCCGATAGGTTGCCAGTGGCCGCTTTCTGGATGTGCTCACTCCACCAAGCCATCATCGGACGCCGGCGCTCGATGTAGTCAGCTCGGTTGTAAGCGCTTCGGACTTCGTCCTTGTCGACATGCGCCAGCGCGACTTCGATTAGCTCCGGATCCCACCCATGCTCGTTCAGGATGGTGCTGGCCATGGAGCGCATGCCATGGCTGACCAAGCGGTCCTGGAAACCCATGCGTTTCAACGCCATGTTGGCGGTCTGGCTATTGGCGTGAGTACGTGGGTTTCGGTCTGCCGGGAAGACATACTCCCGGTGACCGCTATGGGGCTTGAGCACCTCGAGCAATGCCATTGCTTGATCGCTCAACGGGATGCTGTGTGGACGGCGCTTCTTCATCCGCTCCGGTGGGATAGTCCAGACACGCCTTTCGTAGTCGATGTCTGCCCAGCGAGTGGTAGCCGCCTCAGCAGGTCGAGTCATGGTGTGCAACTGCCATTCGATCAGGCAGCGGGTCGTGCGCTTGATGCTGGCGTTTGCAATTTCCAGCATGAGCTCGGGTAGTTCCTCCGATGCTAGCGCAGCCATGTTCTCTTTCTTCGGCTTCTTGAACACCGCCCGAATTCCATTGAGCGGATTTGCGAATATCAGCCCGGAATTGACCCCGTAGGTCATGATCTCGTTGAGCCGTTGGCTCAATCGCTTCACGGTCTCCAGGCTGCCTTTGGCCTCGATTGGGCGAAGAACCTTGATGACCATCGGGGCGGTAATTTGCGAGAGCGGCGTTGTTTTCATGCTTGGAAAAACATGAAGCGTAAGCGAGCGCCAAATGTCCTCGGCATAGGCCTTGGTAACCGAGTCTTTCTTCAGCTCGAACCAGGCTGTGGCCACCTTCTCGAAGGTATGCTCAGTCTCGGCGAGCTTAGCTTGTTTTACCTCATCACGTTGAACTTTGGGATCAATGCCGAGGGCGAGCAGCTCACGCGCCTCCACAGCTTTTTTCCGAGCGTTGGCCAATGAGAGGTCAGGGTAGGGACCGAGCGCCATGTTGATACGGCTTCTGGTCAACGGTTCACGGTAATTGAAGTTCCACATCATCGAGCCGCTTGCTCTGACGCGAAGCTGAAGACCGTCACCGTCGCTGAGGACGAAATCCTTACCGGTTGCCTTGACCGCCTTTAGCTGACGGTCGGAGAGACGGGTTGCTTGGGTAGGCATGAGAGTTACCCCCTGCACCGTTTTGGTATCCTAAAAATAGCACCGGGTAGCCCGGGATACCACCTGGGATACCAAACCGTCTGGAACTCAAAAAACCTCGCTGGCCCTCAAAAGCGCTGTAAGTCCTTGATTTCATCGGATTTCAGGCACAAAAAAAGACGTCCGTGGACGTCTTTGATTGATCAATTGGTGGAGCCGGGGGGATTTGAACCCCCGTCCGCCAGTACTCCGCTGTCGGTACTACATGCGTAGCCGTGTCTATTAAGTTAACCCTCAGCGACCCGACGGGCAGGGTGCTTTGGGCGAGTTGTGTAAGTTTTAGCCGCTTCGTCCACAACGTACTGCACGGCGATTCTGTTCTATATGACAATCACTTTGGGTTTACAGACATCCCCTGATGATTGCTGGCACCGAAGTGACCAGGAGGGAAGGGCTAAGGCTGCTTACGCAGCGAGAGCGTATTCCCCGTAGGTTTCGTCATTGGCAACTATAAGTAGTTGCAACAGTGGATTTACGAGTTCTGTTACCAACTCGGCATGCACCTAGAGTTTCGCAACCGGCGTCGAATCCTAAACGGCCCCGAACCTGCTGTGCATAACCAGCAGGTAGGTGCAGTGTACGCCAATGCGCGCGGCGAGTCGACCTTCTGTCTGCGCCTGTGCGTAAGGGCCTGCTCTGGATTGGCTCTGGCCCGGCCCTATTGGCCATTCGTGTGACTTTGAATGTCCTGGAGCGCCTGCTGCGCCAGGGAAACACACTCTTTGTCATTGTTTGCGTTGTGGGCGGCCTTGGCTTGTTCGGTTTTGGTGACGACGACACCTTTGGTGGCAGCGTCCAGCGTGGTAGTGCTGGCCAGCTTGTTATTGACTGCTTGAAGGTTCATCACACATTGATCGCTATCGTTTGAAGCGAATGCCGGCGAGGCCAGCATTGTTGCGGTGATGAGCAGTCCAGCCAGGGCAGAACGCTTCATGGGTATCTCCTGGAACAGATGGTCTTTGAGCCACACTCGTTGAGGCTTAACACATGGACTGTGGCGGCGTGTAAGGGTTCTGTTTTGCTTGCAATGAGGTGAAGATTTTTCCGGGGAACGGGTACGAAAAAGGGGCAAAAATGCCCCTTTTTCAGTGCCTCGCTTTCAGACCGCTCTGGCCTGGGTGACCCGGTCCACGAGGTAGACCAGCCCATGATAATCGATCCCGCCATGCAGGCTCAGGCCAATTTCACAGGTGCGGCTGGTGGAGATGCCTTCGCTGCAATACTGCACCGCATCCTTCAATGTGCGTAGTGAATGAGCATTCAACTCTGGCGTGGTAAAGCCCTTGTCGCCGGCAAAACCACAGCAGTGTATGCCTTCGGGAATGACCACGTTGTTGCTGCAACGGCGGGCCAGATCGATCAGCGCCTGGCTTTCCCCAAGGTGTTGAGTACTGCACGTGACATGCACCGCGATGGGTTCTTCCTGAGGCGTGAAGTCGAGCCTGTCCATCAAGTGCGTGCGGATAAAACGCACCGGGTCGTAGAGGTCCAGCCGTACATCGCCGAGGTCTTGCACCAGGCGCAAGGTGCAGGGGCTGGTGTCGCAGTAGATCGGATCGAGCCCGCCGCGACTGGCGTGCAGCAGAGCGCCGATCAGTTCCTGACGCTTGTGTTCGGCTTGTTCGGTGTAGCCTTTGGAGGCGAACGGCTGACCGCAGCAAAGGTTGTCCTGATTGTCCGGGAACACTACTTGGTAACCGGCCTTTTCCAGCAGGCTGCGGGTCTTTTCGTAGAGCGATATCTGCTCTTTATCGCCCGCCGCTGGCCCCATGATTCGCGACACGCAGGCGGCCAGGTACACAACACGCGGACGTTGATCCGTCACTGGCGGACTGAAGCGAATCGCCCGTTCCGGTTGCGGCATGGCGTTGGTCCATTGCGGGACTTTGCCTTTGGACAGTTTGCTCAGCGCAGCAGACATCTTCGCCAGCCGCGGCGCACCCAGCAACCTGCGTGCACCGTTGGCGGCGTGCAGAGTGAAGCGGGCACTTTGCAGCGCAGTCTTGAAGTTCGTCGCCAGCCATTCGGCGGTTTTGGTGTGGTTAGCGCTGCGGCCGCGCAGCTTCTTCACCAGTTCGCCGGTGTTGATTCCCACCGGGCAACGTTGCGCGCACAGACCGGTGGCGGCACAGGTGTCGATGCCCTGATATTGGTAGGCCTCCTCCAGCTCCGAGGTATCAATGCCAGCGCGTTTTTTCGCCTGGATATCACGCCAGATCACGATGCGCTGGCGTGGGCTCAGGGTCAGGCCTTTCGAGGGGCAGACCGGTTCGCAGAAACCGCACTCGATGCACTTATCCACAATCTCGTCGGCGGCGGGCAGCGGCTTGAGGTGCTTGAGGTGGATTTGTGGATCTTCGCTGAGCACCACATCCGGGTTGAGAATCCCGTGCGGATCGAGCAAGCGTTTGAGCTGCCACATCAGTTGGTAGGCGTCGCTGCCCCATTCCAGTTCAACGAACGGTGCCATGTTGCGCCCGGTGCCGTGCTCGGCTTTCAACGAACCGCCGAACTCCACCGCCACCAGTTGCGCGACGTCGTCCATGAAGGCCTGGTAGCGCGCGACTTCTTCGGCGCTGTTGAAGCCCTGGGTGAAGACGAAGTGCAGATTGCCTTCCAGCGCGTGGCCGAACAGGATCGCTTCGTCATAGTGATGCTTGTCGAGCAGCTCGATCAAACGGTTCACGCCGATGGCCAGTTGTTCCACCGGGAAGGTCACGTCTTCGATGATCACCGTGGTGCCGGTTTTGCGCACCGCGCCGACCGCAGGGAAGGTGTCTTTGCGGATCGCCCAGAGTTTGGCGTTTTCCACAGGGTCTTCGGTGAAGTCGACCTGCTTTTCCACCGGGAATGAGGCCAGCGAGGCCATGATCTGCGCCAGTTGCTCCTGCAGTAGCGTTGAGGTGGCGGCGCGGGATTCGATCAGCAAGGCGCAGGCGTTGGCGGACAATTGCTGAACGAATGCCGGCATTCCGGGTTTGTCCTGCACCGAGCGCAGGCTGCGGCGGTCCAGCAGTTCGACGGCCGAGACCGGTTGGCTTTTGAGTACGGTGACGGCGTTGCAGCAGGTCTCGACATCAGGGAACACGATCAGTGCCGAGGCTTTGTTCGGATGGTCGATGACCGTGTCGTAGGTCACCGCGCTGATGAACCCGAGCGTGCCTTCGGAGCCCACCAGCAAGTGGCTGAGAATATCCAGCGGCTCATCGAAATCCACCAGGGCGTTGAGCGACAGGCCGGTGGTGTTTTTCAGGCGATATTTGTGGCGGATTTTCGCGGCCAGTTCGGTGTTGGCGCGAGTCTCGCGGCTGAGGGTCGCCAGCCGTTCCAGCAGCTCGGCATGACTGTCACGGAAGGCCGCAACGCTGTGGGCGTCTTCGGTATCGAGACAGCTGCCATCGGCCAGCACCAGACGAATGCCGGCCAGGGTGTGATAGGTGTTTTGCGCGGTGCCGCAGCACATGCCGCTGGCGTTGTTGGCGACGATGCCGCCAATCTTGCAGGCGTTGATCGAGGCCGGGTCCGGGCCGATCTTGCGTCCGAACGGCGCCAGCCAGGCATTCGCTTGCGCGCCGATGACGCCCGGTTGCAGACGGATCTGCGTGCCCTGGCCGCGAATCTCTTTGCCGCCCCAGGTGTCTGCGAGGACGATCAGCACCGAGTCGCTGATGGCCTGGCCGGACAGGCTGGTGCCCGCCGCGCGGAAGGTCACCGGTACCTGGTCGCGCTGGGCCAGTTTCAGCAGGGCGACCACCTCGTCTTCAGACTCGACGCGGATCACCAGTTTGGGGATCAGTCGATAGAAGCTGGCGTCGGTGCCGAACGCGAGTGTCGAGAGCGGATCATCGAAACGCCGATCTTGAGGAATCAGTAGCTGTGCATCACGCACAAAAGCGGCTGGCAGACTCATTGGTCCTCCAGGATCAGTACCACCAGGTCTTTCGGGCCATGGGCGCCGTAAGCCAGTACTTGTTCGATGTCGGCGGTCTTCGACGGGCCGGACACCAGCAGGGCGTTGGTCGGCATGCCTTGGGCCCATTCGAATTGCTGCTGCACCTGATAGAAGTTGTCATGGATTTCGCTGGCCTTAAGCAGGGCGAAATGCACCGGTGGCACCAGGCTCATCAAGCGGGGTTCTTCGCGGGTCGGCCAGATGATCAGGCTGCCGGTGGCGGCGATGGCACCGAGGGTGGTGGTGAAGCTGGCCGGAGTGTCGTTGAACAGCTCGGCTTTCCATTCTTCCACGGGACGGTCATAGGCTTTGAGCGTCGAGGGCTGCGGATTGCTCGCCCAGTGCTCGGTCACACGCTTGCCGTGTGGCGTCGTCGGCGCGATCAACAGGCTTGGTAGTTGGCGGTCACGCAAAAGTTGCGCGAGCAGCTCGGGCCACGCCTGTTCGGACGTCAGGTGGATTTCGGTGTGCACCGCTTCCATCTGTTTGCGCAGTTGGGCGATGCGTTGTTCTGGTGGATAAGTCCACGGCTCGGTCACCAGCGCTTCGTCGAAGTTGTCGGCCAGCGGCGTGGTGCCGGTCAGGCTTTTGCGCAGTTTGTTGAGGATGTTCTGTTTGGCGCTCATCAACGATCTCCCTGTTTGGCCAGGTGCTCGCGGGCCATGTCGTGCAGTGAACGGGCGGCAGGCTTGGGTGCGCTGTGGTTTTGCGTCCAGGGGCCGACATTGCTCGGTGTGAGGGCGCGCAGGCGGGTGGCGAAGAAGCCAAACAGTCGGTACAGCGTCGGCGAACTGTTGAGCCGCGCCCAGGTGTTCCAGATGAAGCGCTCTTTGCGCGAGTACTTGCTGCCTTGGCCGCGCATCACTTGATTTGGGCTGTCGGGGGCTTTGACGTTTTCTTCGCGCAGGCGGCGCAGCAATGCCGGGATTGGAATCTTCACCGGGCAGACTTCACCGCAAGCACCACACAGCGATGAGGCACTCGGATGATCGGGGACTTTCGCCAGACCGACCATGTGCGGGGTGATGATTTTGCCGATCGGGCCGGGGTAGACCTCGCCGTAGGCATGGCCGCCGATGCGGGTGTAAACCGGACAATGGTTCATGCAGGCGCCGCAGCGGATGCAGTTCAGGGTCTGGCGCAATTCGCTGTCGGCAAAGGCCTGACTGCGGCCGTTGTCCAGCAACACCAAATACACTTCTTGCGGACCGTCGAGCTCATGGGCTTTGCGCGGGCCGGAGATCATGTTGACGTAAGTAGTAATCGGCTGGCCGAGGGCCGAGCGGGTCAGCAGCGAGAGCAGGGGAACCACGTCGCGCAGGTTCTCGACGACTTTTTCGATCCCGGTGACGGCGATGTGCACGGGCGGAACGGTGGTCGACATGCGGCCGTTGCCTTCGTTCTCGACCAGCAGCAGGGTGCCGGTTTCGGCCACGGCGAAGTTGACGCCGGAGACACCGATGTCCGCTTCGAAGAATTTCTGCCGCAAGACCTTACGACCGATCTGAATAAGTTGGTCAACGTCCTTGGTGTACTCCACGCCAAGTTTGTCGTGGAACAAGGACGCGACCTGACCGGCATTCTTGTGGATCGCCGGCATAATGATGTGTGAAGGCTTCTCGTGGTCGAGCTGGACGATAAATTCGCCCATGTCCGACTCCAGGCATTCAATGCCTTGAGCCGCGAGGACATGGTTCATTTCCATCTCTTCGCTGACCATCGATTTGCCCTTGATCACTTGCCGCGCCTCGTGAGCCCGGATGATCGAGAGGACGAGGTCATTGGCCTCGTCCACCGTTTCCGCCCAGTGCACTGTCACACCGTTGCGGGTCAGGTTCTGTTCAAGCTGCTCGAGCAGGTCGGGCAACCTGGATAACGCACGAGCGCGGACGGCATTGCCCAGCGCTCGCAAGTGTTCTCTTTCGTGGGCGTCGCTGAACGACGCCGCACGTTTGCTCATCAGTGAATCCATCGCATTGCGAAAGTTGTTTCGCAGTTGCGTGTCCCCCAACGCCTGGCGAGCCCGGGCGCGGAAATCTTCCTGCGTTTCTACGTGCTCCTGATGAACAGGAATCAGCCTTGGCGTGCTCATCTCGCACCTCCGGTACGCTGCCAGAGGAAGCTGGCCAGATGCTGCCCGCGTAACGCTTCGTTCTGTTTTTCCAGCGAGCCGTTGATGTTCATCAAACAACCGCAGTCGGCACTCAGCACCTGGTGCGCGCCGGATTCCTTCAATGCACGGGTCTTGTCGGCGACCATCGCACCGGAGATGTCCGGCATTCGGACGCTGAAAGTCCCGCCAAAGCCACAGCATTCGCTTTCGTGGCTGTGTTCTACCCGTTCCACGTTGCTCAATTGCGCCAACAGCTCCCGGCCGTGCAGATGGGTGTTCATCTCACGACGCGCCGAGCACGAGGTGTGCAGCGCCACCTTGACCGGCTGGCCGCGGTCCTTGAGCTGCACCTTGCAGACGAACAACAGGAACTCGGCCAATTCGTAAGTCCGCGCCGCCAGGGCCTGAACCTGTTTCAAGGTGTCCGGCTCATCCTTGAACAAGTCGGCGTAGTGTTCACGCAACATTCCTGCGCAGGAGCCCGAAGGCACCACCACGGGATAGTCCCCGGCGAACAGCGCCAATTGCGCGCGCGCGACCTGCCGTGCCTGCTCGGTGTAACCCGAGGTGTAGGCCGGCTGCCCGCAGCAGCTTTGCCCTTGCGGATACTCGACACGAATGCCTTCGCGCTCGAGCAGGTGAATCGCGTCCATCCCGGCTTCGGGATAAAACAGGTCAACCACGCACGTTCCGAACAGATAAACCTTTTGCGGTTTCTCGCTCGGGTATTGGCGCGGTTCGGGCAGCGGCGGGGCGAGGCGGGTCGCGTTTGGCACTGCGTTGTAAAAAAGCTCGCTCATCAGGCGCGTCTCCGGGTGGTCCCGGTTATCTGTCTGGCGCAGCTGCTGAAATGTAGAGTGTGGAGCTTTCAGCAGCCTTGCAGACCGGGTTGTGAATAGCTGACGCCCAAGGCGTCGGTTTTTACCGTAATGCGTGTGGCTCTTAATGCACCAGCATGCCGGTGAACCAGTAAGCCTGAGCCAGGGTGATCAGGCCGACGATAGTGGCAAAGAATAGGCTGTGCTTGAGCGTGAAGCGGAACAAGTCGGATTCCTTGCCCACCAGACCGGTCGCGGCGCAGGCCACGGCGATCGATTGCGGCGAAATCATCTTGCCGGTTACGCCGCCGCTGGTGTTCGCCGCAACCAACAGGGTGTCGTTGACTCCGATCTGGTGCGCGGTGGTCGCTTGCAGCGAGCTGAACAGGGCGTTGGACGAGGTGTCCGAACCGGTCAGGAACACGCCCAGCCAGCCGAGGAACGGCGAGAAGAACGGGAATGCCGCACCGGTCGCGGCCAACACCAGGGCCATGGTCGACGACATGCCGGAGTAGTTGGTGACGAAGGCGAAGGCCAGGACCATGCCAATCGACAGAATCGGCCAGCGCAGCTCGTAGAAGGTTTCCTTGAAAGTGGTCAGACCAGTTTTAAGGTTGATCTTCAGGATCAGCATCGAGATCAGCGCGGAGAAGAAAATCGCCGTACCGGTCGCGGAAATCGGGTCGAGTTTGAACACCGCTGGAATCGCGGTCGGGGCGGCTACGATCGGGGCAGTCTTGATCACCAGTTGATCAAGGTGCGGGATCGCAAAGTTGAACACCCAGCTGTACATCGAACCGCCGGCGGCGAACATCGCCTTGAAGGGCTTGAGGGTCCAGATGGTCACCAGCGCGGTGAGGATCAGGAACGGCGACCAGGCCTTGAAAATCTCGCCAAGGCTGTAGGGCGAAGGCTGGGTCGTACGCGGTTGGCCGAAACCTCCGGCGCTTCTCACGGTTGCGGCACCGACGCTGGCGGTCGCTTCGGCGAACGAACGCTTGGGCTGCCAGACCTTGAGGAACAGGGTCAGAGAGACCAGGCTGACCAGTGCCGAGGTGATGTCCGGTAGCTCCGGGCCGATGAAGTTCGAGGTGAAGAACTGGGTCACGGCAAAGCTCAAACCCGCCACCAATGCTGCCGGCCAGGTTTCCTTGACGCCGCGCAGGCCGTCCATCATGAACACCAGCCAGAACGGCACGAACACCGACAACAGTGGCAGTTGGCGACCGGCCATGGCGCCGATCTTGACGGCATCGATACCGGTTACTTGCCCGGCCACGATGATCGGAATCCCCAGTGCGCCGAAGGCGACTGGCGCAGTGTTGGCGATCAGACACAGGCCGGCGGCATACAGCGGGTTGAAGCCCAGGCCTACTAACAACGCCGCGGTAATGGCGACCGGTGCACCAAAACCGGCGGCACCTTCCAGGAACGCGCCGAAGCAGAAGCCGATCAGCAGCACTTGCAGGCGTTGGTCGTCGGTAATCGACAGCACCGAGCTGCGGATCACTTCGAACTGTCCACTTTTGACCGTCAGCTTGTAGAGGAAAACCGCGGCGACGATGATCCAGGCGATAGGCCAGAGGCCGTAGGCAAATCCATAGCCCGCCGCTGCGAACGCCATGTCTACCGGCATCTGGAAAGCAAAGATCGCCACCAGGATAGCCAGAGCCAGGGTAATGCTCCCGGCGACGTGTCCTTTGAGGCGGAACACGGCCAAGGCCAGGAAGAAAAATACGATGGGGATAACTGCCGCGAGAGCAGACAAGCCGAGACTGCCGAGCGGGCTGTAGAGCTGTTGCCAGGTTTGCATATGGGATGGCCCCTAGTTGTTGTTGGTCAGGCACTGGTCAGCGTTCTTGGATAATTGGTAATACCAATTTACAATCGCTGTTGGCTAGGTTAAAAGCCTTATGAGTGGCGTGTCAATTTGTCGCCCTGAAACTTTTGTCGTAGGGGCTGCGCAAGTGCCTGCTGAGTAGCTCGATCAAGCGCTGTCTGGTAGGTGCTGGCACGGCGCCAATAGGCCAGAATAGAGAGCCCGGCGAGTCGTCGGGATGGTGGGGAGTGAGTTATGGGGTTTGATCAGATTCGTCAGCGCCGTTTGTCTGACGATATTGTCGAGCAGCTCGAGGGGATGATCCTTGAGGGCACGCTGAAGTCGGGTGAGCGGCTTCCGGCCGAGCGGGCGCTGGCCGAGCAATTTGGTGTGTCCCGTCCTTCATTGCGCGAGGCGATCCAGAAGCTGATAGCCAAAGGGCTGCTGGTCAGCCGTCAGGGCGGTGGCAATTATGTGGTGGAATCGCTGGGTTCGACCTTCAGCGATCCGCTGTTGCATCTGTTGGAAAGCAATCCCGAAGCGCAACGCGATCTGCTGGAGTTCCGGCACACCCTCGAAGGGTCATGTGCTTACTACGCGGCATTGCGGGCGACCGAAGTCGATCGCGAACGATTGGCTGCGGCGTTCGACGAATTGCAGGACTGCTATTCGCGTTCTGATGAAGTGAGCCGGGCGGAAGAGGGCGCAGCTGACGCGAAATTCCACCTGGCGATTGCCGAGGCCAGTCATAACGCGGTGTTGCTGCACACCATTCGCGGTCTGTTCGATTTGCTCAAGCGCAATGTGGTGACCAACATCGGCGGCATGTACAAACAGCGCACCGAAACCCGCGACATGCTGATCAGTCAGCACCGGGAATTGTATCTGGCGATTATCGAAGGGCGAGCGGAGCAGGCGCGGGAAGTCTCCAGCCGACACATTTTGTATGTGCAAGAAGTGCTGGAAGAAGTGCGTCAGGAAGTGCAGCGCATGGCGCGGGCGGAGCGGCGTAAGGGGATGTAGGTTCGGCTCATGATCGTTCCCACGCGCCCGCGTGGGAATGCATCCCGTAACGCTGCGCGTCACAAAGCGGAAGCAGGGCGTCCATGGCGGCATTCCCACGCAGAACGTGGGAACGATCAGGTAAGGAGATTAATCTTCCTTACCCTTGGATCGCACTGCACGCTGCAATTCACGATCGGAATCGCGTTCGCGCTCGGTGTGACGCTTGTCGTATTCCTTCTTGCCCTTGCCCAGAGCGATCTCGCACTTGATCAAGTGCTTGCTCCAGTAAAGCGAGAGGCAGACGCAGGCGTAACCCTTTTGCTGCACGGCGGCAAACAGCTTTTCCAGCTCACGCTGGTTGAGCAGCAGTTTGCGACTGCGAGTAGGGTCGGCGATGACATGCGTACTGGCGGTGGTCAGGGGAGAGATATGGCTACCGAGCAGCCAGGCCTCGCCATCCTTGAGCAGCACATAACTGTCGACCAGTTGTGCCTTGCCCGCACGCAAACTCTTTACTTCCCAGCCGGCCAGGACCATGCCAGCCTCGAACCGATGTTCGATGAAGTAATCGTGACGCGCCTTTTTGTTTTGCGCGATGGTCCCTGTTGGGTGTTTCTTCTGTTTAGCCATAGGGGCGGCATTATAGGGAGTTGCACGCGTGTCGGCTACGGTGAAGCTGCGTGCTTGAGCACGTTGAGTGAATCCCGGACAATGCGCCCTCTTTTTTGATCGGTTGGGCGTGTTAACGATGTCGACAGGCAAGGTTTCTGTCCACGGCGGATGGGCTAGTCGCTGGGACTCTATACTCGTTGCGACCGGCATCCGTCGCGGTTGGGTGACTTTCTGGCTGGCATTTATCTGCTGGTTCGTTGGTTTGGGGACGGTGTTCTCCTTCAATATCTGGCAACAAACAGCTGTGGAAGTGACGCTGACATGACGACACATATTCAACGTTCGGCCCTGCTGCCGTATCCGGCGCAAGCGCTCTATGACCTGGTCAATGATGTGGCGCGTTATCCGGAGTTTTTGCCTTGGTGCTCTTCTGCCGAGGTTCTGGAGGCCAGTGACGAGCATATGCGCGCCAGCCTTGCCGTCGCAAAAGGTGGGCTCAGCCAGCATTTCGTAACCAGCAACACCTTGGTCCCGGGGCATTCGATTGAGATGAATCTGGAAGAAGGCCCGTTCAATCAGCTACACGGTGTCTGGGTGTTCAAACCGTTGGGTGAGAAGGCCTGCAAGATCAGTCTTGATCTGGCCTTTGACTATGCCGGCCCGATTGTCCGGGCAACCTTGGGGCCGCTGTTCAACCAGGCCGCTAATACCCTGGTCGATGCTTTCTGCCAGCGCGCCAAGCAACTGCATGGTTGAGTCATTGATTGAGGTCGAGGTGGTGTATGCCGCTGTAGATCGTCAGGTGTTACTCAAGGTCGGTGTGCCGGCGGGTTCTACTGTGCGGGCGGCTCTGTTGCGTTCCGGGATCGGTGCGCAGTTTCCCGAGCTGGATCTGAAGAATTGTCCGCTGGGGATTTTCGGCAAGGTGGTCGCCGATCCGGACAGTCGTGCGGTGCAGGCGGGGGATCGAATAGAAATTTATCGTCCGCTTCTGGCCGATCCCAAAGAGGTCCGCCGATTGCGTGCAGCCAAGGCCGCGCAAGCGAAAGCGCGGGACCAATAGCTTTTATTTTACGACAGGCAACAAAAAACCCGGCATGCCGGGCTTTGTTGTCTGTCGCAAATTATTGCGGCGAGGTTCCCAGTGGTTCTGGAGTCGGGACTGGAGTGGTTTCCACTTTGTCCACGTCCTTCTGGATCTGGTCCAGCAGGGAGCCCGGCTTGACCGGTTTTTCTGGTTTCTCTGGTTTCGGCTTCTCGGCGTTTTCCGCTGGAGCCGCCACCGTAGTGCCGCTGCTCTTGCCGAGAATGGCTTCGTCACGGCTTACGCCAGGCCTGAAATCACCTGAAAGGCTGACGAGCTGGTCGTTGGAATTGAAGATTACGCTGATACGTTCCTGTTGGCGTTCACCGCCGCCTGGCTGCAGGCTATACAGATAATCCCAGCGATCGGCGTGGAACGTGTCGGTCAGCAGAGGGTTGCCCATAATAAACCGTACTTGCCGACGGGTCATTCCCGGGCGTAACTGGTCTATCATGTCCTGTGTGACGACATTGCCCTGCTGGATGTCGATTTTGTAAACCCCGGGGAATGAACAACCGGCGAGTGCGAGCAGTCCCACGAAGGTGAAACTGGTTAGCAGGAGCTTGGTGTTTTGCATCGGTGGGCGACTTCCACTATCTTGGCTGGGACAACGTAAACCCCGATCATACCCGCATTAAGAGAAGCTGCGAAGCAGCATCCGCGAGAAAGCTGACCATGGTTGAAAATAGCGAACTACGTAAAGCCGGCCTTAAAGTGACCCTTCCACGGGTCAAAATTCTACAAATGCTCGATTCTGCCGAGCAGCGACACATGAGCGCCGAAGATGTTTACAAGGCGCTGATGGAAGCTGGCGAGGATGTCGGTCTGGCCACGGTTTACCGTGTTCTGACTCAGTTCGAAGCAGCTGGACTGGTGGTCCGTCATAATTTCGACGGCGGTCACGCGGTATTCGAGCTCGATGACGGCAAACATCACGACCATATGGTCAACGTTGAGACCAGCGAAGTGATCGAGTTCTTCGACGAAGAAATCGAAAAGCTTCAGAAGGCGATCGTTGAGAAGCATGGCTTCGAGATGGTGGATCACAATCTGGTGTTGTACGTACGCAAGAAAAAGTAAGCATGTCGCGTGGGAAACCGCGAAACGATCGAAGGCGACTCTAGGGTCGCCTTCGTGCTTTCTGCTGCCTTAGATTTTGGCGGTGACAACCATCTTTTTCGCGTGTGCCAGGGACTCCTTGGTGAGATCAATGCCACCCAGCATACGCGCCACTTCTTCGACCCGTTCGGTTTTGCCCAGTCTGGATACAGCGGTGTGGGTGGCATCGCTGCCGCGTACTTTGTGCACGAAAAGGTGTTGATGGCCCTGGGCAGCCACTTGCGGCAAGTGGGTGACGGTCAGGACTTGCCCGCGCTCGCCCAGTCGGCGCAGCAGCTGGCCGACAATCTCGGCTGTCGGCCCGCCGATACCCACGTCCACTTCGTCGAACACCAGCGTCGGCACTCGGGACGTTTGCGCGGTAATCACCTGGATTGCCAGGCTGATGCGTGAAAGCTCACCACCTGACGCTACTTTGGCCAGCGCCTTGAGCGGTTGCCCGGGGTTGGCACTGACCAGTAGCTCCACCTGTTCCAGGCCATTAGGCAGTAGTTCATTGCTGGTGTTGGGGTGCAGCTCAATGGTGAAGCGTCCGCCGGGCATTCCCAGGCGCTGAATTTCAATTTCGACGGCGCTGGCCAGGCTCGTTGCAGCCTGATGGCGCAAATCGCTCAGCTCTCTGGCTTTCTCCTGATAATGCCGGGCGAATGACGCCAGCTCATCACTCAGTCGCTCGATGGATTCGTCGTTGGCGTTCAGCGTTTCGATCTCATCCAGCAGCTTTTGCTGCATGTCTGAGACTTCGGTGGGCTGGATACGGTGTTTGCGGGCCAGGGTGTAAATCGCATCGAGGCGCTCCTCGAGTTGCTGAAGGCGTGCCGGATCGGCGTCGAAGTGATCGAGAAACCGATTCAGTTCGCCAACGGCCTCTTCAACCTGAATCTGCGCGCTCGTCAGCAAATTGGTTGCCTCGCCCAAGGCGCCTGTTGAATTATTCACGCTCGACAGACGATTAAGGCTGGCCGTCAGGGCATTGAGGACATTTCCTGAATCGCTTTCACTGCACTGTTCGACAACTTGCCGGCAAATGCCCAGCAGGGTTTCGGCATTGGTCAGGTTTTTGTGTTCTTGTTCCAGCTGCTCCAGCTCATTCTCGCCAAGACCCAGGTTTTCCAGCTCTTCGAGTTGGTAGCTGAGTAGTTGATGCCGGGCACGCTGTTCATCGCCAGAATTGGAGAGATGCTCCAGTTCCTGTCGTGTCTGGCGCCAGCGTTGGGCGGCGAGCTGTACCTGGCGGGCCAGATCAGTAGCGCCAGCGTATTCGTCGAGCAGGCGACGATGGGTGTCGGTTTTCAGCAGGGACTGATGTTCATGCTGACTGTGAATGTCGATCAGCAGCTCACCGAGGGCTTTCAGGTCACCGAGCGGGCAGGGGCTGCCGTTGATGTAGCCGCGCGATCGCCCTTCGGCAGTGATTACCCGGCGTAGAATGCACGGGCCGTCGCTGTCGAGGTCGCGTTCGGCCAGCCATGCGCTGGCTTCTGGAATGTCCACCAGGTCGAAGGTCGCCAGAATATCGGCCTTGTCTGCGCCCGGGCGAACGACGCCGCTGTCGGCGCGATCACCCAGGGTCAGGCCCAGGGCGTCGAGCATGATCGACTTGCCGGCGCCGGTTTCGCCTGTGATTACGCTCATCCCGCGATCCAGTTCCAGATCGAGATGTTCAACGATGGCGTAGTTATGTACAGACAGGTGAACCAGCATAGAGGCCGCTCCCAGGCTTTAGGTGTGGATATTTATACAGTGTTTTGTTTCTGGCTGACAATGCCCTCCCTTAGCTTGATTTGTTTGAGTCGCGATGTTTTTTAGCGCACTCGGGAATTGTGATCTCCGGGCTTTATGAAGGGTTAAGGGCTTTTGCCGCTCTGTCAGCCCTTGAAGCTGAAAATTGCGACCCCATATACCGGGGCAGAAGAGCGAGTCGAGCTCGCGGACGAAATTGAAAGGAGAAAACTATGGCTGACGAACAGACGCTGGATACGCAAAATCTAGACGCCGATCAGGCTCCCGAGGCTTCGGGTGATGACCTGGCGGCTCGTGTGCAACTGCTCGAAGAGCAACTGGCTGGCGCCCATGATCAGGCTTTGCGTGTTGCTGCCGATCTGCAGAACGTCCGCCGTCGCGCCGAGCAAGACGTGGAAAAAGCCCACAAGTTTGGCTTGGAAAGATTTGCTGGCGATCTGCTGCCGATCATCGACAGCCTCGAGCGTGGTCTGGAAATGTCCAACCCGGACGACGAAAGCATCCGTCCGATGCGCGAAGGGATCGAACTGACCCTGAAAATGTTCCAGGACACCCTGAAGCGTTATCAGTTGGAAGCGATTGATCCTGAAGGCGAGCCTTTCAATGCGGCACTTCATCAGGCGATGGCCATGCAGGAAAGCGCCGACGTCGAGCCAAACAGCGTGCTCAAGGTGTTTCAAAAGGGTTATCAGCTCAATGGTCGTTTGCTGCGTCCGGCCATGGTCGTGGTCAGCAAGGCGCCTGCGGCAGTTTCGCCTTCGATTGACGAGCAAGCTTGAAATTAGCCGCAAGGCCCCCATTTAGAAGTCAAACGTTTTAGTGCTACCGCAGTTAGCCACCACTGCTGCGGCAACCAAATCCAAAGTTTCAGGAGAGTTAACATGGGCAAAATTATCGGTATCGACCTGGGGACCACCAACTCCTGCGTCTCCGTTCTTGAAAACGGCAAAGCCAAAGTCATCGAAAACGCTGAAGGCGCGCGTACCACGCCGTCGATCATTGCATATGCCAACGACGGTGAAATCCTGGTTGGCCAATCGGCCAAGCGTCAGGCTGTGACCAATCCGCACAACACCCTGTATGCGGTGAAGCGTTTGATCGGTCGTCGTTTTGACGAAGAAGTCGTACAGAAAGACATCCAGATGGTCCCTTACAAGATCGTCAAGGCTGACAACGGCGATGCTTGGGTCGAAGTCAACGGCCAGAAAATGTCTCCGCCTCAGATTTCGGCTGAAATCCTGAAGAAAATGAAGAAGACTGCCGAAGACTATCTCGGTGAGTCGGTGACCGAAGCGGTGATCACCGTTCCGGCCTACTTCAACGACAGTCAGCGTCAGGCCACCAAAGATGCGGGTCGCATCGCGGGTCTGGACGTAAAACGTATCATCAACGAACCAACCGCAGCCGCTCTGGCTTACGGTATGGACAAGGCCAAGGGCGATCACACCGTGATCGTTTATGACCTGGGTGGCGGTACTTTCGACGTTTCCGTGATCGAAATCGCTGAAGTCGATGGCGAGCACCAGTTCGAAGTGTTGTCCACCAACGGTGACACCTTCCTCGGTGGTGAAGACTTCGATATTCGTTTGATCGACTACCTCGTTGACGAATTCAAGAAAGAAAGCGGCATGAACCTCAAGGGTGACCCGCTGGCGATGCAGCGCCTGAAAGAAGCTGCTGAAAAGGCCAAGATCGAGCTGTCCTCCAGCCTGCAGACCGATGTCAACCTGCCGTACATCACCGCAGACGCTACCGGTCCCAAGCACTTGAACGTAAAAATCTCTCGCGCCAAGCTGGAAGCGCTGGTTGAAGACCTGGTTCAGCGCACCATCGAACCATGCCGTATTGCACTCAAGGATTCTGGTATCGACATAGGCGCGATCAACGACGTGATCCTGGTCGGCGGTCAGACCCGTATGCCACTGGTTCAGAAGCTGGTGACCGAGTTCTTCGGTAAAGAAGCTCGTAAAGACGTTAACCCGGACGAAGCTGTAGCCATGGGTGCTGCTATCCAGGGCGCGGTATTGGCTGGTGATGTGAAAGACGTTCTGCTGCTCGACGTCACTCCGCTGACGCTGGGTATCGAAACCATGGGCGGCGTAATGACTGCGCTGATCGAGAAAAACACCACGATTCCTACCAAGAAATCCCAAGTGTTCTCGACTGCCGATGACAACCAGGGCGCAGTGACTATTCACGTACTGCAGGGCGAGCGTAAGCAAGCCGCGCAGAACAAGTCTCTGGGCAAGTTCGACCTGGCCGAGATTCCACCAGCTCCACGTGGCGTGCCGCAAATCGAAGTGACCTTCGACATCGATGCCAACGGCATCCTGCACGTAGGCGCCAAAGACAAGGCTACCGGCAAGACTCAGTCGATCGTGATCAAGGCCAACTCCGGTCTGTCCGAGGACGAAATTCAGCAGATGGTTCGCGATGCTGAAGTCAACGCTGACGAAGACCGCAAGTTCGAAGAGCTGGCCAGTGCCCGTAACCAGGGTGATGCCCTGGTTCACTCGACTCGTAAAATGATCGTAGACGCTGGCGACAAAGTGACTGCTGAAGAGAAGACTGCGATCGAAGCTGCTCTGGTTGCACTTGAAGCCGCTGTTAAAGGCGACGACAAGGCTGCCATCGATGCCAAGGTTGAAGAGCTGTCCAAGCTGTCTGCCCCGATTGCTCAGAAAATGTACGCAGAGCAAGCCAATCCGGCGGACGCAGCGGCCAAGCCAGCTGAATCCGCTGGAAAAGCTGACGACGTTGTCGACGCTGAGTTCGAAGAAGTAAAAGACCACAAGTAAGCTAGCTTGTTGGTCGGCCGGTTGACTGCGTTCGGGCGGTGACTGGTAGGATGTCGCCGCGCGGGAGCTTGCTCCCGCGTTGGCGTGTCTGGAGTAAGTGAATTTTTTACAGCATGCGACAACGTTCGGGTGCTGGCGGTACGGTCGGGATGCTCCTGCTTTTCGGTCAACAAATACCGCACCCGCGGGCCAGTTTATTGGCCGCAAATCAAAGACCAGGATCGTTGAATTGACGTGAGTTGGGTCCGGGCCTGTATTGGGGCTCAACGAGTTTGGCGAGGCTCAGGAGGGGTTTGCCGAACGTCCTTAAGAGTGCAAAGAATTATGGCAAAGCGTGACTATTACGAAGTGTTGGGTGTGGAGCGCGGCTCCAGCGAGTCGGACCTGAAGAAGGCTTACCGTCGTCTGGCGATGAAGCACCACCCGGACCGTAATCCCGATGACAAAGCATCGGAAGATCTGTTCAAGGAGGCCAATGAGGCCTATGAAGTGCTGTCCGATTCCAGCAAGCGTGCTGCCTACGATCAGTATGGTCATGCAGGCGTTGACCCGAGCATGGGGGGCGGCGGTGCCGGTTTTGGCGGTCAGAATTTCTCGGACATCTTTGGTGATGTGTTCAGTGATTTCTTCGGCGGTGGTCGCGGCGGTTCTCGTGGCGGCGCTCAGCGCGGCAGCGATCTGCGTTACACCCTGGAGCTGAACCTGGAAGAAGCGGTGCGCGGCACGACCGTGAATATCCGTGTTCCGACACTGGTCAACTGCAAGCCTTGCGATGGTTCCGGTGCCAAGAAGGGCTCCTCGCCGATCACTTGCTCGACCTGTGGTGGTATTGGTCAGGTGCGGATGCAGCAGGGGTTCTTCTCGGTGCAGCAAACCTGCCCGCGTTGCCATGGCCAAGGCAAGGTCATTGCCGATCCATGCGACTCCTGCCATGGCCAGGGTCGTGTCGAAGAATCCAAAACCCTGTCGGTAAAAGTGCCGGCTGGCGTTGACACCGGCGACCGTATTCGCCTGTCTGGCGAAGGTGAAGCGGGTACTCAGGGTGGGCCGACTGGCGACCTGTACGTGGTCATCAATGTGCGCGAGCACGCGATCTTCCAGCGTGATGGCAAGCACCTGTTCTGCGAAGTGCCGATAAGCTTCGTTGATGCTGCACTGGGTGGTGAGCTGGAGATCCCGACGCTCGATGGCCGGGTCAAGCTGAGGATTCCTGAAGGTACGCAAACCGGTAAGCAATTCCGGGTTCGCGGCAAGGGCGTTGCGCCGGTTCGTGGTGGTGGTGCGGGCGACTTGATGTGCCGTGTTGCGGTCGAAACTCCGGTCAATCTGAGTCGTCGTCAGCGTGAACTGCTCGAAGAACTTCGCAATTCCTTGGCGGACGACAATACTCATTCGCCCAAAACGACCGGCTGGTTCGAAGGCGTGAAGCGCTTCTTTGGCGATCTGTAAGGAGACAGGCATGCGACGTATAGCTGTGATGGGCGCTGCCGGGCGCATGGGCAAGATCCTGGTCGAGGCGGTGCAGCAGCGCGCGCCGCTCACTGGTTTGACCGCAGCGATCGTACGTCCTGGCAGTACTTTGATCGGGGTGGATGCCGGTGAGCTGGCATCGCTGGGGCGTATCGGTGTGTCGTTGACCGGCAGCCTGGAGAAGGTGGCTGACGAGTTCGATGTGTTGATCGACTTCACGCTCCCGGAGGTCATGCTGAAAAACCTGGCATTCTGCCGCAAGGCGGGCAAGGCCATGGTGATCGGCACCACGGGATTGGGAGCCACGGAAAAGCAGCTGCTGGTCGAGGCGGGCAAGGACATTGCGATCGTGTTCGCGGCCAATTTCAGTGTCGGCGTAAACCTGTCGCTGAAACTGCTCGATATGGCGGCTCGCGTGCTGGGCGATGATGCCGATATCGAAATCATCGAAGCACACCATCGGCACAAGATCGATGCGCCTTCAGGTACGGCTTTGCGCATGGGCGAGGTCATTGCCAGTGCGTTGGATCGTGATCTGCAGAAGGTTGCGGTCTATGGGCGTGAAGGCCATACCGGTGCGCGCGAGCGCGAAACCATCGGCTTTGCCACCGTTCGTGGTGGTGATGTTGTCGGTGATCATACGGTGCTGTTCGCCTGTGAGGGCGAGCGACTGGAGATCACTCATAAGGCGTCGAGTCGCATGACTTTCGCCAAGGGTGCCGTTCGTGCCGCTTTGTGGCTCGATGGTCGTGCGCCTGGTCTGTATGATATGCAGGACGTGCTCGACCTGCGTTGAGATGTGCCGAAAACAGGGTTCGAACGTGAGTTTGAGCCCTGTTTTCAACCGCTAAGCGACGCCCTGTCGCATTCTCCTGCCTTTAAGGCTCATTAGCGGTGGACCAAAAAAGCCTTTTTCTGTAAGCTACAGCTTTAGTGTGTCCACTAAAAGCGCGCAGATAATTCGACGAAGAAGCGGGGTGACGTGTCTATACGTCATTCCGCTTTTTTGCAACCTGCGATTGCCCTTCAGGCTTTATTTACGGGAGGTCTTCTTGACTAAGCCAGCCATACTCGCCCTTGCTGATGGCAGCATTTTTCGCGGCGAAGCCATTGGAGCCGACGGTCAAACCGTTGGTGAGGTGGTGTTCAACACCGCAATGACCGGCTATCAGGAAATCCTTACCGATCCTTCCTATGCCCAACAAATCGTTACCCTGACCTACCCGCACGTTGGCAACACCGGCACCACGCCGCAAGATGCCGAGTCGGATCGTGTCTGGTCGGCCGGCCTGGTAATTCGCGACCTGCCACTGGTTGCGAGCAACTGGCGTAACACGATGTCCCTGTCCGATTACCTGAAAGCCAACAACGTTGTGGCGATCGCCGGTATCGACACTCGCCGCCTGACACGCATCCTGCGTGAAAAAGGTGCACAGAACGGCTGCATCATGGCCGGCGACAACATTTCCGATGAAGCAGCGATTGCAGCTGCACGCGGTTTTCCAGGCCTCAAAGGCATGGATCTGGCGAAAGTCGTCAGCACCCAGTCAAGCTACGAGTGGCGTTCCACTATCTGGGAGTTGAAAACCGACAGTCACGCAACCATCGACGCGTCCGAACTGCCCTACCACGTGGTTGCCTACGACTACGGCGTCAAGGTGAACATCCTGCGCATGCTGGTAGAGCGCGGTTGCCGCCTGACCGTCGTTCCGGCACAAACCCCGGCCAGCGAAGTCCTGGCGCTCAAGCCAGATGGCGTATTCCTGTCCAACGGTCCAGGTGATCCAGAGCCTTGCGACTACGCAATCCAGGCGATCAAGGACATCCTTGAAACCGAGATTCCGGTGTTCGGCATCTGCCTCGGCCACCAGCTGCTGGCCCTGGCCTCTGGCGCCAAGACCGTGAAAATGGGTCATGGTCACCACGGTGCGAACCACCCGGTTCAGGATCTGGACTCCGGCGTCGTCATGATCACCAGCCAGAACCACGGTTTTGCGGTAGACGAAGCGACCCTGCCAGGCAACGTTCGCGCGATCCACAAATCGCTGTTCGACGGCACCCTGCAAGGCATCGAGCGTACCGACAAGAGCGCATTCAGCTTCCAGGGTCACCCTGAAGCCAGTCCTGGTCCGAATGATGTGGCGCCACTGTTCGATCGCTTCATCAACGAGATGGCCAAGCGACGTTAATCGTTGGCCTTGAGCATGTAGCGAGAAGCTCCTGAGGGTGGCCCCGGTATCCGGCGGCCCCCGAAGGACTTCAGAGATTGATCAAGACGGCTTCTCCTCGGGGGATTGCCGTCGGACCTGCGGATTTGAGTGACTACCCATGCCAAAACGTACAGATATTAAAAGCATCCTGATTCTCGGCGCTGGCCCGATCGTTATCGGTCAGGCCTGTGAATTCGACTACTCCGGCGCCCAGGCCTGCAAAGCCCTGCGCGAAGAGGGTTACCGCGTCATCCTGGTGAACTCCAACCCAGCGACCATCATGACCGATCCGGACATGGCCGACGCTACCTACATCGAGCCGATCAAGTGGCAGACCGTTGCCAAGATCATCGAGAAAGAGCGTCCGGACGCGCTGCTGCCGACCATGGGCGGCCAGACTGCTCTGAACTGCGCCCTGGACCTGGAGCGTGAAGGCGTTCTGGAAAAATTCGGCGTAGAGATGATCGGCGCCAACGCTGACACCATCGACAAGGCTGAAGACCGTTCGCGTTTCGACAAGGCGATGAAATCCATCGGCCTGGCCTGTCCGCGTTCCGGCATCGCCCACAGCATGGAAGAGGCCAACGCGGTTCTCGATAAGCTCGGCTTCCCATGCATTATCCGTCCGTCCTTCACCATGGGCGGCACCGGCGGCGGTATCGCTTACAACCGTGAAGAGTTCGAAGAAATCTGCGCCCGCGGTCTGGACCTGTCGCCGACCAAAGAGCTGCTGATCGACGAATCGCTGATCGGCTGGAAAGAGTACGAAATGGAGGTTGTCCGCGATAAGAAGGACAACTGCATCATCGTCTGCTCGATCGAAAACTTTGACCCGATGGGCGTGCACACCGGTGACTCGATCACTGTTGCGCCGGCACAGACCCTGACCGACAAGGAATACCAGATCCTGCGTAACGCCTCCCTGGCGGTACTGCGTGAGATCGGCGTGGAAACCGGCGGTTCGAACGTGCAGTTCGGTATTTGCCCGGACACTGGTCGCATGGTTGTGATCGAGATGAATCCACGGGTATCCCGTTCCTCGGCATTGGCCTCCAAGGCCACCGGCTTCCCGATTGCCCGGGTCGCAGCCAAGCTGGCGATCGGTTACACCCTCGACGAACTGCAGAACGAAATCACCGGCGGCAAGACCCCGGCCTCTTTCGAGCCGTCTATCGACTACGTCGTTACCAAGCTCCCACGTTTTGCCTTCGAGAAATTCCCTAAGGCTGACGCTCGTCTGACCACGCAAATGAAGTCGGTCGGCGAAGTCATGGCTATCGGCCGGACCTTCCAGGAGTCCCTGCAGAAAGCCCTGCGCGGCCTGGAAGTAGGCGTATCCGGTCTGGACCCGAAGCTTGACCTGAGCAATCCGGAAAGCATGGGTGTACTCAAGCGCGAGCTGACCGTGCCGGGCGCCGAGCGTATCTGGTACGTCGCGGATGCTTTCCGTGCCGGCATGACTGTCGAAGATATCTTTGGCATGAACATGATCGATCCATGGTTCCTCGTACAGATCGAAGATCTGGTGAAGGAAGAAGAGCGGGTCAAGACTCTCGGTCTGGCCACCATCGACCGTGACGTGATGTACCGCCTCAAGCGCAAAGGCTTCTCCGATGCGCGTCTGGCCAAGCTGCTGGGTGTGACAGAAAAGGCCCTGCGTCGCCACCGTCACAAGCTTGAGGTTTATCCGGTCTACAAGCGTGTCGACACTTGCGCTGCAGAGTTCGCGACCGACACCGCTTACATGTATTCGACCTACGAGGAAGAATGCGAGGCCAACCCTTCGACGCGCGACAAGATCATGATCCTGGGTGGCGGTCCAAACCGTATCGGCCAGGGCATCGAGTTCGACTACTGCTGCGTTCACGCGGCACTCGCACTACGCGAAGACGGGTACGAGACCATCATGGTCAACTGCAACCCGGAAACCGTATCGACCGACTACGACACTTCGGATCGCCTGTACTTCGAACCAGTAACCCTGGAAGACGTCCTGGAAATCGTCCGTGTCGAAAAGCCGAAAGGTGTGATCGTTCAGTACGGCGGCCAGACTCCGCTGAAACTGGCTCGCGCTTTGGAAGAGGCTGGCGTGCCGATCATCGGTACTAGCCCTGACGCCATCGACCGCGCTGAAGACCGTGAGCGCTTCCAGCAAATGGTTGAGCGTCTGAACCTGCGTCAGCCGCCAAACGCTACTGTTCGCAGCGAAGACGAAGCAATTCGTGCTGCCGGCAAGATTGGTTACCCGCTGGTGGTGCGTCCGTCCTACGTACTGGGCGGTCGGGCGATGGAAATCGTCTACGAAGAAGAAGAGCTCAAGCGCTACCTGCGTGAAGCAGTGCAAGTGTCCAACGACAGCCCGGTGCTGCTGGACCACTTCCTCAACTGCGCCATCGAAATGGACGTGGATGCGGTCTGCGACGGCACCGACGTGGTGATCGGCGCGATCATGCAGCACATCGAGCAGGCTGGCGTGCACTCCGGTGACTCCGCGTGCTCGCTGCCGCCATACTCGTTGCCGGCGCACATCCAGGACGAGATGCGCGAACAGGTCAAGAAAATGGCTCTGGAACTGGGTGTGGTCGGCCTGATGAACGTTCAGTTGGCGCTGCAAGGCGAAGACATCTACGTCATCGAAGTCAACCCGCGCGCATCGCGTACCGTTCCGTTCGTGTCCAAGTGCATCGGTGTTTCCCTGGCGATGATCGCGGCTCGCGTCATGGCCGGTAAAACCCTGAAGGAAATCGGCTTCACCAAAGAAATCATCCCGAACTTCTACAGTGTGAAAGAGGCGGTGTTCCCATTCGCCAAATTCCCTGGCGTTGACCCGATCCTGGGCCCGGAGATGAAGTCCACCGGTGAAGTGATGGGTGTCGGTGACACCTTCGGTGAAGCGTTCGCCAAAGCCCAGATGGGTGCCAGCGAAGTGCTGCCGACCGGCGGTACCGCGTTCATCAGTGTGCGCGACGATGACAAGCCGTTGGTTGCCGGTGTAGCCCGTGATCTGATCAGCCTGGGCTTTGAAGTGGTCGCAACCGCCGGTACTGCCAAGCTGATTGAAGCGGCAGGCCTGAAAGTGCGTCGTGTGAACAAAGTGACCGAAGGTCGCCCACATGTGGTCGACATGATCAAGAATGACGAAGTCACGCTGATCATCAACACCACGGAGGGTCGTCAGTCGATCGCTGATTCCTATTCCATTCGTCGCAACGCCTTGCAGCACAAGATCTACTGCACTACCACCATTGCTGCTGGCGAAGCCATCTGTGAAGCGCTCAAGTTCGGTCCCGAGAAGACCGTGCGCCGCTTGCAGGATCTACACGCAGGATTGAAGGCATGATCAAATACCCAATGACCGTCCAGGGCGCTAAAGCCCTGGAAGAAGAACACGCTCACCTGACCAAGGTCGTCCGTCCGAAGCTTAGCCAGGACATCGGTACGGCCCGCGAGCTTGGCGACTTGAAGGAAAACGCCGAATACCATGCAGCCCGCGAACAGCAGGGCATGGTCGAGGCGCGGATTCGTGATATCGAAGGTCGCATGCAGAATGCGGTCATCATCGACGTCACGACCATTCCCCACACTGGCAAAGTGATTTTCGGCACTACCGTCGAAATCGCCAACGTCGAAACCGACGAGAGCGTGACTTATCACATCGTTGGTGAGGATGAAGCTGACTTCAAGTTGGGCAAGATTTCGGTCGGTTCGCCTCTCGCTCGCGCCTTGATTGCCAAGGAAGAGGGTGATGTGGTGGCGGTTAAAACGCCAGGTGGCGTTATCGAGTATGAGATTGTTGAAGTCCGTCACCTCTAAGAGAAGGCGCCCGCTGCAAGCGGGCGCCATGCTCTGGCAGCTGGCCCAGATGCTCTGGGTTGGCGGCGTCTGGCTGCTGCACATAGGTCTGCTGCCGGTGCTGGGTCAAATTGGCCTGGCGCCGTTACTGATCGAAGAGATTGGTAATATGTTGAGTGCGCTGCTGGTGGGGTTTTCAGCCGTTTGCGTGGTTCTGCAGATTCTGGTGCTGATTCAGGCCGAGGGTCGGGCCAGTCTGTGGCGGGATATTCGCGGGCAGTTGCTGTTAATGGCGTTGTATGCGTGTGCGATGTATTTCGTGGTGCGCGTGTGGCTGCCAGAGGCACATCACTGGCATTTGTTCAGCTATCTTGTTCTGGGTTTTTCCGGATTGGTACTGGTATTGCAGTCGGTGCCGGGGTGGAGTGGCAGGGTGCGCGAAGCACACCCTTGACCCTTGATATCACTTGAAGCGATGGACGTTCGACAGCTGCTTGTTGACGCTGAAGTTCTTGCGGTAAATCAATGCCATTTTGCCGATGACTTGCACCAGATCCGCCTTGCCGGCCTTGCACAGCTCGGCAATGGCTCCCAGGCGGGATTCGCGTTCGAGGATGTTGAGCTTGATTTTGATCAGCTCGTGATCGCTCAATGCGCGTTCAAGTTCGGCTAACACACCTTCAGTCAAACCGTTGTCAGCCACAGTCAAAACTGGTTTCAGATGGTGGCCAATGGATTTGTACTGTTTCTTCTGCTCTTGAGTGAGCGGCATAATCTGACCCCTGTGTCTGATCTTGTAAAAAGCGGCGGCCAGTTTACCCGAGCGAGTCCGGGACCGCCCAGTTAATCACGACCCGTTTATTTTTGAGTTTAATTTTGAGGTGGCCCGTGGCCCGTTCCAAGACAAGCCATAACTGGCTGAAAGAACACTTCAACGACCCGTACGTCAAAATGGCGCAAAAAGACGGGTATCGTTCGCGTGCCAGCTACAAGCTGCTGGAAATCCAGGAGAAGGACCGTCTTATCCGTCCCGGGATGAGTGTAATCGACCTCGGCGCGGCGCCAGGAGGGTGGTCGCAAGTGACCAGTCGTCTGATCGGCGGCCAAGGCCGACTGATCGCATCCGACATCCTGGAAATGGACAGCATCCCTGATGTGACCTTCATTCAAGGGGATTTCACCGAGGATGCGGTGCTGGCACAAATCCTCGAAGCCGTAGGTAATACACAAGTAGACCTTGTGATTTCCGATATGGCCCCCAATATGAGTGGATTGGCTGCTGTGGATATGCCACGTGCTATGTTCCTCTGCGAATTGGCGCTGGACCTTGCGGGTCGGGTTTTGCGTCCTGGTGGTGATTTTTTGATCAAGGTCTTCCAGGGTGAAGGCTTCGACGAGTACCACAAGGACATTCGCAAGTTGTTCGACAAGGTGCAGATGCGCAAGCCGCTGTCTTCCCGTGACAGGTCCCGTGAGCAGTATTTGCTGGGGCGCGGGTTTCGCGGAATTGAAGGTGCTGCGAGTGATGAGCGTCTTTAATGCAGGTGATAGTTTTTTTTGTGTCGCTTTACGAGTGAAGCATAAACGAAAATCGTGTAGTCAAGGTTTCACAAAGGGTTACAGACGGCGCCTGCCACATCTGTAGGTTCTGTAGTAAGTTAGGATGGTGAATATCATGCGAAGCGCGCGCCAATAGCGGAGCTTGCTTCAGAGGGTAGTTAATTGAACGATATGGCAAAGAATCTGATCCTGTGGTTGATCATCGCGGCTGTCCTGGTGACGGTGATGAACAACTTCTCCAGCCCTAACGAGCCACAGACCCTCAACTATTCCGACTTCATCCAGCAAGTGAAGGATGGCAAGGTCGAGCGCGTAGCGGTAGATGGCTATGTGATTACCGGCAAGCGCAATGACGGCGATAGCTTCAAGACCATTCGTCCTGCGATTCAGGACAATGGCCTGATCGGTGATCTGGTGGATAACCACGTAGTCGTCGAAGGCAAGCAGCCTGAACAGCAAAGCATCTGGACCCAGCTTCTGGTTGCAAGCTTCCCGATCCTGGTGATCATTGCCGTCTTTATGTTCTTCATGCGGCAGATGCAGGGTGGTGGTGGCGGGAAGGGCGGGCCGATGAGCTTCGGCAAGAGCAAGGCGCGCTTGCTATCTGAAGATCAGGTGAAAACCACTCTTGGCGACGTTGCTGGTTGCGATGAAGCCAAGGAAGAGGTTGGTGAACTCGTTGAGTTCTTGCGTGATCCGGGCAAGTTCCAGCGCCTTGGTGGTCGTATTCCTCGCGGCGTGCTGATGGTTGGTCCTCCGGGTACCGGTAAAACCTTGCTGGCTAAAGCTATTGCTGGCGAAGCCAAAGTGCCCTTCTTCACCATTTCCGGTTCCGATTTCGTCGAAATGTTCGTCGGTGTCGGTGCCAGCCGTGTTCGCGATATGTTCGAACAGGCGAAGAAACACGCTCCATGCATCATCTTCATCGACGAAATCGACGCTGTCGGTCGTCACCGTGGCGCTGGCATGGGGGGTGGTCACGATGAGCGTGAACAGACCCTTAACCAGTTGCTGGTAGAGATGGATGGTTTCGAGATGAATGACGGCATCATCGTCATTGCCGCGACCAACCGTCCTGATGTGCTTGACCCTGCATTGCTGCGTCCGGGTCGTTTCGACCGCCAGGTCGTTGTGGGCTTGCCGGACATTCGTGGTCGCGAACAGATTCTGAAGGTCCACATGCGCAAAGTGCCGATGGGTGATGATGTCGCTCCGGCAGTAATCGCTCGCGGTACCCCTGGCTTTTCTGGTGCGGACCTGGCCAACCTGGTGAACGAGGCTTCGTTGTTTGCTGCCCGTACTGGCAAGCGCGTTGTCGAGATGAAAGAGTTTGAGCTGGCCAAAGACAAGATCATGATGGGCGCGGAGCGCAAATCCATGGTCATGTCCGAGAAAGAGAAGCAGAACACTGCCTACCACGAGGCGGGTCACGCTATCGTTGGTCGTGTTGTGCCTGAGCATGATCCGGTCTACAAGGTTTCGATCATCCCTCGCGGTCGTGCGCTGGGTGTCACCATGTTCTTGCCGGAAGAAGATCGTTACAGTTTGTCCAAACGTGCGTTGATCAGTCAGATTTGCTCGCTTTACGGTGGTCGTATCGCTGAAGAAATGACCTTGGGCTTTGACGGTGTCACCACTGGCGCCTCCAACGACATCATGCGTGCCAGCCAGATCGCACGAAACATGGTTACCAAGTGGGGGTTGTCGGAAAAGCTCGGTCCGTTGATGTACGCCGAAGAGGAGGGTGAAGTGTTCCTGGGTCGCGGTGGTGGTGGCCAGCATGCCAGTTTCTCGGGTGAAACCGCGAAGCTCATCGACTCTGAAGTGCGAAGCATCATTGACCAGTGCTACGGTACTGCCAAGCAGATCCTTACCGACAACCGTGACAAGCTCGACGCCATGGCGGATGCCTTGATGAAGTACGAGACGATCGATGCTGAGCAGATCGACGACATCATGGCTGGGCGGACTCCGCGCGAGCCTCGCGACTGGTCGGATGGTGCGGGTACTTCCGGAACTCCTCCGGTAGTGCAGGGCGAACGTCCGCAAACCCCAATCGGCGGTCCAGCTGCTGACGTGTAAGGTTTTAAATGACTTCTGTACAGTCCTCGACCCGGTTGCCTTGCGGCAACCGGGTTCTTGATTTAGCCCGCACTCATGTGATGGGTATTCTTAACGTCACTCCTGATTCTTTTTCTGATGGCGGCCGCTTCAATCAGCTCGATGCGGCCTTGCGCCATGCCGAGGCGATGGTTGCGGCTGGTGCGACGCTGATTGACGTCGGTGGTGAGTCGACCCGGCCGGGCGCGCGGGTGGTTTCGCCGATCGAAGAGCTTGAGCGCGTTGCGCCCATTGTCGAGCGAATTCATCGTGAACTGGATGTGACTATTTCGGTCGATACCTCGACGCCCGCGGTCATGCGTGAAACTGCGCGGCTGGGTGCGGGTCTGATCAACGATGTGCGTTCACTGCGACGTGATGGCGCGCTAGATGCGGCGGCGGCCACAGGGCTGCCCGTGTGTCTTATGCATATGCTCGGCGAGCCGGGAGATATGCAGGACAATCCGCAATATCGAAACGTGACAAGCGAGGTCGGCGAGTTTCTGGCTGAGCGTATGGCTCAATGTGCGATGGTTGGCATCCCTCCCGAGCGGATCATCCTCGATCCGGGCTTCGGTTTTGCAAAAAGCCTGCAGCACAATTTGAGTCTTTTCAAGCATATGGAGGCTCTGCATGCCTTGGGGCGTCCCCTGTTGGTTGGGGTTTCGCGAAAGAGCATGATAGGGCTGGCGTTGAATCGTCCGGTTGGAGAGCGACTGCATGGCGGTCTGGCTCTCGCCGCATTGGCCGTGGTCAAAGGGGCGCGGATTTTGCGCGTGCATGACGTAGCCGAGACGGTCGATGTGGTGCGGATGATCGAAGCGGTAGAATCTGCCGATTAAGAGTGATGGAGCATTTATGACTAAAAAATATTTTGGTACTGACGGCATTCGTGGTCGGGTCGGCGAGTTTCCTATTACCCCGGATTTCATGCTCAAGCTCGGCTGGGCTGCGGGTATGGCATTTCGAAGCATGGGCGCCTGTCGGGTGCTGGTGGGCAAGGATACGCGGATCTCTGGCTACATGTTCGAGTCTGCCCTGGAAGCCGGGTTGTCTGCTGCGGGTGCCGATGTGATGCTGTTGGGGCCGATGCCGACACCGGCTATCGCCTACCTGACTCGCACCTTCCAGGCTGAGGCCGGTATTGTCATCAGTGCTTCGCACAACCCTCATGACGATAATGGCATCAAATTCTTCTCCGGGCAGGGCACCAAGCTGCCGGACGAAATCGAACTGATGATCGAAGAGTTGCTCGATATGCCGATGACGGTGGTCGAGTCGAGCAAAATCGGTAAGGTTTCACGGATCAACGACGCGTCAGGTCGTTATATCGAATTTTGTAAAAGCAGCGTGCCGACCGGTACCAGTTTTGCCGGTTTGAATATCGTTATCGATTGCGCACACGGCGCTACCTATAAAGTGGCGCCTAGTGTCTTTCGTGAGTTGGGTGCGCAGGTAACGGTGCTTTCAGCTCAGCCTAACGGTCTGAACATCAATGAAAACTGCGGTTCGACCCATATGGGGCAACTGCAGGCGGCGGTGCTTGCCGAGCATGCCGACCTTGGTATTGCCTTCGATGGTGATGGCGATCGGGTGTTGATGGTCGATCATACGGGCGCGGTAGTCGATGGTGATGAGTTGCTGTTTATCATCGCTCGTGATCTGCATGAGCGTAAGAAGTTGCAGGGCGGCGTCGTAGGTACTCTGATGAGTAATCTGGGGTTGGAGCTGGCTCTCGCAGACCTGGGTATTCCATTCGTGCGAGCCAATGTCGGTGACCGCTATGTGATAGCGGACCTGCTGGAGCGTAACTGGCAGGTCGGTGGCGAGAACTCTGGCCATATCGTCTGCTTCCAGCACACGACTACCGGTGATGCGATCATTGCAGCGCTGCAGGTATTGATTGCATTGAAAGGCCGTAAAGAGAGTCTTGCTCAGTCCCGCCAGGCGTTGCGCAAGTGTCCTCAGGTGTTGGTCAATGTGCGCTTTTCGGGCGGCGTAAATCCGGTCGAGCATACTACCGTGAAAGAGGCTTGCGCCCGTGTTACAACGGCTATGGCGGGTCGTGGACGGGTGCTTTTGCGCAAGTCCGGCACCGAGCCTTTGGTCCGCGTAATGGTCGAAGGCGATGATGAAGCGCAGGTTCGTGGTTATGCCGATGAGCTGGCAAAACTGGTTACTGAAGTTTGCGCCTGATTTTGGCTTGCCAGTGTTGATGCGGTTGGGTAACATCTGCGCCCACTTTGACCGACGAGGTACAGCATGCGTCGCCCTATGGTAGCTGGTAACTGGAAAATGCACGGTACCCGCGCCAGCGTCGCTGAGCTGATTAATGGCCTTCGTCATCTGGCCTTGCCAAGCGGTGTTGATGTCGCGGTATTCCCACCTTGCTTGTATATCAATCAAGTGATTGATGGCTTGAAAGGTCAGTCGATTTCGGTCGGCGCGCAGAATTCTGCGGTGGAATCCATGCAAGGTGCTTTGACTGGCGAGATTGCGCCAAGTCAGCTGGAGGACGCAGGTTGTTCTCTGGTGCTTGTGGGTCATTCCGAGCGTCGCCTGATTCTGGGTGAGTGTGACGGGACTCTCAATCGCAAGTTCGCCGCGGCGCAAGCATGTGGCTTGATTCCGGTGTTGTGTGTAGGGGAAACTCTCGAGCAGCGCGAAGCCGGGAAGACCCTTGAAGTTGTCGGGCGTCAGCTGGGCAGCATCATTGAGGGCTTGGGCGTAGGTGCATTTGCAAAGGCAGTAATCGCTTACGAGCCGGTCTGGGCTATTGGTACCGGGCTGACTGCATCACCGCAACAGGCGCAGGATGTGCACGCAGCCATTCGCGCCCAGTTGGCGGCAGAGGATTCTGAAGTCGCACGAGGTGTGCGGCTTCTATACGGCGGCAGCGTGAAGGCGGCCAATGCGGTCGAACTGTTCGGCATGCCGGATATCGATGGGGGGCTCATTGGTGGAGCTTCCCTGAATGCAGATGAGTTCGGTGCGATTTGTCGCGCCGCGGGAAACTGAGAAAATGCTGGAAACAGTCGTAGTCGTTTTTCATCTGTTGGGTGCTCTGGGCGTTGTTGCTCTGGTATTGCTGCAACAGGGTAAAGGTGCGGATGCTGGCGCGTCTTTCGGAGCAGGTGCTTCAAATACTGTGTTCGGAAGCCAAGGTTCCTCTACCTTTCTTAGTAAGTTTACTGCTATACTTGCCGCAGGTTTCTTCATGACCAGCTTAGGGTTAGGTTACTTTGCTAAAGAGAAAGCTCATGAGCTGACTCAAGTAGGTTTGCCAAATCCAGCGGTGTTGGAAGTTCCAAAGCAAAAACCGGCTTCTGATGATGTCCCGGTGCTTCAAGAGCAAAAGTCGGCAACCAATGCGACTGACGTACCTCCAGCTCAAGAGCAAAAGTAAGAAGAGTTTCATGCAGTAATGTTGTATTGCCGAGGTGGTGGAATTGGTAGACACGCAACCTTGAGGTGGTTGTGCCCATAGGGTGTAGGGGTTCGAGTCCCCTTCTCGGTACCAATTATCAGGAGAGCCCGCTGTTGCGGGCTTTCTTGTAGGTGGAGGTTCGATTGACCCTGCAAGGGATCGGTCGTATACTTCCGCCCCAGCTTTGTCGCGGGGTGGAGCAGTCTGGTAGCTCGTCGGGCTCATAACCCGAAGGTCGTCGGTTCAAATCCGGCCCCCGCAACCAGTTTTAGCGGAGCCCCTTTTTAGGGGCTTTTTGTTAGCTGGACACTTTCTACGCCGCTGTTCGACGGCGTTTCAAGGATGGGCGTTTCGCCCATTTTTTTATTTTGCATAGCATGCACATACATGCACGAGGGGGTTCAGGTGTCGAGCAAGCTAGAAGAGTTGCAGGCCTTGCTGGCCCCGGTGGTCGTGGCCCTGGGCTATGAATGCTGGGGTATTGAGTTTTCGGCTCAAGGTCGCCACTCAATGTTGCGCGTTTATATTGATAAAGAAGGCGGCGTGCTGGTGGACGATTGTGCCATCGTCAGCCGTCAGATCAGCGGTGTCCTGGATGTTGAAGATCCGATCGCCGTTGAATACACCCTTGAAGTTTCCTCGCCTGGCATGGAACGCCCACTGTTCACTATTGAGCAGTTTGCAAAATTTGCCGGTGAACAAGTGAAGATCAAGCTGCGCTCGCCTTTCGAAGGTCGACGCAACTTTCAAGGCCTTCTGCGCGGCGTAGAAGAGCAGGATATCGTGGTGCAGGTTGAAGACCATGAGTTCCTGTTGCCGATCGATATGATCGACAAGGCCAACATTATTCCCAGTTTTGACTGAGACGCGGATCCCGCGGATCCAATGGCTTGCGAAAGGCGAGGCGTACGATGAGCAAAGAAGTACTGCTGGTTGTTGAGTCGGTATCCAATGAAAAGGGCGTACCGGCAAACGTTATTTTTGAAGCGCTGGAGCTGGCTCTGGCCACCGCTACCAAAAAGCGTTTCGAAGACGAAGTTGACCTGCGTGTGGAAATTAACCGCCACACCGGTGCCTATGAAACTTTCCGTCGCTGGGCGGTAGTCGAAGAAGCAGATCTGGACGATCCGGCTGTCGAGATGTGGGTCGAGCAGGCTCAGGAAACCCAGCCGGGCGCTAAAGCTGGCGACATCGTTGAAGTAAAAATCGACTCGATCGAGTTTGGCCGCATCGCTGCACAGACCGCCAAACAGGTCATCGTGCAGAAAGTCCGCGAAGCAGAGCGTGCTCAAGTCGTTGATGCCTATCGCGAGCGCTTGGGAGAAATCATCTCCGGCACCGTGAAAAAAGTGACGCGCGACAATGTGATCGTCGATCTGGGTAACAACGCCGAGGCGTTGTTGGCCCGTGAAGACATCATCTCTCGTGAGACTTTCCGTGTTGGCGTGCGTCTGCGTGCGCTGCTCAAGGAAATCCGCACCGAGAACCGCGGTCCGCAGTTGATCCTGTCGCGTACCGCGCCGGAAATGCTGATCGAATTGTTCCGTATTGAAGTGCCGGAAATTGCCGAAGGCCTGATCGAAGTGATGGCAGCATCCCGCGATCCGGGTTCTCGTGCCAAAATTGCGGTCCGTTCCAAAGACAAACGCATCGACCCGCAAGGCGCCTGCATTGGCATGCGCGGTTCGCGCGTCCAGGCAGTGTCTGGCGAGTTGGGCGGCGAGCGTGTGGATATTGTCCTGTGGGACGACAACCCGGCGCAGTTCGTGATCAACGCCATGTCACCGGCTGAGGTCGCAGCAATTATCGTTGACGAAGATGCCCATGCCATGGACATCGCCGTTGGCGCAGACAATCTTGCTCAGGCCATCGGTCGCGGTGGTCAGAACGTGCGTCTGGCTAGCCAGTTGACTGGCTGGACCCTGAACGTGATGACCGAATCGGACATCCAGGCTAAGCAGCAAGCAGAAACCGGCGACATCCTGCGCAACTTTATCGACGAGCTGGAAGTCGACGAAGATCTGGCACAGGTACTGGTCGATGAAGGCTTCACCAGCCTGGAAGAGATTGCCTACGTACCGTTGGAAGAAATGCTCAACATTGACGGCTTTGACGAAGATACAGTCAACGAGCTTCGCGCTCGCGCCAAAGACCGTTTGTTGACTAAAGCCATCGCTACTGAGGAAAAGCTGGCAGACGCCCATCCGGCCGAAGACCTGCTCTCGCTTGAGGGTATGGACAAGGATTTGGCGATGGAACTGGCGGTGCGCGGCGTAATTACCCGCGAAGACCTGGCCGAGCAGTCTATTGACGACCTGCTCGACATCGACGGCATTGACGATGATCGTGCCGGCAAGTTGATCATGGCCGCCCGAGCCCATTGGTTCGAGTAATTAGGCGCGGCCTGAGGAGAGAAGTGCATGACGCAAGTCACGGTGAAACAACTGGCCGATGAGGTCAAAACACCGGTAGAGCGCCTGTTGCAGCAGATGCGTGAGGCAGGTCTGCCGCACACCGCCGCCGAGCAAGATGTGACCGACAGTGAGAAGCAGGCTCTGCTGACTCACTTGAAAAGCAGCCACAAGGCGAAAGTGGAAGAACCGCGCAAGATCACTTTGCAGCGCAAAACCACCAGCACCCTGCGTGTTGCTGGCAGCAAAAGCATCAGCGTTGAAGTGCGCAAGAAGAAAGTCTTCGTACAGCGCAGCCCGGAAGAAATCGAAGCCGAGCGCAAACGCGAACTGGAAGAACGTCGCGCAGTAGAAAATGCTGCTCGTCAAAAGGCTGAAGAAGAAGCCAAGCGTCGCGCCGAAGAAGAAGCGCGTCGCCAGCCTGCTCCTGTGCAAGTGTCTGCAAATGACGCTGTTGTAGTGGCGCCTGCTGCTTTCGTCGCCCCAGTGCAAGAGGCCCCTGTAGTGGCTGCTGCGCCGGCTGCCGACGCTCGCAAGAGAGATGAGCAGCGTCGCCCGGACAAACCACGCAGTGATGACAGCAGTCGTCGCGGCGATGGCGAGCGCAAGAGCAATGCTCCGCATCGTGCAACCGTTAAAGAGAAGGCTCCGGCTCCACGCGTTGCCCCTCGTACTACCGACGAAGAAAGCGATGGCTTCCGTCGTGGTGGTCGCGGCAAGGCCAAGCTGAAGAAGCGCAATGCCCACGGCTTCCAGAGCCCAACCGGCCCTGTGATTCGTGACGTACAAATCGGCGAGACCATCACTGTTGGCGAATTGGCTCAGCAGATGTCGGTCAAGGCCGCTGAAGTCATCAAGTTCATGTTCAAGATGGGCACTCCGGCGACCATCAACCAGGTACTCGATCAGGAAACTGCTCAACTGGTAGCTGAAGAACTGGGCCACAAAGTGACCCTGGTCAGCGACACCGCCCTGGAAGACTCCCTGGCAGAATCGCTGAAGTTCGAAGGTGAGGCGTTCGCCCGTGCGCCAGTCGTGACCGTAATGGGTCACGTTGACCATGGTAAGACTTCGCTGCTCGACTACATCCGTCGTGCCAAGGTAGCTGCTGGCGAAGCCGGTGGTATCACCCAGCACATCGGTGCTTACCACGTTGAAACCGAACGCGGCATGGTCACCTTCCTCGACACCCCTGGTCACGCTGCGTTTACCGCAATGCGTGCTCGCGGTGCCAAGGCGACCGACATCGTGATTCTGGTAGTTGCGGCGGACGACGGTGTAATGCCGCAGACCATCGAAGCTGTTCAGCACGCCAAAGCCGCCGGTGTTCCGCTGGTTGTTGCTGTGAACAAAATCGACAAGCCGGGTGCCGATCTCGATCGCATTCGTAGCGAACTGTCTGTCCACGGTGTTACGTCCGAAGAATGGGGTGGTGATACTCCGTTCGTTTCAGTCTCCGCGAAAATGGGTACTGGCGTTGACGACCTGCTGGAAGCAGTCCTGCTGCAAGCTGAAGTTCTCGAGCTGAAAGCAACCCCGTCCGCTCCTGGTCGTGGCGTTGTGGTTGAATCGCGCCTCGACAAAGGTCGTGGCCCGGTTGCAACCGTTCTGGTTTCAGACGGCACGCTGCGTCAAGGCGACATGGTTCTGGTTGGTTCGAACTTCGGCCGTATCCGGGCGATGCTTGACGAAAACGGCAAGCCGATCAAAGAAGCGGGTCCTTCGATTCCAGTCGAGATTCTCGGTCTGGACGGCACGCCGGAAGCTGGCGACGAGATGAGCGTAATGACTGACGAGAAGAAGGCACGCGAAGTTGCCCTGTTCCGTCAAGGCAAGTTCCGCGAAGTCAAACTGGCTCGTGCTCACGCTGGCAAGCTGGAAAATATCTTCGAGAACATGGGTCAGGAAGAGAAGAAGACGCTTAACATCGTCCTCAAATCCGACGTCCGCGGTTCTCTGGAAGCTCTGCAGGGCGCCCTCGGCGGCCTGGGTAACGATGAAGTGCAAGTGCGCGTAGTCGGTGGCGGTGTCGGTGGTATCACCGAGAGCGACGCCAACCTTGCACTGGCCTCCAACGCTGTACTGTTCGGTTTCAACGTGCGTGCCGATGCTGGCGCTCGCAAGATCGTCGAACAGGAAGGTCTGGATATGCGTTACTACAACGTGATCTACGACATCATCGAAGACGTCAAGAAAGCCCTGACCGGTATGCTTGGCAGCGACGTTCGGGAGAACATCCTGGGTATCGCTGAAGTCCGCGACGTGTTCCGTTCGCCGAAGTTTGGCGCGATCGCCGGTTGTATGGTTATCGAAGGTGTTGTGCACCGTAACCGTCCAATCCGTGTACTGCGTGAAGACATCGTTATCTTCGAAGGCGAGCTGGAATCCCTGCGCCGCTTCAAGGATGACGCTTCCGAAGTACGTGCCGGCATGGAATGCGGTATCGGCGTGAAGAGCTACAACGACGTCAAGGTCGGTGACAAGATCGAAGTCTTCGAGAAGGTTCAGGTTGCTCGCAGCCTCTAACTCGCGCACTTCAAGAGCCGTGATGGGCAGCCGCATGCAAATGCACGGCGCATCACCCGGACTCTAAACGCAACGCCCGGTCTGGCTTCTGTCAGGCCGGGCGTTTGCCGCTTTCAGACCACACGGGTTTCACCGTGAGGCAGTAACAGGTAACAATACATGGCAAAAGAATACAGCCGTACCCAACGTATCGGCGATCAGATGCAGCGTGAGCTGGCACAGCTGATCCGTCGTGAAGTCAAAGACCCGCGCGTCGGCCTGGTCACCATTACCGCTGTTGAAGTCAGCCGTGACGTCGGTCACGCCAAGATCTTCATCACCGTGATGGGGCAGGACAGCGCCGACGACATCGCTCAAAGCATCAAGGTGCTGAACTCGGCCGCCGGTTTCCTGCGTATGCAACTGGCTCGTGAGATGAAGCTGCGCAGCGTTCCACAGCTGCACTTCCACTACGACGAAAGCGTCGTGCGTGGCGCTCATCTGTCGGCATTGATCGAACGCGCGGTGGCTGAAGACAATCAGCACCTGGTTGCGGCTGAACCCGAAGACGCCAAGGAGTAATCGGTGGCTCAGGTCAAACGTATCCGTCGTAACGTCAGCGGCATCATCCTGCTCGACAAACCGTTGGGGTTCACCTCCAATGCAGCGCTGCAGAAAGTCCGTTGGTTGCTCAATGCCGAGAAGGCCGGGCATACCGGCAGCCTGGACCCGCTCGCCACTGGCGTGCTGCCGTTGTGCTTCGGTGAAGCCACCAAGTTCTCGCAATATTTGCTCGATTCGGACAAGGCTTATGAAACCTTGATGCAATTGGGCAAGACCACCACCACGGCGGACGCCGAAGGTGAGGTTTTGCAGACACGGGAAGTGACCGTCGGTCGCGCCGATATTGAAGCGGTTTTACCGAATTTTCGCGGTAAAATCAGTCAGATACCACCGATGTACTCAGCTCTCAAGCGTGATGGCCAGCCGCTTTACAAGTTGGCCCGTGCAGGTGAAGTGGTGGAGCGCGAAGCGCGTTCTGTTACTATTGCGCGCTTGGAATTGCTTGCGTTCGAGGGCGATACTGCCCGGCTTGCAGTGGATTGCAGCAAAGGCACTTATATCCGGACCCTTGTGGAGGATATTGGTGAGCAACTCGGTTGTGGCGCTTACGTTGCTCAATTGCGACGTACCCAGGCCGGTCCTTTCAGCCTGGCCCAGACGGTTACGCTGGAAGAGCTGGAAGCAGTACATGCCGAAGGCGGCAATGAGGCGGTTGACCGCTTCCTGATGCCATCGGACAGCGGCCTGCTGGATTGGCCACTGTTGCAGTTCTCGGAGCACAGCTCGTTCTACTGGCTTAACGGCCAGCCGGTACGAGCCCCGGATGCACCGAAGTTCGGCATGGTACGGGTACAGGATCATAACGGTCGCTTCATCGGTATCGGTGAAGTGAGCGAAGACGGGCGTATCGCGCCTCGTCGACTGATTCGGTCAGAATGACCGGACGAGGGTGGCTGTTAACAGGCACGGTCACTACTCATTTATAGATACAGGGATTTGTCCCTGGCCTGTTGAAGCTGTTTCTTTGAAACAGTTTCCTGATAAAAGGATTGCCTCATGGCTCTCAGCGTTGAAGAAAAAGCTCAAATCGTTACCGACTACCAGCAAGCTGTTGGTGATACCGGTTCGCCAGAAGTGCAAGTTGCACTGCTGACCGCCAACATCAACAAACTGCAAGGTCACTTCAAGGCCAACGGTAAAGACCACCACTCCCGTCGTGGTCTGATCCGCATGGTAAACCAGCGTCGTAAGCTGCTGGACTACCTGAAGGGCAAAGACCTGAGCCGTTACAGCGCTCTGATCGGTCGCCTGGGTCTGCGTCGCTAATAAGCGATTGCGCTAGAGGTTGGTTGTCTGTCGTGCGTCAGCGGGTTTCCCGCAGGCGCATGGCAGGCTCCCAGCCTCAAGTTTTATCTGGACAGTAGTTTTATCTGGACAATACAAGTCGGGCCGATTCCCGGCGTTGCCCAAGAATTTCGCAAGAAACCAGTTCCCCCAAGAGCCACAAAGAAGGTAGGACACCGTGAACCCGGTAATCAAAAAATTCCAGTTCGGTCAGTCGACCGTTACCCTCGAGACTGGCCGTATCGCCCGTCAGGCCTCCGGCGCAGTATTGGTCACCGTTGACGACGACGTCAGCGTATTGGTGACTGTAGTCGGTGCCAAGCAAGCCGATCCAGGCAAGGGCTTCTTCCCTCTGTCTGTTCACTACCAGGAAAAGACTTACGCTGCCGGTAAGATCCCTGGCGGTTTCTTCAAGCGCGAAGGCCGTCCTTCCGAGAAAGAAACCCTGACTTCCCGACTGATCGACCGTCCGATCCGTCCTCTGTTCCCGGAAGGCTTCATGAACGAAGTGCAGGTTGTCTGCACCGTCGTTTCCACCAGCAAGAAAACCGATCCGGACATCGCTGCGATGATCGGTACTTCGGCTGCGCTGGCAATCTCCGGCATTCCTTTCGATGGCCCGATCGGCGCTGCCCGCGTTGCGTTCCACGAAAGCACCGGCTACCTGCTGAACCCGACTTACGAACAACTGAAAGCATCGAGCCTGGACATGGTCGTTGCCGGTACTTCGGAAGCGGTATTGATGGTTGAATCGGAAGCCAAAGAGCTGACCGAAGACCAGATGCTGGGTGCGGTACTGTTTGCCCACGACGAATTCCAGGTGGTGATCAACGCTGTCAAAGAGCTGGCCGCCGAAGCTGCCAAGCCAACGTGGACCTGGGCTCCTCAGCCAGAAGCCACCGCACTGCTGGGCGCTATCCGTGCCGAGTTCGGCGAAGCGATCTCCCAGGCTTACACCATCACCGTCAAGGCCGACCGTTACGCTCGCCTGGGTGAACTGAAAGACCAGGTTGTTGCCAAGCTGTCCGGTGAAGAAGGCCAGCCTTCGTCCAGCGAAGTCAAAGCTGCTTTCGGTGAAATCGAATACCGCACCGTTCGCGAAAACATCGTAAACGGCAAGCCACGTATCGACGGCCGCGACACCCGCACCGTACGTCCGCTGAACATCGAAGTCGGTGTTCTGCCGAAGACCCACGGTTCGGCACTGTTCACCCGTGGTGAAACCCAGGCTCTGGTAGTCGCGACTCTGGGTACCGCCCGTGACGCACAGCTGCTGGACACCCTGGAAGGCGAGAAAAAAGACCCCTTCATGCTGCACTACAACTTCCCTCCGTTCTCGGTGGGCGAGTGTGGTCGCATGGGTGGCGCTGGTCGTCGCGAAATCGGTCACGGCCGTCTGGCCCGCCGTTCGGTTCAGGCCATGCTGCCAGCCGCTGACGTGTTCCCGTACACCATCCGTGTCGTATCGGAAATCACCGAGTCCAACGGTTCCAGCTCCATGGCTTCGGTCTGCGGCGCTTCCCTGGCGCTGATGGACGCTGGCGTGCCGATGAAGGCGCCGGTTGCCGGTATCGCCATGGGTCTGGTTAAGGAAGGCGAGAAGTTTGCCGTCCTGACCGACATCCTGGGTGACGAAGATCACCTGGGCGACATGGACTTCAAAGTAGCCGGTACCTCCAAAGGTGTTACCGCGCTGCAGATGGACATCAAGATCAAGGGCATCACCGAAGAAATCATGGAAATCGCTCTGGGCCAAGCCCTGGAAGCGCGCCTGAATATCCTCGGTCAGATGAACCAGATCATTGGCCAGTCGCGTACCGAGCTGTCGGAAAACGCTCCGACCATGATCGCGATGAAAATCGACACCGACAAAATCCGTGATGTCATCGGTAAAGGCGGCGCGACCATTCGTGCGATCTGTGAAGAAACCAAGGCTTCGATCGACATCGAAGACGACGGCTCGATCAAGATCTTCGGCGAAACCAAGGAAGCCGCTGAAGCCGCTCGTCAGCGCGTTCTGGGTATCACCGCTGAGGCCGAGATCGGCAAGATCTACGTGGGTAAGGTTGAGCGCATCGTCGACTTCGGCGCATTCGTCAACATCCTGCCGGGCAAGGACGGTCTGGTTCACATCTCCATGTTGAGCGATGCTCGCGTTGAGAAAGTGACCGACATCCTGAAAGAAGGTCAGGAAGTGGAAGTACTGGTACTGGACGTGGATAACCGCGGCCGTATCAAGCTGTCCATCAAAGACGTAGCAGCTGCCAAGGCTTCGGGCGTTTAATACTCCCTTCGCTTGATCGCTGAACACGCAAACGCCCCGACTGGTTCGGGGCGTTTTGCTGTGTGCAGGAAACGTAGCCGCTGCCGAACCCAGGCTCCGGCAGCTGCTACAGAGGGTTGCGCGCAAGTCTGTAGAAATTCAGATACGCAGCAAGTTGCCTGACCTGAAAGTCAGTGCTAGGTTTAGCCCACCGCCCGTGTAGCTCAGCCGGTAGAGCAGCGCACTCGTAACGCGAAGGTCGCAGGTTCGATTCCTGTCTCGGGCACCAGGCACCACCTGTTTTCAGATGATCCCGAATGGTTCTGAAGGCCAGATAAACCGGATTGCACGCGGTTTTTTCTGCGTCAGAGAGATCCTTGATGATCCAGATCCATCTTCCATTCCCCAGATCAGAGAGAACGAAATGACCATTAAAGAACTGACACAAGAAGCCCGGCACGAAGAGGCTCTCAAGAAATACATTCTTGATGCGCCCGAGTTGATGGACGAGATCAAAGACTTGAGCGCTGACGATCAGAAAGATCAGATTCAGTGGGCGTTCGAGGACGAGGCTGAAGCGCAGGGCTTGCAGCCCTGGGAGCTGACGCTAAAGTACACCTCAACGCCGGAAGAATACGAAGCGACACGCCTTGCATTGCACAAGGAAGCGGCCGAAGTGTTGGGCGTCGCGTGGGAAGAATACTGCGAGATGAACAATCTGGTGGTTTGATGCCAGCGCCAGCCTCATTGAGGCTGGCGTTTTGCTACATCAGAGACTCAAGCGCATCGACAGGTCCACGGCCTTCACATCCTTGGTCATTGTACCGATAGAAATGTAATCCACGCCGGTTTCGGCGATTGGGCGCAAGGTGCTTTCGCTGATCCCGCCGCTTGCCTCGAGTTTGGCTTTGCCAGCGTTAAGGCGCACAGCTTCGCGCATGTCGTCGTGGCTGAGTTCATCCAGCATGATGATGTCGGCACCGGCAGCGAGTGCTTCTTTCAGTTCCGCAAGACTTTCCACCTCTATCTCTACCGGTTTGCCCGGGGCGATCCTGTGCGCAGCAGTGATTGCCTGGGCGATGCCCCCGCAAGCGGCGATATGGTTTTCCTTGATCAGGAACGCGTCATACAGGCCGATGCGATGGTTGTGGCAACCACCGCAGGTCACCGCGTATTTCTGTGCCAGACGCAGACCAGGCAGAGTCTTGCGGGTATCCAGCAGCTTGACCTGGGTGTCGGCAACCTGGTCGGCGAAGTATTGCGCGCGGGTGGCGACCCCGGACAGCAATTGCAGGAAGTTCAGCGCGCTGCGTTCACCGCTGAGCAGCGATCGAGCGGGGCCTTCGAGGTGGAACAGCGCCTGATTGGGGCTGACGCGCTCGCCGTCACGCACCTGCCAGTGCACCGCGACCCGCGGGTCCAGTTGCCGAAATACCGAGTCGACCCAGGCGGTGCCGCTGATGACGGCCGCGTCGCGCGTGATGATGGTGGCTTTGGCAAGGCGTCCGGTCGGGATCAGTTGTGCGGTGATGTCACCGCTGCCTATGTCTTCAAGCAACGCACGGCGCACGTTGGCTTCGATTTCGGCGGTCAGGTCGGCGAGACGTAGATTCGGCATAACGGGCTCCACAAACAAAGTGGCCCGATTATAGGGCCATGCCGTGAGCTAACCCAAGGCGACATACACCTTCACTTCGCTCTGAACCCTGCATTTGGTCGCTTCAGCTAAGCCGTCAGGTTCGGGCCAGGGACGATTTTGAGGGGCTGCTTCAAAATGAAGTGCAGGGTCTGCTGGCACAAGTGGCATCTTTTACCAGATAATCTGCCTTGTAATTGACGTCATGGCTTTGACGTCGCTGTGTTCTTTCGATCGATGAATTGCCGCGCAGTGCATCCGTACCCGCCCCAAACCGGGCCGCGCGCGTTGCAGGCTGCCGATCATTTACACAGAACCGAAGGATGACCGTTTCAGGAGGCTTGGATGCACAATGACGGGAAGGTAGTGCCTTTGCACAAGGCTGCTACTGATCAGGCGACTCACTCGCCGCTCGCCCGCCTGCCAGTCATTCTGCTCCAGGTTCGCGACAAAGCCGCGCAGCGACTCAAGCATGGCCTGCAAGCGTTGTTCGATAATGCCTATGACACTTTGTTCGAAATGGCTGACAGAGCTCAGAACAATGTTGACCAGAGCACGTTCTTCGAAGCCATGCGCGATTTGCGTCTCAAGCGAAAAAGCATTGAGCGTGGCTTTCTCGAGAAATTTTTCGAGGCCTTTGCCGGCCTCGCTCAGTACGACATAACGCAAACGGCGTTTCCCCGGTCGGTGCTTTGCGACCCAATGCTACAGGCTCCCAACGACGAGCTGGAACGAACCGTAGCGTTGGAGGCCATGGTCGCCAAGGCGCTCAGTCGTGACGGCTTTGCCCTGGGCCAATTGACCGCGCGTTTGAGTGAGTTGCTCGGCAAGCGTCTCGATGATCAGCACAACCCGATGGGGCCGGCCATGCTCTGCGAGCATTTCCTGGAGGCCGGGCACAATCTGGGTGTGGAGACCAAGGTCAAGTTGATCATTCTCAAGCTGTTCGAGAAGTATGTGCTCAGCGATGGTGACCAGCTCTATGCTGAAGCCAATCAATTGTTGATAGTCACCGGCGTACTGCCCGAACTCAAGGCCGCTCCCACCCGCCGGGCTTCCGAGCGGGCGGCCGTCAACGCCGGTGCCGTGCAAACCGACCCTGGCACGGCCGAATCCAGCGGCGCACAGATCGACGAGGGGGTGCAGGAGGTTTTCGCGGCGTTGCAGGAACTGCTTTTACACGTCAGAGGCAGCGTTGCACCGACCTTCGAAGTCAGTGCGCAGACTCAGCCTATTTCGACCCGGGATTTGTTGCGCCTGCTCTCGCATCTACAGCAGTACGTACCAGAGCCCAGTGCTCAGGATGATTTCGATCTGCGTAATCAGCTTGAGCAATTGCTGACCCGAGTCAGCGTCAAAAGCGGCAAGTCCAGGGTCGTCGGCGTGGCTGATGAGGATGTGATCAACCTGATTGCGATGCTTTTCGAGTTCATCCTCGGTGATCGCAATTTGCCCGATTCGCTCAAGGCGCTAATCGGCCGCTTGCAGATTCCGATGCTGAAAGTCGCGGTGCTGGACAAGAGTTTTTTCAGTCGCGGCAATCATCCGGCCCGGCGCCTGCTCAATGAAATTGCCGCCGCCGCGGTGGGCTGGGGCGAGTGCGATGACTACCAGCGCGACAGTCTGTACCTGCGTATCGAGCAGCTCGTGCAGCGGCTGTTGAATGACTTTGTCGATGACCCGGCGATCTTCTCCGAGCTATTGGCCGATTTTCTGGCCTTCACCGCTGACGAACGCCGTCGCAGCGAATTGCTGGAGCAGTGCACCCGTGATGCCGAAGAAGGCCGCGCCAAAATGCAACTGGCCCACCAGTGTGTCGAACAGGAGTTGAATCAGCGGCTGTCGGGCCAGGAGCTTGAGAAGAGCCCGGCTATTGTGGGCAATGATGATTTGCCGACGATGGTTGAGGTAGTCCAGAAGATTGTTCTGAGGACCGCCGACGAGGGGCCTGTCGACGTTGCCGCTGTGTGCCTGGACAAGGATGACGCGGGCCTGCTTGAGGTTAATCAGCTGCGGCCAGGGTGTTGGGTCGAATTCCAGGAAGACGATGAAAATACGGCTCGATGCAAACTGGCAGCGATCATCCAGCCATCCGGCAAGTACATTTTTGTCAACCGTACCGGCATGAGAGTACTGGAGCGAACCCGCACCGCGCTGGCGCTGGAGTTCCACTGCGGGGCTGTTCGAAAACTGGATGACACCTTGTTGTTCGACCGGGCGCTGGAGTCGGTGCTTGGTAACTTGCGTCGACTCAATCGCAAGTGATCGCAACCTGAGTGCTGATCGCGGCATACTGGGCCATCAAAGTCGTTGTTCAAGGAATCTGTATGCAGTTGGACCCCGCTAGCGGTTGGTGTCAGGGCGTGCGTCATTGTCCGTCGCCAAACTTCAATGCGCGCCCCACAGGCGAGATTTCCCTGCTGGTGATCCACAACATCAGTCTGCCGCCGGCGCAGTTCGCAACGGGTAAAGTGCAGGAGTTTTTCCAGAATCGCCTGGATGTCACGGAGCACCCTTATTTTGCAGGGATAGCCGATCTGCGCGTGTCTGCGCATTTTTTGATCGAACGTGACGGTGCGATCACTCAGTTTGTCTCCTGTCTTGAGCGTGCCTGGCACGCGGGCGTCTCACGCTTCGATGAGCGGGAAGGGTGCAATGATTTTTCTTTGGGCATCGAATTGGAAGGTACTGACGAGTTGCCATTCACCGATGCTCAATATCAGGCGTTGATTGCCTTGACCCGGCAGTTGCAGAGCGCCTACACGGCGATCACTGTGCAGCGCATCTGCGGCCATAGTGATATTGCTCCCGGGCGAAAAACCGATCCGGGGCCGGCATTCGACTGGGTACGCTTTCGTGCAGCCTTGGATAAAGGGGACGAACAATGAGTTTTCTGGTGTTGCTGCTGGCGGTTTGGGTCGAAAAATTCTCGGCCTTGCGTCATCAGGTACAGCGCGACAGTGGATGGTTACGCGAGTTGGCCAAGCTTGAGGCCAGTCCGCGACTGACGAACCGACCCTGGTTAGTGTTAGCGCTGCTGGTTTTACTGCCGGTTACGGTGCTGGGATTAGGGCTGGTGGTGCTGGAACCGGTGTTCTACGGTTTGTTGGCGTTACCCGTTCATCTGTTAGTGGTGATTTACAGCCTGGGACGCGGCGACTTGTTGGGTGCTCTGGGGCCGTTTCGCGATGCCTGGCGTCGTGAGGACCTGCAAGCAGCGGCTCATGTTGCCAAGCGTGACCTGGATATTTGCGCTGACAGCGGCGAACAGTTGCTTGGGCGGGTTCAAGGATACTTGCTGTGGGAAGCCTATCAGAGCTTTTTTGCGGTGATTTTCTGGTACTTCCTGCTCGGTCCGGTCGCGGCGTTGAGCTATCGCTTGCTGGCATTGGCGGCTGAGCACGGGAAAAATCCGGCGCTGGCCGAGCGCGCCGAGCAACTGCGTCATGCCTTCGATTGGTTGCCGGTGCGATTGTTGGCAGCAAGCTTTGCGCTGGTGGGCAACTTTGTTGCGGTCAGCCGGGTGATGTTGCATGAGTTGCTCAACTGGAACATCAGTGCCGCTCAGTTGCTGGAGAAAGTCGGCCTGGGGGCTGGCGAGATCCCGGCACCAATGGTCGGCGCGGATGGTATTACCAGTCTGGACCGGTTATGGGAACTGCTGCTCCGGGCTGCGGTGCTTTGGTATGCCGGCTTTGCACTCTGGACTGTGTTTCTCTGAGACGTGCACAGAACCTGAGGTGAGAAAAACATTGCGGCGAGAGGGCTTAGCCCCTCGCCACAAAGGAGCTTCCCCCGTTCACCAGACCGATACTCACGCGGTTAACTTTAAGTTACAAAACCTCCCTTTGATTTGAGCTATACAGACGTAGCGCCGAATAGTGGCTATCTGCTGTCTTCGCGTGCCTGCCAATAAAAATAAAAGAAAAGGGAGACTTTCAGTGAAGAGCTTGCTCTATCCCGCTGTAGCGCTGATGAACCGCCTGAGCTTCGGTATGAAGTTCAGCCTGATCAGTGTTCTGTTTTTCCTGCCGATGCTGGTGACCAACTTCTATCTGGTCCGCGACTCCTATCGCGAATTCCAGGGCACCCAGGTCGAATTGCAAAGTCTTGACCTGTTGGGCAGCAGCCTGACGCTACGGCGTGATCTGGAAACCCTGAATAACCTGGTGCAGATCAATGTCACCCTTGGCCAGTCCGGCAAAGCGGGGGATGTCGAGCCGAAGATCAACGCCCTTGAACAGAGCGTCCTGGAACGCATGAAGGGGCTGGCGGCTGTGACCATCGACCCCGGGCAGATCAGCGTTTTCGATGGCAAACGCGATGAAATGATTACAGCCTTCAAGGCTCAGCAAGCCGAAAACTCTTTGCAAAGCAAAAGCGCGTTGATCGGCAAGTTGCTCGGCAGTGCGCAAGTGTTCAGCCAGATCATCGCCAGCCAGTCCGGATTGAGCCGCGACAATCAAAGTGACATGCGCCAATTGAGTGAGTTGGTCACAGGGGTCACCCCGCAAGTCACGCAAATCCTGGGCGAAGGCCGGGCCATAGGCAGCTATTCGCTGGGGTTGGGTTTCCTCAATTCGTCGTCGAGCACTCGTTTCGATGAGCTGTTACAGCAGATTGAAAAGCTCCAGGCCGAGTATGGCTTGAAGCTGCAGGATGCTTTGGGCTCGAGCAAAGCGGCCCACGACGCTCTGGACCCATTGGCCAGCGCCAGCAGGGCGACGCTCAAGCAAGGTAGCGAACTGTTCGAAGAGCAGGTGGTGATGGCCGATACCCTCGATGCTCCCTGGCAAGCTTTTTACGATCATGTCAGCGGATTAATGGCGCAGACCTACCAACTCAATGAGGCCACGTTGAAGTTCCTTGGTGCGCAATTGCAGCAGCGTCTGGAGCAGAACCGCACACAGATGGTGGCGTTGGTGGTTGCACTGGCCGCGGTGTTTTTATTGATCGTTTACCTCTACGGCGGTTTCTACGCTTCGACCCGCACTACCCTCAAACGCCTGGGAGCGGTGATGGATAAGGTCGCGGCGGGGGACATGACTGTCACTTTCACCGCCCACAGTCGCGACGAGTTGGGTGAATTAGGCAATGTGTTCAACGGTACCGTGGCGAAAATCCATGACCTGATCGAACTGGTGGGCAAGACCGTCAGTGAAGTCGAGCGTCAGGCCGGTCAGGTTGAATCGGTATCGGCTCGCAGCAATCAGGCCGTCGCCGGTCAGCGCAGCCAGATTGAACAGGTTGCCACGGCCATGAATCAGATGTCGGCGACTGCCCAGGAAGTGGCCCGTAGCGCAGCGGCGGCGGTCAGTAGCGCCCACAGCGTCAACGACGAAACGGTCAGCGGCCGTGGTTTGGTGGTGTCTCAGCAGGGCAGCATTGCTCAGCTGGCCGGCGAGATTGACCAGTCAGTATTGGTGATCAATCAGTTGGCGAGTGACAGCCAATCCATCAGCCGTGTACTTGAAGTGATCAAAAGCATTGCCGAGCAGACCAACCTGTTGGCGCTCAATGCGGCCATTGAGGCGGCGCGTGCCGGTGCACAGGGGCGCGGTTTTGCTGTGGTGGCCGATGAGGTCCGGACATTGGCCAAGCGTACTCAGCAATCGACTGAAGAAATCGAGCAAATGATTGCCAGGTTGCACAGCGGTGTCGGCGCGGCGGTGAAAGCCATGGGTGTTAGCCATCAGATGGCCAACGGAACGGTCAGCCAGTCGGAAAAGGTTCAGCAGGCGCTGGAAAACATCCTTGGAGCAGTAGGGATGATCGTCGATCAGAACCAACAGATCGCAGCGGCAGTCGAGCAACAAACCGCAGTGGCCCACGATATCGATCAAAACATCGTCGAGATCAACCGCGCCGGCGAGCGCACCGCTGAAGGTGCGCACCAGACCGAAGATGCCAGCCGTCAGCTTTCCGCGCAGGTGGTGCAGTTGAAGGCGTTGATCAGTGCGTTCCGGGTTTGAGGTCGGCAGCCATCATTGAGTGGGCAGCTTCCAGGCCATGTGGCGAGTGAGCATGATCCTGTAGGCTGCCAAGGCCTATTGCGACTGATTCCAGTTGAACAAATCACAGGCGTTGGCAGTGCTCGCCACCGCCAGTTGCTGGGGGCTGATGGCCATGATTTCGGCCAGCGCCGAACAGATCGCCGGTAAGTGCTGCGGGCTGTTGCGCTGGCCTGGATACATGGCGGGCGCCATATCCGGCGAATCGGTTTCCAGCACGACGGCATCCAGCGGTAAGCCTTTGATGACTTTGTGCATGCGCAGCGCCTGCGGCCAGGTCGCGGCGCCGCCCAGGCCCAGTTTGAAACCGAGTTTGATGTATTCGCGGGCCTCTTCCTGACTGCCGGCAAAGGCATGGATGATGCCCGCGCGCTTCAAGCGAAAACGTTTGAGGGTCGCGATCGTGGTCGCATGGCTACGGCGGACATGCAGCAGCGCCGGTAACTGAAAATCTGCCGCCAGTTGTAACTGCGCTTCAAACAGCGCTTGTTGCCGTTCGCGGTCGAGATGTTCGAGAAAATAATCGAGACCGATCTCTCCCACCGCACACAGCTGCGGATGGCCGGCCAGACGGGTCAGCCAGTCGCCAAGCTCGGTCAGGTCCGCCGGGCGATGCTCATCGAGGTACGCCGGATGCAAGCCGAACGCGGCATGCAGGTCCGGGTCGCTTTGCACCAGATCCCATACCCGCTGCCAATTTCGCTGATAAACCCCCAGCACCACCATTCGTCGCACCCCGAGGATGCGGCTGTCAGCCAGCAGCGCTTGGCGATCTTCGTCGAAATCCGGAAAGTCCAGATGGGTATGGCTGTCGATCAGCTCCACGTTCACGCCTCGTGAATACGCTGCTTAAAGGTCCGCGCGATGGCCAGGACACCCGGTTGATAGTGTTGTTCTTCAATCGCCGCCAACGCCAGTTGCAGCGCTTTGTCCGCGATCAGTTGATGCTGCTGGGCCATGGCGTTCACCGGCAGCGGCAGGAAGTCCAGCAACTGGGTGTCGCCGAACGTACCGAGGCGCAGCGGTCGGGATTTGAGCGGGAAGTCATGCAGCGCATCGAACACGCCCTGGAGCAGCACATAGGAGGTGGTTACCAGCGCATCGGGTAAGTGGCCGAGGCGTTGTAGTAACTCCTCCATCAGCTGTCGTCCGCAATCGCGACTGAAGGCTTCGCCGTGCTCGATCAGGATCTTGCCGTCAAATCCGGACAAGGCCTGCTTGAAGCCTGCTGCACGTTCCTGGCTGATGCTCAGCTCGGGACGCGCACCGATGAGCGCGATCTGTCGAGGTGCGGGTTGCAACAGACTGCGGGTGAGTTGCAAGCTGGCTTCTTGATCATCGCTGATCACCGAGCAGAAATGCTCGGGCTCCATGACCCGGTCGATGGCAATGATCGGCAGGCCCTTGGCCTGCAACTGGCGATAGCTGTCATCATCGGGCGGCAGGCAGCTGGCGACGAACAATGCATCGCAACGTCGGGCGCGGAATAATTGCAGCAATTGTCGCTCGCTGTCTGGCGCATCGTCGGAACTGGCAATCAATAACTGATAGCCGCGTGCGCGGGCACCTTGTTCGAGCAATTTGGCGATCCTGGCATAACTGGGGTTTTCCAGGTCGGGCAGGATGAAACCCAAGGTACGCGTATGCCGGCTGCGTAGCCCGGCCGCTTGTGGGTTAGGCGTGAAGCCATGTTGTTCGACCACCGCCTGCACACGCTCGACGGTGCTGCGGCTGATCCGTTGTTGTTCGGCCTTGCCGTTGATGACATAGCTGGCGGTGGTGACAGACACACCGGCCAGTTGGGCGATATCACTGAGTTTCAACCCGGGATTTCCTTGTTGTTTTGGAGCTTGCCCCGACATTTTGTCCAATCGTAACCGAAATGAGGGGGCGACCATCGTCGCAACTGCGACCGACAGATAGGGCTTCAAGGATGAGCGATTATCGAGTAACGTGCCAAACATTCTAGATTAAACGTTTCAGCAAGCGTGTTTTCAGGGGTATAAAGGAGTTGGGCCGGTTCTGCCGAGAAGCCGCCCGAGGCTGTTCTGACAATAAGCCTAAGCTGATTCATTCAAAACAATACCTAGCGCGAACTTGCGCTAAATAGGAGAAAGCATGCTCGAGCTCACCATAGAGCAGATATCCATGGGCCAGTCGGCTGTGGATAAGTCCGCGGCACTGCACCTGCTTGCCGAACATCTTGTCGCTGATGGCCTGGTCGAAGAGGGTTACCTCGGCGGTTTGCAGGCGCGGGAAGCCCAGGGCTCGACCTTTCTCGGTCAAGGTATTGCGATCCCCCATGGCACCCCTGAAACCCGCGATAAGGTGTTCACCACCGGTGTGCGCCTGTTGCAGTTCCCGGAAGGGGTGGACTGGGGTGATGGCCAGATCGTCTATCTGGCGATCGGCATTGCCGCCAAATCCGATGAGCACCTGCACCTGTTGCAACTGCTCACCCGCGCCCTGGGTGAAACCGATCTGGGCCAGGCTCTGCGCCGCGCCAGTTCCGCCGAGGCCCTGTTGAAGCTGCTGCAAGGTGCGCCGCAAGAGTTGGCGCTGGATGCGCAGATGATCGGGTTGGGCGTGCCCGCCGAAGATTTCGAAGAGCTGGTTTGGCGTGGCGCGCGTTTGCTGCGTCAGGCCGACTGTGTGAGCAATGGTTTTTCCGCAGTACTGCAACAGGTTGAAGCACTGCCGCTGGGCGACGGCCTGTGGTGGTTGCACAGCGAACAGACGGTCAAGCGTCCAGGCCTGGCCTTCGTCACGCCGGACAAGCCGATCCGCTACCTCGGCCAACCGCTGAGCGGTCTGTTCTGTCTGGCCAGCCTGGGTGAAGCCCACCAAGCCTTGCTCGAACGCCTTTGCGCGTTGCTGATTGAAGGTCGCGGCCACGAGTTGGGACGAGCTACCAGCAGCCGCGCGGTCCTGGAAGTACTCGGTGGCGAATTGCCGGCGGACTGGCCGAGCGCCCGGATCGCCTTGGCCAATGCCCACGGCTTGCATGCGCGTCCGGCGAAGATTCTGGCGCAACTGGCGAAAAGCTTTGAAGGCGAGATTCGCGTGCGGATCGTCGACGGCAAGGACAGTGCGGTGTCGGTGAAGAGCCTGAGCAAGTTGCTCAGCCTCGGCGCCCATCGTGGCCAGGTGCTGGAGTTTATCGCTGAACCGAACATCGCTGCCGATGCCTTGCCCGCGTTGCTGGCGGCCATCGAAGAAGGGCTTGGCGAAGAAGTCGAGCCGTTGCCGGCGGTCAGCGCACCGCGTGAAATCGTCGCTGAAGTGGAGCCGGTGCTGGTAGTTCCGGCCTCGGGCAGTCTGATTCAGGCGATAGCCGCCGCACCCGGGATTGCCATCGGTCCGGCCCACATTCATGTTCTGCAGCCGATCGATTACCCGTTGCGTGGTGAGTCCGCCGCCATTGAACGTGAGCGTCTGAAACAGGCGCTGGCCGATGTCCGTGGTGACATCGAAGGGCTGATTCAGCGCAGCAAGGCCAAGGCCATCCGCGAGATTTTCATTACTCACCAGGAAATGCTCGACGATCCGGAGCTGACCGACGAAGTCGACACTCGCCTCAAGCAAGGTGAAAGCGCCGAGGCTGCATGGATGGCGGTGGTCGAGGCAGCGGCCAAACAACAGGAATCGCTGCATGATGCGCTGCTGGCCGAGCGTGCGGCGGACTTGCGAGATGTCGGTCGCCGGGTGCTGGCGCAGCTGTGTGGCGTCGAAACCCGGGTCGAACCTGAGCAACCGTACATTCTGGTGATGGATGAGGTCGGCCCCTCGGATGTGGCGCGTCTCGATCCAGCGCGGGTTGCCGGGATTCTTACCGCTCGTGGTGGCGCCACCGCCCACAGTGCGATTGTCGCGCGGGCGCTGGGCATTCCAGCGCTGGTCGGTGCCGGCGCTGCGGTATTGCTGCTGGCGCCGGGCACGCCCCTGTTGCTCGACGGTCAGCGTGGCCGCCTGCATGTGGACGCCGATGCCGCGACATTGCAGCGCGCCACCGTAGAGCGCGATACCCGCGAGCAACGTCTGCAAGCCGCAGCGGCCCAGCGCCACGAACCGGCGTTGACCACCGATGGCCACGCCGTTGAAGTGTTCGCCAATATCGGTGAAAGCGCAGGTGTCGTCAGTGCCGTGGAGCAGGGCGCCGAAGGCATTGGCTTGCTGCGCACCGAACTGATTTTCATGGCCCACACGCAAGCGCCGGATGAGGCGACCCAGGAAACCGAATACCGCCGTGTGCTCGATGGTTTGGCCGGCCGGCCTTTAGTGGTGCGTACCCTGGATGTTGGCGGTGACAAACCGCTGCCTTACTGGCCGATCGCCAAGGAAGAAAACCCTTTCCTCGGTGTTCGCGGCATTCGTCTGACCCTGCAACGTCCGCAGATCATGGAAGCCCAGTTGCGCGCCTTGCTGCGCGCCGCTGATAACCGGCCGCTGCGGATCATGTTCCCGATGGTCGGCAGCGTCGATGAGTGGCGCCAGGCCAGGGACATGACCGAGCGCCTGCGTCTGGAAATCCCGGTGGCCGATCTACAATTGGGGATCATGATCGAAGTGCCGTCGGCGGCGTTGCTCGCTCCGGTATTGGCCAGGGAAGTGGATTTCTTCAGCGTCGGTACCAATGACCTGACCCAATACACCCTGGCCATCGACCGCGGCCATCCGACGTTGTCGGCCCAGGCCGATGGCTTGCACCCAGCCGTGTTGCAACTGATCGACATCACCGTGCGTGCGGCCCATGCCCACGGCAAATGGGTCGGCGTGTGTGGAGAGCTGGCGGCTGATCCGTTGGCCGTACCAGTGCTGGTGGGGCTTGGCGTGGATGAATTGAGTGTCTCGGCGCGCAGTATTGCCGAGGTCAAGGCGCGGGTTCGCGAGCTCGGTTTGAGCCAGGCAAAAATCCTTGCTCAGCAGGCGTTGGCCGTGGGCAGCGCCAATGAAGTGCGTGCTTTAGTGGAGGCACTGTAATGGCTAAGATTCTTACCCTTACCCTGAACCCGGCGCTGGACCTCACCGTCCAGTTGGCCTGCCTGGAGCCCGGTCAGGTCAACCGCAGTGATGCCATGCACACCCACGCCGCCGGCAAGGGTGTGAACGTGGCGCAGGTGCTGGCCGATCTCGGGCATCAGCTGACCGTCAGCGGTTTCCTCGGCGAAGACAATCTACAGGCCTTCGAAACCCTGTTTGCCCGGCGTGGTTTTGTCGATGCGTTCATTCGCGTGCCCGGAGAAACCCGCAGCAATATCAAACTGGCTGAAAGCAATGGGCGTATCACCGACTTGAATGGGCCGGGCCCGCTGGTCAGTGAAGCCGCTCAACAGGCGTTGCTTGATCGTCTCGATCAGATCGCCGTCGGGCATGATGCGGTAGTGGTCGCTGGCAGTCTGCCGCAGGGCGTCAGTGCGCAGTGGTTGCAGACGTTGCTGATCCGCCTGAAAAATCTCGGCTTGAAAGTTGCCCTGGATACCAGCGGCGAAGCCTTGCGTGCAGGGCTCGCGGCAGGTCCATGGCTGGTCAAGCCCAATACTGAAGAGCTGGCCCAAGTGCTGGATTATCCGGTCGTGTCGGTGGCTGCGCAAACCGAGTCGGCAAGCCGGTTAAGGGCGCAAGGTGTCGAGCATGTGGTGATTTCCCAAGGTGCCGACGGTGTGAACTGGTTCAGCGTCGGTTGTGCCTTGCAGGCACTGCCACCGAAGGTCCGTGTCGCCAGTACCGTCGGTGCTGGCGATTCATTGCTGGCGGGGATGCTGCACGGTTTGCTCAGTGCTCATACCCCTGAACATACCTTGCGCACGGCCACCGCGATTGCCGCCATGGCCGTTACCCAGATCGGTTTTGGAATCAACGATGCCGCGCAACTGGCGCAGCTCGAACAGGGTGTTCGTATTCATCCCCTGACAGAACAATAAGAGGGTTCGTAATGAAGTTAGCCATTGTTACTGCCTGCCCGAATGGCATGGTCACCAGTGTGCTCTGCGCGCGTTTGCTCGACGCAGCGGCGCAACGCCAGGGTTGGAGCACCAGCGTCGAAGTGCATGACGCGGCGCATCCGGAACGCCAGTTGTCGGCCGCGACCATCGAAGCTGCTGAGTGGGTGCTGGTGGTCAGCAGCGCGCCGGTGGATATGTTGCGCTTTGTTGGCAAGCGAGTGTTTCAGAGCTCGCCGGCTCAAGCGCTGCAAGACGTCGAAGCGGTATTGCGACGCGGTGCCGAGGAGGCGCAGATCTATGCCGCGCCCGACGCGGTTGCCACGCCGGCCGCCGTTGGCAAAAGCGCGCCACGGCTGGTCGCAGTGACCGCTTGCCCGACCGGCGTCGCTCATACCTTTATGGCGGCCGAAGCATTACAGCAAGCGGCCAAGCGCCTGGGCTATGAGCTGCTGGTGGAAACCCAGGGCTCGGTCGGTGCACGTAATCCCTTGAGCGCAGCGGCGATTGCCGACGCCGATGTGGTATTGCTGGCGGCGGATATCGAAGTCGCCACTGAGCGTTTTGCCGGCAAGAGGATTTACCGCTGCGGCACGGGCATCGCCTTGAAACAGGCCGAAACCACGCTGAATAAAGCGTTGGCCGAGGGGCAGCAGGAAAGTGCTGCGACCGGCACCAAAGGTCCGGCCAAGCAAGAAAAAACCGGTGCCTACAAGCACCTTCTGACCGGTGTGTCGTTCATGTTGCCGATGGTGGTGGCCGGTGGGTTGATGATCGCCTTGTCATTTGTCTTCGGTATCACGGCGTTCAAAGAGCCAGGGACCCTGGCCGCGGCGCTGATGCAGATCGGTGGCGAGAGCGCATTCAAGCTGATGGTGCCGCTGCTTGCCGGTTACATCGCCTACTCGATCGCAGACCGTCCGGGCCTGGCGCCGGGGATGATTGGCGGTCTGTTGGCCAGTACCCTGGGGGCGGGTTTTATCGGTGGGATCATTGCCGGTTTTATCGCCGGTTATGCCGCGCAAGCGATCAATCGCTGGGCGCGCTTGCCGCAAAGTCTCGAAGCGTTGAAGCCAATCCTGATCATCCCGTTGCTGGCGAGCCTGTTCACGGGGCTGGTGATGATCTACGTGGTGGGTAAACCGGTTGCCGGGTTGCTTGAAGGGCTGACTCACTTCCTCGACAGCATGGGCACGACCAACGCGATTCTGCTCGGTGTGTTGCTCGGCGGCATGATGTGCGTTGACCTTGGTGGGCCGATCAACAAAGCCGCTTATGCGTTCTCGGTGGGCCTGCTGGCATCGCAAAGTTATGCACCGATGGCCACTACCATGGCTGCCGGTATGGTGCCGCCGATTGGTATGGGCATCGCTACGTTCATCGCCCGCCGCAAGTTTGCCCAGGCCGAGCGTGAAGCCGGCAAAGCGGCATTTGTGCTCGGCCTGTGCTTTATCTCCGAAGGGGCGATCCCGTTTGCCGCCAAGGACCCGTTGCGGGTGATCCCGGCGAGCATCGCCGGCGGTGCGTTGACTGGCGCAATGTCGATGTACTTCAGCTGCAAGCTGATGGCGCCGCACGGTGGGCTGTTCGTTATGCTGATCCCGAATGCAATCAACCATGCGTTGTTGTATCTCTTGGCGATTGTCGCCGGGAGTTTGCTGACGGCGGTGACGTATGCGCTGATCAAGCGGCAGGAAGTGGTCGAGTTGGCGTTAGAGCCGGTCAAGGCCTGAGGTCTCTGGCTTAATCCTGTAGGCGCGAGGCTGGCCCGCGAAAAGGTCAACGCGGTCTAGCTGGAGCACCGCGTTATGATCATTCCCACGCTCAGCGTGGGAATGCCGCTCTGGACGCTTTGGATGTGACGCGCAGCGGCACGGATGCATTCCCTCGCGGGAGCGATCAGTTACTCGGTGTATCAGTACACATCCCGTCGATAACGCCCTTGCTCGATCAGCTTCTCAACCTCTTGAGCCCCCAGCACGTCATTGAGCACCTGATCCACACCCGCCGCCATCCCTTGCAGGCTGCCGCAGATATAAATGGCCGCACCATCGGCCAGCCACTTTTTCAACTCTTCGGCTGCGTCGCGCAGTCGATCCTGCACATAGATCTTCTCTTGCTGATCCCGCGAGAACGCCAGGTCCAGGCGCGCCAGATCGCGGCATGCCAGCCATTCGTGCAGCTCGTCCCGGCAATGGAAGTCATGCTCGGCATTACGCTCACCGAACAACAACCAGTTGCGTTGCTGACCATCGGCGATGCGTGCTTTGAGCAGGCTGCGCAGCCCCGCCAGCCCGGTGCCGTTGCCTAGCAGGATTAGCGGTCGTGGTTCTGCGGGAAGATGGAAACCGCTGTTGCGCCGCACCCGCAGGCTGATGGCAGAACCCAGCGGCGCATGTTCGGTCAGCCAGCCGGAGCCGATGCCCAGACTGCCATCGGCGTGACGCTCCTGACGCACGATCAGTTCCAGTAGGCCGTCGCTGGCGATCGAGGCAATCGAGTATTCGCGCATGGCCAACGGCACCAGGGCATCGACCAATGCCTGGGTTTGCAGACCGACCAGATGAACACGATTGTCGGGCAGCTGGCGACCTGCCAGGGCCTGGGCCAGGGTTTCCTGCAAGCCGTCGAGCTGGACTGGAGCTGTCGCAGGCAGGCTCATCCCACTCAGAAAATGCTCGACTGCAGCACCGCTGTTGCGCGGCAGGATTTCCACCAGATCGCCGGCCAGCCAACTGCTGGCGGTTGGCGCGGTCAGCCCCAGCAAATACACGCCTGAGCCACTGCTGTCAGGGTTGAGTAGCCTGCGCTGGCTCAGCGTCCAGTTGTCGAAACTCGGTGCTTTCCAGGTGTCCACCGGGGTATGCCCGGTCAGCTGACCGAGTTGCTGTTGCCAGTGCCGCAGGGCGTAGGGGTCGCCGCTGTCGACTTCAATCGGGGCGAACAGCGTGGCGCCGCCATGTTCTGCGAGCCAGGCGTGCAGACGTCGGGCAAAGCCACAGAAGTGCTGATACTGCCGATCACCGAGACCCAGCACCGTGTAATTGAGGTTGTTTAGTGTCAACGCCTGTCCGAGCACTTTGCGTTCGAAGCCTCGGGCGCTGTCCGGTGCTTCACCGTCGCCGAAAGTACTGACCACGAACAACGCGTGGTTTGACTCTCGCAAATGCTGTTCGCTGACATCCGCCAATGGCTGCACCTTGACCGGCACCCCGGCGGCCTGCAATTGGCCGGCGGTTTGCCACGCCAGCTGTTCGGCAAAACCGCTTTGGCTGGCGAAACCGATCAGCCAGGCCGGTGCATCGCTGTTGTTATGACCCAGGCCTTTGCGGGCGTCTTTTACCTGGCGTTTCTTGCGTCGACGATCCAGGTACAACAGCCAGCCGGTGACAAAGAACAGCGGCATGGTCAGGGCGGCGAGGGTCAGCACAATGCGCCCCACAATCCCGAAGTAACTGCCGACATGCAGCGCGTAAATACTGGTCAGCAGTTGTGCCTTGAAGCTTTTGTCGGCATAGCGATCATGCCGGCTGACAGCGCCATTGGCCGGATCGAGCATGATCTGGTTCAGCGCACGATCATGGGGCGAGTTCTTCAGCAGGTAAAACACCGTGGCCGGTTGTCCGGCCACTGGCGGCATGCGGATGTTGTAGGCACTCAAGCCTGGGCCGGCAGTGCTGTAGATGCTGCTCCACATCGCGCGGTAATCGGCGGTCGGTGCCGGGCCGGACGGCGGTGCGCCTCGGCCGCCTTTACGCATCTGGCTATCGGGAGAATCCGAGAGCAGCTTGTTCAGGCCTTTGTTGTACCACTCATAGGACCAGGACAATCCGGTCAATGCCGCCAGCAGATAGAAAATCAGGCACCAGGTACCGACCACCGAATGCAGGTCCCAATTGAAGCTGCGGCCTTTTTTTGCCCAGTCGAAGGTCAGCCAGGCGCGCCAGCTTGCGACCTGCCGCGGCCAGCGCAGATAGAGGCCGGACAGGCAGAAGAAAATCAGAATCAGCGTGCAGGCGCCGGTGATTTGCCGGCCGGTATCGCCCATCGCCAGGAAGCGGTGCAGCTGCAGCATCAGGCCAAAGAAGTCCTGACCTGTAGCATCGCCCATGAAGTCGCCGGTGTAGGGGTCGAAGTAGCGCATCTGTCCGCGACGCTCGCCGGGCGGCGGGGTGAAGAACACCCGCGCGGCGTTACCGCTGTCGGTTTCGACCCAGAGCATCGAGACCTTTTTGCCTTCAGCGGCCTCGATTTTCTCCACCAGTTCGGCAGGCGGCAGCACACCGGCCAGCGGCTTCCCGACCTGCAAGACCTGTGGGTTCAGTGCCCGCAGGATCTCGTCCTGAAACGACACCGCCGCACCGGTAATGCCCATCAAGGCCAGCACCAGCCCGGCACTGATGCCGAAGAACCAATGCAGCTGGAACAGGGTTTTCTTCAACACGTCGACCGCCTTGTTCATCTGAAACTGTTTGTTCAAGAAAAATTCACGGCGTGCATTATGCCGTGGGTTGTCGAGAAACATTCCTCTTTACATGCAAAAGCCCCGCTCATCGTGATGAGCGGGGCCTGGCGACTTCACATGTGAATCAGAATTCATGAGAGTGGCAGGCTCAGCGCTGTTGAGCGCGAGCGATCCGCAGATCCAGGCGCTGGCCACGGATTATCAGCAGCGGGCAGTCGAGTTGGCGGGATAAGTTAGATTTAGATCGTTCCCACGCTCCCGCTTGGGAACGCAGCCTGTGACGCTCTGCGTCACATTGGACGCAGAGCGTCCATGGAGTCATTCCTACGCAGAGCGTGGGAACGATCAACGGCACACAAAAAAAAAAGCCCATGACACGTCATGGGCTTTTTAATTTCAGCGATCTGCGTTTAAACGTAGAACGACTTCAGCGGCGGGAAGCCATTGAACTCAACGGCGCTGTAGCTGGTGGTGTATGCGCCGGTGGACAGCCAGTACAAGCGGTCGCCGATGGCCAGGTTCAGTGGCAAGCCGTACTTGTAGTTCTCGTACATGATGTCGGCGCTGTCGCAGGTTGGGCCGGCGATGACCACTTCTTCCATCTCGCCTTTTTTCTCGGTCCAGATCGGGAACTTGATGGCTTCGTCCATGGTTTCGATCAGGCCGGAGAATTTGCCCACATCCGTGTACACCCATCGCTCTACGGCGGTACGGGATTTACGGGCTACCAGCACCACTTCGCTGACCAGGATGCCGGCGTTGGCGATCAGCGAACGGCCTGGTTCCAGGATGATTTCCGGCAGGTCGTCACCGAAATCTTCCTTGAGGAAACGGATGATTTCTTCGGCGTAGGTTTCCAGGCTGTTGGTGCGGGTGATGTAGTTGGCCGGGAAGCCGCCGCCCATGTTGATCAGCTTGAGGTGGATGCCGTCTTCTTCTTTCAGACGTTCGAAGATCACTTTGACCTTGGCGATTGCTGCGTCCCAGACGCTGATGTCGCGCTGCTGCGAACCAACGTGGAACGATACGCCGTATGGCACCAGGCCCAGGTCGCGAGCGAGGATCAGCAGGTCCATGGCCATGTCGGTCTGGCAGCCGAATTTGCGCGACAGTGGCCAGTCAGCCGTGGTCGAGCCTTCGGTGAGGATGCGCACATAGACTTTCGAGCCCGGTGCAGCCTTGGCGATGTTGCGCAGGTCCGCTTCGGAGTCGGTGGAGTACAGACGCACGCCCTTCTCGTAGAAGTAGCGGATGTCCCTGGATTTCTTGATGGTGTTGCCGTAGCTGATGCGATCCGGGCTGACGCCCTGGTTCAGGACTTTATCGAGCTCGTAGATCGAGGCGATGTCGAAGCTCGAACCTTTCTCTTTGAGCAGGTCAATGATTTCGACGGCCGGGTTGGCCTTGACCGCGTAGTAAACCTTGGCAAATTCGAAACCAGCGCGCAGGTCGTCATAGGCCTGGGCAATCATCGCGGTGTCGATGACCACGAACGGGGTTTCTTGTTTGTCGGCGAAGGCCTTCATTTTCTGAAAGGTTTCGCGCGCGAAATAGTCTTCGACATTGATCGACATACTTGGGAGCTCCTAATGGCAAACGGGTAAAAACAATGGGTGCAAATGAACGTCCTCCGTATCCCCACTTTGGTTCGCCTACTTCCCAAGGCATGTCCGCCGAAAGCAAAAAGGTCAACCGTGCAGAGCGCTACGGGTGACCTTGCTGTCTCGTCGTCAGTACTTGAGCCGGATGGATCGTTTCCAGCATGGACGTTCGGCGCGAACTTTAGGGCGTGAGGAGCTTGAGATCAACAAAAAATGTCGCGTTTTTGCACGCGTCCGTCGCGAGCTCCTGGCCAGCCACTTATGTAACCGACCCAGATGACAGGCTGATGTTCCCCGATCGGGGGAAATGGGCGGGATTTTCTGACAGACCGAGTCCTTGCCCGCGATGTCGTCAGATCAGGCCGGCGCCGCTTTGTCAGGCTGATGGGTTGGTTTTCGGTTCCTGATGTGCTCAACGGTTCGGTTCCGGGTTCAACTTGGGCTATAATCGCGGCCCTTTTTTTGAATCACCTGCCAGGCGATTTCCCATGACCAAACAGGCCGCCGAAGTCGCGAAACGCCGCACTTTCGCCATTATTTCCCACCCCGATGCGGGTAAAACCACCATCACCGAGAAGTTGTTGCTGATGGGCAAGGCTATTGCGGTGGCCGGTACGGTCAAATCCCGTAAGTCGGACCGTCATGCCACCTCCGACTGGATGGAAATGGAAAAGCAGCGTGGTATCTCCATTACCACGTCGGTCATGCAGTTCCCGTATCGCGATCACATGATCAACCTGCTCGACACCCCGGGCCACGAAGACTTCTCCGAAGACACCTACCGCACCCTGACTGCGGTCGACTCGGCGCTGATGGTGCTCGACGGTGGTAAAGGCGTCGAACCACGGACCATCGCCCTGATGGACGTCTGCCGTTTACGCGATACACCGATTGTCAGCTTCATCAACAAACTCGACCGGGACATTCGTGACCCCATCGAGCTGCTCGACGAGATCGAAGCGGTCCTGAAGATCAAAGCCGCGCCGATCACTTGGCCGATCGGTTGCTACCGCGACTTCAAGGGCGTGTACCACCTCGCCGACGACTACATCATTGTTTACACCGCCGGCCACGGCCACGAGCGCACCGATGTGAAAATCATCAAGAAGCTCGATTCCGATGAAGCCCGCGCGCACCTGGGTGATGAATACGACCGTTTCGTCGATCAACTGGAACTGGTGCAGGGTGCTTGCCACGAATTCAATCAACAGGAATTCATGGACGGCCAGCTGACCCCGGTGTTCTTCGGGACCGCCCTGGGCAACTTCGGTGTCGATCACGTGCTCGATGCCGTGGTCAACTGGGCGCCCAAGCCGCTGGCCCGTGTCGCGAACGAGCGTACGGTCGAGCCGGTTGAGGAGAAATTCACCGGCTTCGTGTTCAAGATCCAGGCAAACATGGATCCTAAACACCGTGACCGGATTGCCTTCATGCGTATTTGTTCCGGCAAGTACGACAAGGGCATGAAAATGCGCCACGTACGGACTGGCAAGGATGTGCGGATCGGCGATGCGCTGACCTTCTTCTCCTCCGAGCGTGAGCAACTGGAAGAAGCCTTCGCCGGCGACATCATCGGCCTGCACAACCACGGCACGATCCAGATCGGCGACACCTTCACCGAAGGCGAGGTACTGGGTTTCACCGGGATCCCGCACTTCGCCCCGGAACTGTTCCGTCGCGTGCGTCTGAAGGACCCGCTCAAGTCCAAGCAGCTTCGACAAGGCCTGCAACAGCTGGCCGAAGAAGGCGCAACCCAGGTGTTCTTCCCGGAGCGCAGCAACGACATCATCCTTGGTGCCGTTGGTGTGCTGCAGTTCGATGTGGTCGCCAGCCGCTTGAAAGAGGAATACAAGGTCGAGTGCGCTTATGAGCCGATCACCGTGTGGTCCGCCCGCTGGATTGATTGCAGCGATAAGAAGAAGCTGGAAGAGTTCAGCGTCAAGGCTGTGGAAAACCTCGCCCTCGACGGCGGCGGTCACCTGACTTACCTGGCCCCGACCCGGGTCAACCTGGCCCTGATGGAAGAGCGCTGGCCGGACGTGAAATTCCGTGCGACGCGTGAGCATCACTAAGCACTGGCTGGTGACACCCGAAAGCCCACTGTGAAAACAGTGGGCTTTTTTTTTGCAGGCGACTTCGATCTTTGTGGCGAGGGAGCTTGCTTCCGCCGGCCAGTCCGCGCTCGGGCGAAGCAGTCGTAAAGTCGCTGCATGCGGTGTGTCTGGAAGAATGGGATAGATCGTTCCCACGCTCTGCGTGGGAATGCCTCACTGGACGCTCCGCGTCCGCTTCGGCAGTGACGCAGAGCGTGGGAACGATCATTGGCAGATCTGACACCCAGTAATCAAAAAACGGGCGCCTCTGAGGTCGCCCATTCTTGATGTGGAGGGATTTCCGAGGCGGGTGTAGGACGTGCGGTGCTGGCCCGAAAAACATCGCAGCCTGCGGCAGGACCTACAGTGGAGCGAGGTCAATTGTGGCGAGGGAGCTTGCTCCCGTTGGGCTGCGGCCCTGAATTCATCCGGCACGGTGTTTCAGGAACACCGCATCTAACTGTTTCACTTCTGCTGCGCCCGAGCGCGGACCGACCAGTGGGAGCCAGCTCTCTAGCCACAAGTATTGGTCATTCATTAAATAGCGATTTGAAATAAACATTAGTCCAAACCCGTCTGTTGACGAAGGGCATTTGGTGACCTCCATTAGTGTCATATCTGGTGTATCCCGAATATCCGGACTAGATTTCAGACAGCGCTGCGGTCCTTGCGCACAAGGTCTGTGGCTTCGGTGATTCACCTACGAAAGGATGGAATCAGCTATGAGCATTTTTCAACGCATGGTTTTACTGATCAAAGTGCTGGTGTTGCTGTCGGTGGGCACTTCGGCAGCGTGGGCGAGCAGCGGCGCGGCACAGGACCAGGGTTTCTGGGCGGCAAAAAGTGTTCAGGGCAGTGGTTTGATAGCCGCCAAGTCCGAATCCGAATCTGGGGGGCAGGATCAGGGCGGCAGTAAAGGCGATGACGACTCGACCACCGACGATAATCCCGAAGACGATACCCAGGGTTAAGGATCCAGACAAAAGAAAACCCCTCTTGCCGGACTGATGCGCAATCCTGATGGAGGGGTTTGGATAACTCGTTGAAAGCGCCCCCAAGAGGGCGCTTTTTCATGCCCGGCTTATACGACGAATTGCTCGGCGTAATGGCAGGCCACCTGGCGGTTGTCGAGTGAGCGCAGGGCCGGTTCTTCGGTGCTGCAGCGCTCGGTGGCGTACGGGCAGCGCTTGTGGAAGGCGCAGCCGGACGGCGGATTGAGCGGGTTAGGCAATTCGCCGACGATCTTGATTTTCGGCTTGCTCGGGTCCGGATGGATGGTCGGTGTAGCCGACAGCAGTGCCTGGGTGTAAGGGTGCAGAGGACGAGTGTAGATGTCTTCTTTGGGACCCATTTCCACCGGACGGCCGAGGTACATCACCAGCACCTGATCGGCGACGTGGCGCACTACCGCGAGGTTGTGAGAGATGAACACGTAGGCAGTGTTGAACTCTTGCTGAAGGTCCATGAACAGGTTGAGTACCTGCGCCTGAATCGACACGTCGAGGGCCGAAGTCGGTTCGTCCGCCACCAGCACTTTGGGTTGCAACATCATCGCTCGAGCCAAGGCAATCCGCTGGCGCTGACCACCGGAGAACATGTGTGGGTAACGCTGGTAGTGCTCAGGGCGCAAGCCAACCTGTTTCATCATCGCCTGGACTTTCTCGCGACGCTCGGCGGCGGACAGACTGGTGTTGATCAGCAGCGGTTCAGCGAGCTGGTCGCCGATTTTCTGCCGTGGATTCAACGAGGCGTAAGGGCTCTGGAAAACCATCTGCACGTCTTTGCGCAGCTGCTTGCGTTCGGCCTTGTTGGCACCGGCCACTTCTTGCCCTGCGATTTTCAGCGAGCCGGAGGAGGGTTCTTCGATCAGCGTCAGGGCGCGGGCCAGGGTCGATTTACCGCAGCCCGACTCGCCTACAACAGCGAGGGTCTTGCCGGCTTCCAGTTCGAACGACACGCCATTGAGCGCGCGAACCAGCGCGGTGCCTTTGAACAGGCCTCGGGAAACTTCGTAGTGACGGGTAAGGTCGCGGGCGGTGAGAACGACGCTCATTACGCCACCTCCTGATTCAAGGGGTAGAAGCAGCGGGCGAGGCTGTTGGTTTTCGGGTCCAGACCTGGACGTTGTTGACGACAGCTGTCCTGCACGTACGGGCAGCGCGGCGACAGCAGGCAGCCTTGCGGACGGTCATAACGGCCGGGAACGATGCCCGGCAGGGTGGCCAGGCGCGAGGAACCCAGGCTGTGCTCGGGAATGGCCTTGAGCAGCGCTTCGCTGTACGGGTGCGCCGGGATGTCGAACAACTGCGGCACCTGACCGACTTCTACCGCTTGGCCGGCGTACATCACGCACACGCGCTGAGCGGTTTCGGCAACCACCGCCAGGTCGTGAGTGATCAGCACCAGGCCCATGTTGTGCTCTTGTTGCAGGTTGAGCAGCAGATCCATGATCTGCGCCTGAATCGTCACGTCCAACGCGGTGGTCGGTTCGTCAGCGATCAGCAGTTTGGGTTCGCCGGCAATCGCCATGGCAATCGCCACACGTTGGCTCATACCGCCGGAGAGTTGGTGCGGATAGGCGTCCATACGGCTCGCGGCGCCCGGGATTTCGACTTTTTCCAGCAGCTCGATGGCGCGCTTGCGGGCGGCCTTGCTGGACATTTTCAGGTGCAGACGCAGCACTTCTTCGATCTGGAAACCCACGGTGTAGCTCGGGTTCAGTGCGGTCATCGGATCCTGGAAAACCATCGCCAGGTCCTTGCCGACAATGCGCCGACGTTGGCGGGCGCTGAGCTTGAGCATGTCCTGGCCGTCGAAGCTGAGGGCGTCAGCGGTGACGATGCCCGGGTGCTCGATCAGGCCCATCAGCGCCATCATGGTCACGGACTTGCCGGAACCCGATTCGCCAACGATGGCCAGTACTTCGCCCTTGTCCACGGAAAGGTCGAGACCGTCGACCACCGGTACGGCGTTTTTGTCGCCAAAGCGAACGTTGAGATTCTTGATTTCTAGCAGTGACATTTGAATCTCCTCAGGCGGCGTTCTTGAGTTTCGGGTCCAGCGCATCGCGCAGGCCGTCACCCATCAAGTTGATTGCCAGCACGCTGAGCAAAATGGTCAAACCAGGCAGGCTGACGACCCACCAGGCGCGTTCGATGTAGTCGCGAGCCGAAGCCAGCATGGTGCCCCACTCAGGGGTTGGCGGTTGTACGCCAAGGCCGAGGAAGCCCAGGGCTGCGGCATCGAGAATCGCCGAGGAGAAGCTCAAGGTCGCCTGAACGATCAGCGGCGCCATGCAGTTAGGCAGCACGGTGATGAACATCAGGCGCGGCAGACCGGCACCGGCCAGGCGCGCGGCGGTCACGTAGTCGCGGTTTAGTTCGCCCATCACCGCAGCGCGGGTCAGACGGACATAGGACGGCAACGAAACCACGGCAATGGCGATGACGGTGTTGATCAGGCCAGGGCCGAGGATGGCAACAATCGCCACAGCCAGCAGCAAGGAGGGCAGGGCCAGCATGATGTCCATCAGGCGCATGATGGTCGGGCCGAGCACGCGCGGGAAGAATCCGGCGAACAGGCCCAGCAGAATGCCCGGAATCAGCGACATGACCACCGATGACAGACCGATCAGCAGCGACAGGCGTGAGCCGGTGATCAGCCGTGACAGCAGGTCACGCCCCAACTCATCGGTACCGAGCAGGAACTGCAGCTGGCCGCCTTCTAGCCAGGCTGGCGGGGTCAGCAGGAAGTCACGGAATTGTTCGCTGGGGTTGTGTGGGGCAACCCATGGCGCGAACAGTGCGCAAAACACCACGAGGATCATGAACAGCAGACCGGCGACCGCCCCTTTGTTTTTCGAGAAGGCTTGCCAGAACTCTTTGTACGGTGATGGATAAAGCAGGCTTTGATCGACTGCTATTGAGGATGTTGGAGTGCTCATTAGTATGATCTCAGCGCTGGTGACGGATGCGTGGGTTGGCAAAGCCGTAGAGGATGTCCACCACGAAGTTGACCATAATCACCAGGCAGGCGATTAGCAGGATGCCGTTTTGCACCACCGGGTAGTCTCGGGCGCCAATGGCTTCAATCAGCCATTTGCCGATGCCGGGCCAGGAGAAAATGGTTTCGGTCAGAACCGCGCCGGCCAGCAGGGTGCCGACTTGCAGACCGACAACGGTCAGTACCGGGATCAAGGCGTTACGCAGACCGTGCACAAATACCACGCGCGCTGGCGACAGGCCTTTGGCCCGGGCGGTACGGATGTAGTCTTCGCGCAGCACTTCGAGCATCGAGGAGCGGGTCATCCGGGCGATCACCGCCAGCGGGATGGTGCCGAGCACGATGGCCGGCAGGATCAGGTGATGCAGGGCATCGAAGAAGGCGCTGGTGTCATTGGCCAGCAGGGTGTCGATCAGCATGAAGCCGGTTCTTGGCTCGATGTCGTAAAGCAGATCGATCCGCCCGGAGACTGGCGTCAAGCCCAGCGATACCGAGAAGAACATGATCAGGATCAGGCCCCACCAGAAGATCGGCATCGAATAACCCGCAAGGGAGATGCCCATCACTCCATGATCGAACAGCGATCCTCGCTTCAAGGCGGCGATCACCCCGGCCAGCAGCCCGAGGACACCGGCGAACAGCAGGGCGGCCGAGGACAGCTCCAGGGTCGCCGGGAACAGCGAGGTGAATTCGGTCCAGACGCTTTCACGGGTACGCAGGGATTCGCCAAGGTCGCCGTGGGCGAGTTTGCCGATGTAGTCCAGATACTGGGCATACAGCGGTTTGTTCAGACCCAGGCGTTCCATTGCCTGGGCATGCATCTCAGGGTCGACCCGACGTTCGCCCATCATCACCTCCACGGGGTCGCCGGGGATCATGCGAATCAAAGCGAAAGTCAGCAAGGTGATGCCGAAGAAGGTGGGGATCAACAACCCCACGCGGCGGGCAATAAAACTAAACATCTTCTGGTGTACCTCATCAGCCGGTTAGGCGTGTCCGGCACCGCTGGGATCAACGGTGACGGACGTTTCTTATCTACTTCACCAGGGTGGTAGCGAAGTTGTTAGTGGTCAGAGGGCTAATGTGATAACCCTCGACGTTCTTGCGCATGGCAGTAAACATTCTTGTGTGTGCCATGCTGATCCAGGGCTGGTCCTGGTGGAAAATCTCCTGGGCTTGCTCATAGAGCGCCGCACGTTCGGCCGGGTCAGTCTTCTCACGGGCCTGGTCGATCAGCGCCTGGAACTTCTCGTTGCACCAGCGGGCGTAGTTTTCGCCGTTTTTCGCCGCCTCACAACTGAGCATAGGCGTCAGGAAGTTATCCGGGTCGCCGTTATCGCCCGCCCATCCGGCGGACACCATATCGTGTTCACCGTTTTTGGCGCGCTTGAGCATTTCCCCCCATTCCATGACGCGGATGTCGAGTTTGATCCCGACCTTGGCCAGATCGGCCTGCATCATCTGTGCGCCGAGCATCGGGTTGGGGTTGGTCGGGCCGCCGCCGTTACGGGTGAACAAGGTGAATACAGTGCCTTCCGGCACGCCGGCTTCCTTGAGCAGGGCGCGGGCCTTGTCCACGTCGTGGGGCGGGTTCTGCAGTTTACTGTTGTAGCCCAACAAGGTCGGCGGATACGGGTTGACGGCGGTCAGGGCGTTACCCTTGCCGAACAGCGCGTTGACATAGGCCTGCTTGTCGAAGGCGATTTCGACCGCCTGACGTACTCGCACGTCGCTCATGTACTTGCGGGAGGTATTGAGCGCGGTATACGAGGTGGTCATCGCTTCGATTTCATCGACCTTCAGGTTTGGATCAGCCTTGAGGTTTGGAATGTCATCGGGTTTTGGGTAGAGGGCGATCTGGCACTCGTTGGCCTTGAGCTTCTGCTGACGCACATTGTTGTCGACGGCGATGGCCAGGATCAGCACTTCACTTGGTGGTGCGCCACGGAAGTAATCGGGGTTGGCTTTGAAGCGAACCTGGGCATCCTTGGCGTAACGCTGGAAGACAAACGGGCCGGTGCCGATCGGTTTGCTGTTGAGGTCGTTGGTCTTGCCAGCCTTGAGCAACTGGTCGGCGTACTCGGCCGGGAAGATCGAGGAGAACGCCATGGCCACGTCAGGCAGGAACGGTGCCTCGGGACGGGTCAGGGTGAACCTGACGGTGTAGTCGTCGAGTTTTTCGACGCTTTTGAGCAGCTCTTTGAAACCCATGCTTTCGAAGTACGGAAAGCCCACGCTGGACTTGTCATGCCATGGGTGTTTCGGGTCCAGCTGACGCTGGAAACTCCAGACCACGTCGTCGGCATTCATGTCGCGGGTCGGCTTGAAGTAGTCAGTGGTGTGGAACTTCACACCTTTGCGCAGGTGGAAGGTGTAGCTCAGGCCGTCCGGGCTGATGTCCCAGCTTTCGGCCAGCGCAGGGGCGATTTCGGTCGTGCCGGGTTTGAAGTCCACCAGACGATTGAAGATGGTTTCGGCTACCGCATCGGCTGTGACTGCAGTCGTGTACTGGACCATATCGAAACCTTCCGGGCTGGCTTCGGTGCAGACCACCAAGGGTTTGGCCGAAATACCGACAGCGACACTCAACAGCGCGGCGGCAATAGCGGCTTGTAAGGGGAGCATCTTCATTAGGAGCCCTCTGCAATCAATTGAACCAGACTGGCTTGAACGGGGGATTCATCATGAATCCGCCGTTCAACTGGCGCTTTAGAGAATGTTGAATGGAATGGTGGTGACCAGACGGAATTCGTTGATGTTGCCGTCGCCCTGATTCTCACTGGCGCGGTGCGTGGTGTAGGTCGCGCGAACGGCGGTGGCTTTCAGCGGGCCGCTCTGTACGGCGTAGGACGCACCGATGCCGTATTCATAGTGGTGCTCGCCATCCAGGTTTTTCACGTCATAGGCGGTGCCGGTGTAATGCGTACCGTCGATGCCCCAGCCGCGGGCCTGGTAGATGTTGAACTTCAGGCCTGGAACGCCGTATTCAGCCATGTTGAGGCCGTAGGCGATCTGGAAGGACTTTTCGTTCGGGCCGTTGAAGTCCGAAAGCAGGGAGTTGGCCAGGTAGATACCGTTGGTTTCGTGCAGGTAGTCGAAGTACTCGTCACCGTTAATTCCCTGGTAGGAGAACGTCAGGCTATGGGCCTGGTGAGTCAGGCCGAACGACAGCGAGTAGGCATCGTTGTCGATTTCACCCATCTCTTTTTTGCCGGTGTCGACGGTTTTGTAGTAGTTCAGGCCAGTGGTCAGGCTCAGAACCGAGCTATCGCCCAGTTCGTGAGTGGCGCCGAAGTAGTACTGGTTCCAGAAGTCTTCGACATTGGAGGCATACAGGCTGGTCTTCAGGCTTTTCAGCGGCTGGTAGTTGAGGCCGACGATGTTCACGTGGTCGGTTTCAGCGCCGTTGTTGGAGTATTCCGAGCGGAATTTCGACAGGCTTTGCTCGGTCCGTGGCGACACGCGATCGAAGGTACCGGCATCGAACGACAGGTTATTGAACTCTTCGCTGTGGATGCTCACACCTTCGAAACTTGAAGGCAGAGGGCGGTTGCCGATGACATCGACAATCGGTGTGCTGAAGTTCTGGCGACCGGCAGTCACGGTGGTGTTGGATACACGCGCCTTGACGTTGGCCAGACCCAGTTTGCTCCATTGATCTAGCGGATCACCGCTGCTGTCAGTCAGGGTCCGGTTGCTCCCACTGGCGCCACCGTTACCAGCCGCGACGTCGTGACGGCTGCGATCCAGAGCAATCGCGTTGTACGCCGCGACTTCAGTACTGAAACCTACAGTGCCTTGGGTAAAGCCCGAGGTGTAATTGAGGATTGTGCCTTGAACCCAGTTGATACGACGTGGAGTCGTGGTGAGCGCGCCGTCTTTTTGATATTTGAAGCGGTCATCACGACGCTTCAACTCGTTTGCATACCAGTTACGGGTAGTCCCCGACAGGCTTTGCCCTTCGATAAAACCTTTGGTATCGGCCTGTGCGCTGGTGCTGTTGAGCTGGGTTGGAACGAAGTCCTGGCTCACGCTTTCTGCGTAGGCGGTGGCCGTAATGCTGCTGATGGCCAAGGCTAATAACGCGGTGCTGCTCAATCTCATGGGTGAAGCTCCGTTCTTTCTTTTTTTGATGCCGGTTTTTGCTCGTCCGGCTATTGGTTTTTAATTCAATCAAGGCATTGCAAACGTTTGCTAGAGGCCAGTTGGCCGATTTCAGGCAACACGATTGCTGGAGAGCGAAATTCGCGCTCCGGGATTCGGTCAGTTATTTACGAAGTGATGCCGACAGCCGGGCTACCTTCCGTGCAGAACACCAGGCTATTGCTGGAGGCCTGACTGATCGATGTGCCGGCCAGCAAGCCTGTGCCCGGCAATGCGGATGTAACCAAGGTGTGGCGCATGACGCTCCTTCTCTTGTTAGTGTCTTGATCAGCGAGCAATCGCCCCGTCCCGGGACGTGCGGGTATCACTGATCCCAAACCATCGCGTACAGCAGTGCCGGCCAAAATCGTATAACTGCCGTGCCTCGACGGTATGAGTCGCAGGCGAGGCGGTAAATGCGTAAGGCCTGAAAGACGCGTAGGAAAAGGCAATACGCCCTACAGCCGCTGCTGTAGTACGCAGCGGTTTCGGATGTAAGCGGATTCTGCGGTCCTGGCAGGTAAAGCAACGGCGACGTCAGGGACGCCGCCGTTGCCAGACCTTATTTGCTGACGCTGACGCCGTAGAAGGAGTTCAAGCCAAACGGGCTGATCTTGAAGTCCTGCACGTTGTTGCGCATGGGTTGGAACACCGTCGAGTGAGCGATAGGTGTCATTGGAACGGCGTCTTTGAGGACGTGTTGCGCCTGTTTGTACAGTTCGGTGCGCTTGGCCTGATCGGTGGTGCGCTTGGCTTCTTTCACGATGCCGTCAAACTTCTTGTCACACCACTTGGAGAAGTTATTGCCCTGCAGCGAATCGCAGCCGAACAGCACATTCAGCCAGTTGTCCGGGTCACCGTTGTCGCCGCTCCAGCCAATCAGCATCGCGCCGTTTTCGCCGCCTTTGGAGCGCTTGATGTACTCGCCCCACTCATAGGTCACGATCTTGGCCTTGATACCGATCTTGGCCCAGTCGGACTGCAGCATTTCAGCCATCAGTTTGGCGTTCGGGTTGTAAGGACGCTGCACCGGCATCGCCCACAGGTTGATCTCGGTGCCTTCCTTGATGCCGGCTTCCTTGAGCAGCTCTTTGGCTTTCTCAGGGTTGTACGGCACATCCTTGATGGTGGTGTCGTAAGACCACTGGGTTGGCGGCATGGCGTTGACCGCCAGTTGACCCGCACCCTGGTAAACCGAGTCGATGATTTGCTGTTTGTTGACGGCCATGTCCAGTGCCTGACGCACTTTCAGTTGAGCCATCGGGTTCGGCTGATCGCTGCCCTTGATCTTGTCCATCACGTTGTAGGCGATATAACCCAGGTTGAAACCAGCCTGGTCAGGCACCTTCAGAGTCTTGTCTTCTTTCAGCGCCTTCAGGTCGGCCGGGCGTGGGAACAGAGTGATCTGGCACTCGTTCTTTTTCAGCTTCTGAATACGCACCGACGGGTCGGTGGTGATGGCGAAGATCAGGTTGTCGATCTTGACGTCGTCAGGCTTCCAGTAGTCCTTGTTCCCGGTGTAACGGATGTTGGAGTCTTTCTGGTAGCTCTTGAACACGAACGGACCAGTTCCGACCGGCTTCTGGTTGATATCGGCGGCTTTGCCTTCCTTGAGCAACTGGGCAGCGTACTCGGCGGACTGGACCGAAGCGAAGCTCATGGCCATGTTCTGGATGAACGCGGCATCAACTTCTTTGAGGGTGAACTTGACGGTGTGATCGTCGACTTTATCGATCTTGGTGATGTTGGTGTCCATCCCCATGTCGGTGAAGTACGGGAATTCGGTCGGGTACGCCTTACGGAACGGGTCATCCTTGTTAATCATGCGATTGAAGGTGAACAGCACGTCGTCGGCGTTGAAGTTACGCGTCGGCTTGAAATACGGTGTGGTGTGGAACTTCACCCCGTCGCGCAGATGGAAGGTGTAGGTCAGGCCATCCGGGGAAATGTCCCAGCTGGTGGCCAGGCCAGGAACAACGGCGGTGCCGCCACGTTCGAACTGGCTCAAACGGTTGAACATGGTTTCTGCTGAGGCGTCGAAGTCGGTTCCGGTGGTGTACTGACCAGGATCGAAACCGGCCGGGCTCCCTTCGGAGCAGAACACCAGGTTAGTCGCAGCTTGGGCGAAAGGTGCGCTAGCTAACAAGCTTGCGCCGACTAAAAACGGAATGACCGCGTGTTTAAGCATGGTGGCCTCATGATTTGTTGTCATTTTTGGAGTTAGAGGACGACCTCGTGAGTCGACCTGCGGATACTTATGCAGGCCCCATACCCAATGCAAGATCCTGAGCGGTCACAAGTCTGAAACAGTGGTACGAACGTACACGAATGTCGCATTGTTGTAAGTTCTGACGCATTTTACCGTTTGCGAGCGGTTTACTCGGTGCATTGGGCGCACCGAATGAGGTCAACCGGGGGCGTCTGACGCACCCGGTTGGGGCAATGGTGTTACTTATTTATACCCACACCGTAGAACGGAGTCAGGCCAAACGGGCTGATTTTGAAGTCCTGCACTTCCTTGCGCAGCGGCTGGAATACCGTCGAATTCGCAATCGGTGTGATAGGTACTTGTTCCTTAAGAATTTTTTGGGCCTGTTGATAGAGCTTTATACGTTCTTGAGGATCGGTACTGACTTTGGCTTTTTGTACTAGCTGGTCGTAGGCCGGGTCGCACCATTTGGCGTAGTTGCTGCCTTTGACCGCGGCGCAACTGTAGAGCACACCGAGCCAGTTATCCGGGTCGCCGTTGTCTCCCGTCCAGCCATAAATCATGGTGTCGTGTTCGCCGCTCTTGGCGCGCTTGATGTACTCACCCCACTCAAAACTGACGATGTTGGCCTTGATCCCGACCTTGGCCCAGTCCTGCTGGATCATCTGTGCTGACATCCGCGCGTTGGGATTGGAGGCGCGCTGCACCGTCATCGCCCATAAATCGATGGTGGTGCCGGGGGCAATGCCTGCTTCTTTCAGTAGCGCACGGGCCTTGACCGGGTCGTGGGGCGCGTCCTTGATGTTCGGGTCATAAGACCATTGCGCAGGCGGCAGAGCGTTTTGCGCCAGCTGCCCGGCACTTTGGTAGACGGCTTTGATGATCGCCGGCTTATCGATGGCCATGTCCAGGGCCTGGCGAACCTTGAGCTGGTCCAGCGGCTTGTGGGTCACGTTGTATGCCAGGAAGCCCAGGTTGAAACCGGCTTGTTTGAGCACTCGCAGGTTTGGGTCCTGCTCCATGATTTCGATGTCGGCCGGACGCGGATAGCCGCTGACCTGGCATTCGCCAGCCTTGAGTTTCTGCAGGCGCACCGAGGCGTCCGGGGTGATCGAGAAAATCAGATTGTCGAGCTTCACATCCTCGGGTTTCCAATACGCGGTGTTTGCGCCGTAGCGGATCTGCGAATCCTTCTGATAGCGCTTGAACACAAACGGCCCGGTGCCGACCGGTTTCTGATTGATGTCTGCGGCTTTGCCTTCTTTAAGCAACTGCGCGGCGTATTCGGCGGACTGGATCGAAGCGAAGCTCATCGCCAGGTTCTGCACGAAGGCTGCGTCGACGTTGTTCAGGCTGAAACTGGCGGTGTGTTCATCGACTTTATTGATGCTCTTGATCGTGGTGTTCAGGCCCATGTCGGTGAAGTAGGGCGACTCGGACGGGTAAGCCTTGCGAAACGGGCTGTCGGCGTCGAGCAAGCGCTGGAAGGTGAACAGCACATCGTCGGCGTTGAAATCGCGCGTCGGCTTGAAGTAGTCGGTGGTGTGAAATTTCACCCCTTCACGAAGATGAAAGGTGTAGGTCAGACCGTCCCTGGATACATCCCAACTTGTCGCCAGTCCAGGTTCAACTTCGGTGCCGCCGCGTTTGAACTGCGTGAGGCGGTTGAAGACGGTTTCGGCGGAGGCGTCGAAATCGGTGCCGCTGGTGTACTGGCTGGGATCGAAGCCGGCGGGACTGGCCTCGGAGCAGTACACCAGTGTGGTCGCGGCCTGAGCCAGTGGCGCGCAGGCGAGGAGGCTGGCAGCGAGCAGTAGCGGTTTGAAGGTGATTCTTTCCATGGAGTCCCCTGGGATGGCCGTTTAGAGCGGTTTTGATGAGTACGGTGGTCGTCGAGAGTAGCGCTGTTGGGGTGTGTGGAGTCAAATTGTCGGTAGGCGTGAATCGATCGCTTGTCTGCGAAGGCGGCCTGGCTCTTGCTGGTGTACACAGATCCCTTGTAGGAGCAGCCGGTCGACGCTCGATTGCTCGCGATGGCGGCCTGACAGCCGACCAATCTCTTGCCGGTGTACATATCCATTTCTGCGGTAACGGCCACTTAGGGTTTCGCCCTTACGGCGAGGCCCTTTTGGCAAACGCCCCAAAAGGACCCAAAAGGGCTTGCCCCGAGCGTACGGCACCTCGCCAAGGCTCGGCGTTCCCTCGCTCCGGCGCTCATCAGGGGGCGCCGCATTGCGGCGGAATCAGCTTCGCTGACGGCGCTACGCGCCACCCCCCTGATGAGCACCTCCACTCGGCCTTCCGAAGGGGCGGGCAGATCAAAAACAAGGCGAGGCGGCCTACCGGCCGGCCTGTTTTTTTGGGGGGTGCGTTTCTCCTACAGAAAGCGCTGTCGGCCGAGTCTGCGGGGGAGAATTTTCCGACGAACTCTGGCGGTTGCGTGGGAGTTGGAGCTTGCCTAACCTTTGGTCGTCGCTGCGAATCAGCGATAGGGCGTGAGAACCCAGGAATCAGTAGGCGCAAAGCGCCAGCACCACCATAATCGTTGTCGGCGTTTTTTTTCGTCTGCAAAATGCGTTATGGCGGCTGTGTGCGGGCAGACTTCGGTCTGGCCGGAGTCCTACTGTCCGGTATTCTCACCCCGTACATAGCTGCCACCTCTTTGTCGAGTGAGACCGGCAAGTGATGGCTCCCATTTCAGTAGGAGCATATGCATGGACAAGATCGTCCCAGACCCACCCTTCAATATAACCACGCCAATCCCGGATGCTCTGAGCGCCGAAGACCTGCTCAAGGACCGTGCCGCTGCGGATAGGGCCCTTGATCATTACCTGGCGCCATCACTTGATAAATCCCCTGGCACGCGGTCGGTCAATATCTTCACCGTAGCCCCCGACCTCGACACCGAATTGCTGCTGGCCAGTGCCTCCGAGACTCTCGCAAGCGCCAATGCCATCGCCTGCGACCTGGCCTTCGATCTCGAAGACTCGCGACGCAGTGTGGTGTTGGGGATTTATCAGATGATCGAGTTGAGCAAGCTGTTGGTGGATAAGGCGCTGGATCAGGCCTACCGGGTCAATCCGTAGCGAGAGGGATGATCGTTCCCACGCTCTGCGTGGGAATGCAGCCCGTGACGCTCCGCGTCACAAGAGCAGACGCAGAGCGTCCAGTGAGGCATTCCCACGCAGAGCGTGGGAACGATTAAGGCATCAACACTTCAATCGAACCATCGGCCGTCATGCTGACCTGGCTGGTGCCGGGTTCGACTTCCGGGGTCACCGGCGCTGAATCCATGCTGGCGGCTTTCATCATCATCGGTGCGCGCATGTAGGGGCGCGGGTAACCGTTGCTGTTGAGGTTCAGGTTGACGATTTTGTAACCCTTGCCGCCCAGTGCCTCGGTGGCCAGTTGTGCGCGGGCCTGGAAGGCGCCGACGGCTTCTTTGAGCAAGGCGTCTTCGCTGGCCTTGCGGGTCGGGTTGGCGATGGCGAAATCCATGCCGCCCATTTTCAGGTCCGTCAGCAGTTCGCCGGTCAGCCTGGACAGCGCGGCGAAGTCCGGGCTTTCCAGGCGCAGTTCGGCACGTTCGCGCCAGCCGGTGATTTTCTGGCCTTTGCTGTCGTAGATCGGGTAACTGTTGCGGCTGCCCTGACGCAAGGTGATGTCCTTGACCTGACGAGCCTGGCCCAGCGCCTTGTTGATGGTGGTGCTGATGTCGGCGGCGAGTTTGGCCGGGTCGGTATTCTGCTGTTCGCTGTAGAGGGTCACGATCATCAGGTCGCGGGCGACTTCCTGGCTGACTTCGGCGCGCAGGGAAATCTGGTTGTAATGAAGCTCATCGGCGGCCAGGGCCGGCAGGCTGGCGAGGGCGCCAGTGCTTAGGGCAAGTAGGGCAGCGCTGCGGCTGAATGTATGCATGGAAACTCCTTGAGTGCAATCCGCAGGGGCTATGGTCCGAGCCTGCGTGAAACCATCAGACTGTAGCTTCTATTCTCCGGTTCACCTGGTTACAACTTCTATACATCTAAGGCTGATGACGACCGCTTCGCGGTCGATCGCAGGCAAGCCTCGCTCCTACATATTGCGCGGTCCCTGCAGGAGCGAGGCTTGCCTGCGAGGCGCCCTGACAGCCGCCGAAGATCCCGACTGGACTGTGGCCGTTTGCCGCAGTTTGCCTGTGGGAGGCGCGGCTTGGTTATACTCATCGCGATCCGCCTGGAGCGCTCATCAGGAGAGCTCATGCTCGCCCCCGTTCAATTGCTTTCCGCCACTCGCCAGAACCTTTGGCGTCTGACTTTTATCCGCACGCTGGTACTGGCCGCCCAAGCCGGTTCGGTGGGGCTCGCCTACTGGTTCGATTTGCTGCCGTTGCCCTGGCTGCAATTGGCGGTGACCCTCGGTTTTTCCATGGTGCTGTGCGCTTTCACCGCCATTCGCCTGCGCACATCGTGGCCGGTGACTGAGCTGGAATACGCCCTTCAACTGGCCTGCGACCTGTTTATCCACAGTGCCTTGCTGTACTTCTCTGGCGGCTCGACCAACCCTTTCGTTTCCTATTACCTGGTGCCGCTGACCATCGCCGCAGTGACCTTGCCTTGGCGTTATTCGGTGGTTCTCTCCGGCATCGCCTTGGCGATGTACACCTTGCTGCTGGCGCAGTTCTACCCGCTGGATACCTTCCCGATCGCCCGGGAGAAGATGCAGATCTACGGCATGTGGTTGAGCTTTGCCCTGGCAGCGGCGGTGATTACGTTCTTCGCGGCGAGGATGGCCGAGGAACTGCGTCGTCAGGAAGAGTTGCGGGCGATCCGCCGCGAAGAAGGCCTGCGCGATCAACAACTGCTGGCCGTGGCCACGCAAGCCGCCGGTGCCGCCCATGAATTGGGCACGCCGCTGGCGACCATGAGCGTGCTGCTCAAGGAAATGCGTCAGGACCACCACGACCCGTTGCTGCAGGATGATTTGAGCGTGCTCCAGGACCAGGTAAAACTGTGCAAAGAGACCTTGCAGCAATTGGTCCGCGCCGCTGAAGCCAATCGCCGTTTGGCGGTGGACATGCAAGACGTCACCGACTGGCTCGACGAAGCGCTGAACCGCTGGCACCTGATGCGTCCGGAGGCCAGTTACCGCCTCCAGCGTCTGGGCCAGGGCCCGGTGCCGCGATTGGCGCCGCCGCCGGACCTGACCCAGGCGTTGCTCAATCTGCTGAACAATGCCGCCGATGCCTGCCCCGAAGGCCTGGAAGTGCATCTGGATTGGGACGCCGAAAACCTCACCATCAGTATTCGCGACCACGGCGCCGGTGTGCCGCTGGCGATTGCCGAGCAAATCGGCAAGCCATTTTTTACCACCAAGGGCAAAGGTTTCGGCCTGGGCCTGTTTTTGAGCAAGGCCAGCGTGACACGCGCCGGCGGCTCAGTGAAACTCTATAGTCATGAGGAAGGCGGTACGCTCACCGAGCTGCGCCTGCCCCGTGTTGCCCGAGGAGACGAACATGAGTGACGAGATCCAAGTCGAAGGCGAAGAACTGCCGCATTTATTGCTGGTAGACGATGACGCTACCTTCACCCGCGTCATGGCGCGCGCCATGAACCGCCGCGGTTTTCGCGTGAGCACCGCAGGTTCTGCCGAAGAGGGGCTGACCATCGCCCAGCAGGACATTCCGGACTACGCCGCACTGGATCTGAAAATGGACGGCGACTCGGGATTGGTGCTGCTGCCCAAGCTGCTCGAGCTCGACCCGGAAATGCGCGTGTTGATCCTGACGGGCTATTCGAGCATCGCTACGGCGGTCGAGGCCATCAAGCGCGGCGCCTGCAATTATCTGTGCAAACCGGCGGATGCCGATGACGTGCTGGCAGCTCTGCTTTCCGAGCATGCCGACCTCGACACCCTGGTGCCGGAAAACCCGATGTCGGTGGACCGTCTGCAATGGGAGCACATCCAGCGCGTGCTGACCGAGCACGAAGGCAACATCTCCGCCACTGCCCGCGCCCTGGGCATGCACCGTCGTACCCTGCAGCGCAAACTGCAGAAACGTCCCGTTCGCCGCTGAACGGGCGCTGAACGAATATCTCCAGACTCGCGATAACCCGGGCTGATCATCTATGATCGGCTCGACGCGTGTTCTTTTCCCTATAGAGCCTGAACAATGAATCAGAACGCTGAATATTCTGCGGTCAACGACGCTGTGAGTGGGCAATTCCTGCGGCGGGTCTGGCGCATGACTACGCCGTACTGGCGCAGTGAGGAGAAGGGTAAGGCATGGACGCTGTTAATAGCCGTGATCGCGCTGTCATTGTTCAGCGTGGCGATCTCGGTGTGGATCAACAGTTGGTACAAAGACTTCTATAACGCGCTGCAAAAGAAGGACGATGCGGCGTTCTGGCAGTTGATTCTGTATTTCTGCGGGATCGCCGCAGTGGCGATCCTCGGGGCGGTGTATCGGTTGTACCTGACGCAGATGCTGACCATCCGCTGGCGGGCCTGGCTGACCGAGCATCATTTTGCCCGCTGGCTTGGAAGCAAGAACTACTACCAGTTGGAGCAGGGCGGTTATACCGATAACCCGGACCAACGGATTTCCGAAGACCTCAACAGCTTCACCTCCAACACCTTGAGCCTTGGGTTGGGGTTGATCCGCACCGTGGTCAGTCTGGTCTCGTTCTCGATCATTCTCTGGGGCGTGTCGGGTAGTATCGAAGTCTTCGGCTACACCATTCCCGGTTACATGTTCTGGTGCGCGCTGGTGTATGCGGTAGTCGGCAGTTGGCTGACTCATTTGATCGGCCGGCGCCTGATCAGCTTGAACAACCAACAACAACGCTTTGAAGCTGACCTGCGTTTTTCCCTGGTCCGGGTCCGTGAAAATGCCGAGAGCATTGCGCTGTATAACGGTGAACCCAACGAGAACAAACGGCTGAGTACCCGTTTTGGCATGGTCTGGCAGAATTTCTGGGAGATCATGAGGGTGTCAAAACGCCTGACATTCTTCACAGCCGGTTATGGTCAGATTGCTATTATCTTCCCGTTCATTGTCGCGGCACCGCGTTACTTTACCGGCAAGATCGAGCTCGGCGAGCTGATGCAAATCAACTCGGCGTTCGGCAACGTTCAGGAGAACTTCAGCTGGTTCATTACCGCGTACTCCGAGCTCGCAGCGTGGCGCGCCACCTGTGACCGGTTGCTGAGCTTTCACCAGGCCATGAGCGAAAACGAAGAGCGGCCGCCGGCAATAGATGTGCAGAGTCAGGGCGATGAGCTGAAAGTGCACAACCTGGGGCTGGACCTGGCCGACGGCCGTCATTTGCTGGCCGGCGCCAACATGAGTGTTGCGGCGGGCGAGCGACTGATGCTCAGCGGCCGTTCCGGTAGCGGCAAAAGTACCTTGCTGCGGGCCATGGGGCACCTCTGGCCCAGCGGCCACGGCAATATCCGCTTGCCGGCCCAGCGCTATCTATTCCTGCCGCAAAAGCCTTATTTGCCGATTGGAAGCCTGCGCGACGCCCTGAGTTATCCACAGCCGGGTGACGTTTATCCTCACGAGCGTTATGTGCAAGTGCTGGAAACCTGCCGTTTACCGCATCTGATCCCGCGTCTGGATGAGAGCAATCACTGGCAGCGCATGTTGTCGCCGGGCGAACAGCAACGCTTGGCCTTTGCCCGCGCGCTGCTCTATGCCCCGCATTGGCTGTACATGGATGAAGCCACCTCGGCGATGGACGAAGAAGACGAAGCGGCGCTTTATCAAGCCTTGATTCATCAGTTGCCGGGCTTGAGTATCGTCAGCGTCGGGCATCGCAGCAGTCTCAAGCGTTTCCACCCACGGCATGTGCGCATCGAGGGTGGTCACTTGGTCGAGCAAGCGGTGACGGCGTAGTCAACAGTGATCGTACAACCCGGTTGAGCTATGATACGGGTTCAGCCGTTTGCCGAGAAAGATGTTCACCATGGAAAACCAGATCGAGGTGCCACGCCTTCCGCGCAAACGTCGCAGCCTTGCGCAAGAGTTGGTGACGGTGTTGTCCGAGCAGATCCGCGACGGTCAGCTGCAGCGCGGTGACAAGCTGCCCACCGAGTCGGCGATCATGGAGGCTCATGGCGTCAGCCGCACCGTGGTGCGCGAAGCGATTTCGCGCTTGCAGGCCGCAGGGCAGGTCGAGACTCGCCACGGTATCGGCACCTTTGTGCTGGACACACCGAGCCCGAGCGGTTTTCGTATCGATCCGGCGACCGTGGTGACCTTGCGTGATGTGTTGGCGATTCTTGAGCTGCGTATCAGTCTGGAAGTGGAGTCTGCCGGCCTCGCGGCGCAACGTCGTAGCGCCGAGCAGTTAGCGGCGATGCGCGCAGCACTGGATGCGCTGAACGAAAGTGCCGCCCGTGCCGGTGATGCGGTAGCGTCGGATTTCCAGTTTCATCTGCAGATCGCACTGGCCACCGGCAACCGTTACTTCACTGACATCATGACCCACCTGGGCACCAGCATCATTCCTCGCACCCGGCTCAACTCCGCGCGTCTGGCCCATGATGACCAGCAGCACTACATGAGCCGTTTGAGTCGTGAACACGAAGAAATTTATGAAGCGATTGCTCGCCAGGACTCGGACGCAGCCCGTGCGGCCATGCGTTTGCACCTGACCAATAGCCGCGAACGTCTGCGCCACGCCCATGAAGAGGCAGAGGCGCAGCGGGGGTAGGTTGGTGATCGTATGAGGCTTTACGCAACTACGTTTGCAGAAACCGGGTCAGATTCAATTCCGTCTACGGTGTAGGTAACGCGCCCCCTTTTGCCCTCCTGAGTGGCATAGACACCGCGATCAATGAGGACATCAAGCACTGCTCCAGTGCCGGATACTTTATCACTCCAGTTGGAATTTGGCCCCGCAGTCCATTTCACCAAGACCTCCTTACCCACAGGGAAGTTTTGAGTATCGATTCTGGCTAGAATGCCGGCAGAGTTAGCTTGGATAGAGATCACACCGTTCAGCGGCTGCCCGGAGCGGTTTAACAAAGTAGGTGCTACATAAGTTTTTTGTTTCACTGTCATGATGAAATTTCCTTCTTTCAATAATTGAAGACATCTGAGGTTCTCAGTCGTCCGACTTGACTTGGCCGCGACCAGGTCAAGCTGGAATCTATGCCGGCGCGAACCCTGTCGCTACTATCAGAAATGATAGTAGCGACAGGCGGTCATCGAGCGGATTCAGCCGCTCTTGAGAATCGAACGATCCACTCTCACCGCCAGTTGTCCTCCAACGGGCTTGGCATTGAACGCCACATTCCCTTGTTCATCCACGCTCGCCCTGGCAATCGGCGCGCCATTGGAAAGCAGTTCCAGCGGTGCGCCTTTGAGGGATTGGCCTGAGGCCAGTTCGAGGGTCAGGTTAATAGTCATCAGTGATTACGACCGCTTCGCGGCCGGACGTAGCCTTTGGCAACTGCTACGGGAAGATCATCGAGCCAATCAGATGAATTGCAGTTGACGATTATAATTTAAGTTGTACGATGACGTACGACATCGGCCAAGGCTGACGTACCTCTTCATCACAACGTGCTTCCCAGGGTGTTCGAATAATGAATCCACAAGAACTGAAGTCCATCCTCTCTTCCGGTCTGCTGTCTTTTCCGGTGACCGATTTCAATGCCCAGGGCGACTTCCATCGCGCTGGCTACATCAAGCGTCTCGAGTGGCTGGCCCCGTATGGCGCCTCGGCCTTGTTCGCGGCGGGTGGCACCGGTGAGTTCTTCTCCCTGGCGGCCAGCGAGTATTCGCAAGTCATCAAGACGGCCGTCGACACCTGCGCCGCCAGTGTGCCGATCCTTGCCGGTGTCGGCGGCTCTACCCGCCAGGCCATCGAATACGCTCAAGAAGCCGAGCGCCTGGGCGCCAAAGGTTTGTTGCTGTTGCCGCATTACCTGACTGAAGCCAGCCAGGACGGCGTCGCCGCCCACGTTGAGGCGGTGTGCAAATCGGTAAAAATCGGCGTGATTGTCTATAACCGCAACGTCTGCCGTCTGACCGCGCCATTGCTGGAACGCCTGGCTGAGCGCTGCCCGAATCTGATTGGCTACAAGGATGGCGTGGGTGATATCGAGTTGATGGTGTCGATCCGTCGTCGCCTCGGCGATCGCTTCAGCTACCTTGGTGGCTTGCCGACCGCAGAGGTCTACGCCGCGGCTTACAAGGCGTTGGGCGTACCGGTTTACTCCTCGGCGGTGTTCAACTTCATTCCGAAAACCGCGATGGATTTCTATCACGCCATCGCCCGTGAAGATCACGCCACCGTCGGCAAAATCATCGATGACTTCTTCCTGCCGTACCTGGATATCCGCAACCGCAAGGCCGGGTACGCGGTGAGCATCGTCAAGGCCGGAGCAAAAATTGCCGGCTACGACGCAGGCCCTGTGCGCACTCCGCTGACTGATCTGCTGCCAGAAGAATACGAAGCACTGGCTGCGCTGATCGACAAGCAAGGTCCGCAGTAAGAATTTTCCTGGGCCGCCGAGCAATCAGCGGCCATCGTGCAAGGAGATTGCTCGTGTCAGATACAAAACGATTCGATAACTACATCGGCGGCCAATGGGTCGCTGGTACCGACTACTCGACCAATATCAATCCATCCGAGTTGTCCGATGTCATTGGCGAATACGCCAAGGCCGACCTGGCTCAGGTACACGCCGCCATCGACGCTGCCCGTGCCGCGTTCCCGGCCTGGTCGACGTCCGGTATTCAGGCGCGCAGTGATGCGCTGGATAAAGTCGGCAGCGAGATCCTCGCCCGTCGCGAAGAACTCGGCACGCTGCTCGCTCGGGAAGAGGGCAAAACGTTGCCCGAGGCTATTGGCGAAGTGTCCCGCGCCGGCAACATCTTCAAGTTCTTCGCCGGTGAATGCCTGCGCTTGTCGGGCGATTACCTGCCGTCGGTGCGTCCGGGCGTCAACGTTGAAGTCACCCGCGAAGCCCTGGGTGTGGTCGGTCTGATCACGCCGTGGAACTTCCCGATTGCCATTCCAGCCTGGAAGATCGCCCCGGCGTTGGCCTACGGTAATTGCGTGGTGCTCAAACCGGCCGACCTGGTGCCGGGTTGCGCTTGGGCGTTGGCGGAAATCATCTCCCGCGCAGGCTTCCCCGCTGGCGTGTTCAACCTGGTGATGGGCAGCGGCCGAGTGATCGGTGACGCTATGGTCAACAGCCCGAAAGTCGACGGCATCAGCTTCACTGGCTCGGTCGGCGTGGGTCGGCAGATCGCGGTCAGCTGTGTATCGCGCCAGGCTAAAGTGCAACTGGAAATGGGCGGCAAGAACCCGCAGATCATTCTCGACGATGCCGACCTCAAGCAAGCGGTCGAGCTGGCGGTACAGAGCGCGTTCTACTCCACCGGGCAGCGTTGCACCGCCTCGAGCCGTTTTATCGTCACCGCAGGGATTCACGATACATTCGTCGAAGCCATGGCCGAGCGTATGCGCTCGATCAAGGTCGGCCATGCGTTGAAGTCCGGAACCGATATCGGTCCGGTGGTCTCTCAAGCGCAGCTTGAACAGGATCTGAAGTACATCGACATCGGCCAGTCCGAAGGTGCGCGACTGGTCAGTGGCGGTGGCCTGGTGACCTGCGATACCGAAGGCTACTTCCTCGCACCGACGCTGTTTGCCGACAGCTCGGCCCAGATGCGCATCAGCCGTGAAGAGATCTTCGGACCGGTGGCCAATATCGTTCGTGTAGCGGATTACGAGGCAGCGCTGGCCATGGCCAACGACACCGAATTCGGTCTGTCGGCGGGCATCGCCACCACCTCGCTGAAGTATGCCAACCACTTCAAGCGCCACTCCCAGGCCGGGATGGTGATGGTCAATTTGCCGACCGCCGGCGTTGATTACCATGTGCCGTTTGGTGGTCGAAAAGGTTCATCCTATGGTTCTCGCGAGCAAGGTCGCTACGCGCAGGAGTTCTACACCGTTGTAAAAACCAGCTACGTCGGTTCGTAACACGCACCACCCTGTAGGAGCAGCCGGTCGACGCTCGATTGCTCGCGATGCACTCGAAATTACCGCGGTATTCCTGATGCCCCGCGTTATCGTTAACGACCATCGCGAGCAAGCTCGCTCCTACAGAAATCAAAAATCATTACCCGCAAAAAAAATAATTAGTGGGAGTACATCTACATGCAAGCGACCAAGCCGACGCATGTCCGCTATTTGATTTTGCTCATGCTGTTTCTGGTGACCACAATCAACTACGCCGACCGCGCAACCATCGCCATCGCAGGCTCCAGTCTGCAAAAAGACCTTGGCATCGACGCCGTCACCCTCGGCTATATCTTCTCCGCATTTGGCTGGGCCTACGTGGCCGGGCAAATCCCCGGCGGCTGGCTGCTCGACCGTTTCGGTTCGAAAAAAGTCTATGCCCTGAGCATTTTCACCTGGTCGCTGTTCACCGTGCTGCAAGGCTATGTGGGTGAGATCGGTGTATCCACCGCCATCGTCGCATTGTTCATGCTGCGCTTTCTGGTGGGCCTGGCCGAAGCGCCATCCTTCCCCGGTAATGCGCGCATCGTTGCGGCCTGGTTTCCGACTGCAGAGCGCGGAACGGCGTCGGCAATCTTCAACTCGGCGCAATACTTTGCCACGGTGATCTTCGCCCCGCTGATGGGCTGGATCGTCTACCGCTTCGGCTGGCAGCATGTGTTCGTGGTAATGGGCGCAATCGGCATTGTGTTCTCGCTGGTCTGGCTGAAAATTATCCACAGCCCGCGCCAGCATCCAATGATCAACGACGCCGAGTTCAAACACATCGCCGATAACGGCGGCCTGGTCGACATGGATCAGGACAAAGGCAAGGGCAAGCGCACCGACGGTCCAAAATGGGACTACGTGCGTCAGTTGCTGAGCAACCGGATGATGCTCGGCGTGTACCTGGGCCAATACTGCATCAACGGTATCACCTACTTCTTCCTGACCTGGTTCCCGGTGTACCTGGTTCAGGAGCGCGGCATGACCATTTTGAAGGCGGGTTTCATCGCTTCTTTGCCGGCCATCTGCGGTTTTATCGGTGGCGTATTGGGCGGGATTATTTCCGACTACCTACTGCGCAAAGGTCATTCCCTGACCTTCGCCCGCAAGGCACCGATTATTGGCGGTTTGCTGTTATCCACCAGCATCGTGGCCTGCAACTACGTCGATATCGAGTGGATGGTGGTGGGTTTCATGGCCCTGGCGTTCTTCGGTAAAGGTGTTGGCGCGCTCGGTTGGGCGGTGGTGTCCGATACCTCGCCGAAACAGATCGCCGGCCTCAGTGGTGGCCTGTTCAACATGTTCGGCAACATCGCTTCGATTACCACGCCGATCGTGATCGGCTACATCATCAGCTCTACCGGTTCATTCAAATGGGCGCTGGTGTTTGTCGGTTGCAATGCGCTGGTGGCGGTCTTCAGTTATCTGGTGATCGTCGGCCCGATCAAACGCGTGGTGCTCAAGGAGCCGCCGAGTGCCGGCCCGGAACTTAATAAATTTTCTCAAGCTCATTCCTGAGGAGCGGCGTCATGCAGTTGATTGAACATTCCGACTCGCCGCGCTACATCCGTCTGCACGAGCTGGATAATGTAGTGATCGTGGTCAACGACCAGGGTGTGCAGGCCGGTACCGAGTTCCCGGACGGCCTGGTGACTGTGGATTTCGTCCCGCAAAGCCACAAGGTGACGCTGGAAGATATTCCCGAAGGCGGCCAGGTGATTCGTTACGGTCAGACCATCGGTTACGCCTTGCAGCCGATCCCGCGTGGCAGCTGGGTCAAGGAAGATCAACTGCGCATGCCCACCGCGCCGCCGCTGGACAGTTTGCCGCTGTCCACCGAGGTACCGGCCGCACAAGCACCACTGCAAGGCTTCACGTTCGAGGGGTATCGCAATGCCGACGGCACTGTTGGCACGCGCAATATTCTGGGTATCACCACCACCGTGCAGTGTGTGACCGGTGTGCTGAATCATGCGGTCAAGCGTATACGCGATGAGCTGCTGCCCAAGTACCCGCATGTCGATGATGTGGTGGCGCTGACCCACAGCTACGGCTGCGGTGTGGCGATTACCGCCACCGATGCCTACATCCCGATCCGCACCGTGCGCAATCTGGCGCGCAACCCGAATCTGGGCGGCGAAGCGCTGGTCATCAGTCTGGGTTGCGAGAAGTTGCAGGCCGGCCAGGTGATGCATGAGAACGACAGCTCGGTGGACCTCAGTGAGCCGTGGTTGTATCGCTTGCAGGACTCCAGCCACGGTTTCACCGAGATGATCGAACAGATCATGGCGCTGGCCGAAACCCGTTTGAAGAAACTCGACCAGCGCCGTCGCGAAACCGTGCCGGCGTCCGAATTGATTCTCGGCATGCAGTGCGGCGGCAGTGATGCGTTTTCCGGGATCACCGCCAACCCGGCGCTCGGTTATGCTTCGGACTTGCTGTTAAGAGCGGGTGCGACGGTGATGTTTTCCGAAGTGACCGAAGTGCGCGATGCCATCTACTTGCTGACCTCGCGCGCCGAAACCGAGGAGGTGGCGCAGGAGTTGGTGCGCGAGATGGACTGGTACGACCGTTACCTGGCCAAGGGTGAAGCGGATCGCAGCGCCAATACCACGCCGGGCAACAAGAAGGGCGGGTTGTCGAATATCGTCGAGAAGTCGTTGGGCTCCATCGTCAAATCCGGCAGCAGCGCGATTAACGGCGTGCTTGGTCCGGGCGAACGCTTCAAGCGTAAAGGCCTGATCTTCTGCGCGACGCCGGCGAGTGATTTTGTCTGTGGCACCCTGCAACTGGCGGCCGGGATGAACCTGCATGTGTTCACCACCGGGCGAGGTACGCCTTATGGCCTGGCTATGGCACCGGTGGTGAAGGTCTCGACCCGTACCGAACTGGCCCAGCGCTGGCCGGACCTGATCGACATCGATGCCGGGCGCATTGCCACCGGCCGCGCCAGCATCGAAGAACTGGGTTGGGAGCTGTTCCACTTCTACCTCGACGTCGCCAGCGGCAAGAAACAGACCTGGGCCGAGAAGCACAAATTGCACAACGACATCACGCTGTTCAATCCGGCGCCGATTACCTGACCTTATGATTATTCCCACGCTCGCGCGTGGGAACGATCCTGGATTGCGATGCGGCTTATCTGTCGCTGCTGGCTTATCATTAGCCCCCTAATGACAGGCACAAGGTTCACCAGGCATGCTGGCAATCTTTCTCGAAACACTGAATATCACCGCGCCAGTGTTTGCCATGTTGTTTTTGGGTGTGTTGCTCAAACGCATCGGCTGGATCGACGACAACTTTATCCACACCGCGTCGGCACTGGTGTTCAACGTCACCATGCCGGCGTTGTTGTTTCTCGGCATCCTGCATGCCGATCTGCATTCGGCGTTGCAGCCATCATTGCTGATCTATTTCGCCATCGCCACGTTGGTCGGTTTTGCCATTGCCTGGGGTTGGGCGATCTGGCGCTGCCCGCAGGAAGACCGTGGGATCTACGCCCAGGGCGCGTTTCGTGGCAACAACGGCGTTATTGGTCTGGCCTTGGCAGCGAGTATGTATGGCAGCTACGGGATTTCTCTCGGGGCGATTCTCGCGGGGCTGGTGATTGTGTTCTACAACACCCTCTCGACCATTGTGCTGGCGGTCTACAGTCCGGTCATCAAGTCTGATCCATGGAGCGTCTGCAAAAGCGTGTTCAGCAACCCGCTGATCATCAGCGTGTTTTCCGCGGCGCCGTTCGCCTATTTCCGGATAGGCCTGCCCAACTGGCTGGAAACCTCCGGCGGGTATCTGGCGCAGACGACTTTGCCACTGGCACTGATTTGCATCGGTGGCACGCTGTCGCTGGCGGCGTTGCGCAAAAGTGGTGAGCTGGCGTTGAGCGCAAGCCTGGTGAAGATGATTGGTTTGCCGGTGCTGGCTACATCTGGGGCCTGGCTCTGCGGCTTTCGCGGGGCGGAGTTGGGGATTCTGTTTCTGTACTTCGGCAGCCCGACTGCCGCCGCCAGTTTCGTCATGGCCCGACAGGCCAACGGCAATCACGAATTGGCGGCCGCCATCATCGTGATCACCACGTTGATGGCGGCAGTGACCACCAACATCGGGATCTTCTTGTTGCAGTGGGGTGGGTGGATCTAGGCCTTGGATCTTCATAGCTCTTTAGATCCATTCGCGGGCAAGTCGGATCTGCCACCGAAAGTCCCGGCTAATTACTCGGCCTGCTGATACTCATCAATCACTTCCTGCGCCGCACGAAACGCATCGATTGCGGCCGGCACACCGGCATACACCGCACAGTGCAGCAGCGCTTCGCGAATCTCTTCTACGGTGCAGCCGTTGTTCAGTGCGCCGCGTACGTGGCCTTTGAGTTCCTGCGGGCATTTGAGCGCGGTGAGGGCGGCGAGGGTAATCAGGCTGCGGGTTTTCAGCGGCAAACCTTCGCGGTTCCAGACACTGCCCCAGGCATGTTCATTGACGAAGTCCTGCAACGGTTGGGTGAACTCGGTGGCATTGCCCAGCGCGCGGTCGACGAAGGCGTCGCCCATCACCTGGCGACGTATTTCGACACCTGCTGCTTTTGAAGGCGTAGGCTTGTTGTCGGTCATAGCGATTCCCTCTTGTGTTGGCGGCGCCAGGCGCTCAGTGACGTGAACAGCAGAAATGCCACCAGCGCCGGCAGGACGAAAAACAGCATCAAGTGTTCCAGCTTGCCGGCCAGCGGCATGCCTGTGGTGAACGACACCACGTGTAGTCCGTAAGCCAGATACAAGCTCAGAAACAGCACACCCTCGGCGCGGGTAATCCGGTAGCCCGAATAGAACACCGGCAAGCACAGCACGGCGACCCCGAGCATTACCGGCAGGTCGAAATCCAGCGCATTGGGCGACACAGATAAAGGTGTTGGCGCCACCAGCGCGGTGACGCCCAACACCCCCAGCAGGTTGAACAGGTTGCTGCCGATCACATTGCCCACGGCGATATCGCGTTGACCGCGCAAGGCGGCGATCAGTGAGGTGGCAAGCTCCGGCAGCGAGGTGCTGACTGCAATGATGGTCAGCCCGATGATTCGCTCCGATAACCCAAGCTCGGTAGCGACCTTGACTGCCGCATCGAGCAGCAGATGGCCGGCGTACGCCAGCAGGGCCAACCCGCCCAGCATCATCACCAGGCTGCTGAACCAGGGGGCGCGAATCCTGGACGTTCCATTGTCGTGGTTGTGTTGAGGGCGAGCAGCACGCCGCGACTGGCGCAGCAACAGCCCGAGATACAGAACCAGTGCCATCAGCAGCACCGCCCCATCCAGTGGCGTCAGCTCTTCGTTGTGGGCCAGTACGAATACCAGCAGGCTGGCGCCGATCATCAACGGAATGTCCAGCCGCACCAGTTGCCGGGAAACCCGCAGTGGAATGATCAGTGCCGAGAGGCCAAGGGTGACCAGGACGTTGAAGATGTTGCTGCCGATCACGCTGCCGACGGCGATGTCGGTGTTTTCCGATAAGGTTGCTTGCAGGCTCACGGCCATCTGTGGGGCACTGCTGCCGAAGGCGACGATGGTCAGGCCGATGATCAGTGGGCGGACTTTCAGCCGGGTCGCCAGGCGTACGGCGGCGCGGACCAGCAGTTCGGCGCCGGCGATCAACAGTACCAGACCACAGAGCAACTGGATCACTTTGAGCAGCGGTAAATCGGCTAATCCGAATATGGTCAGGGCTCCGCGGCTCAGTTGTTCAAGGCTTGCACGCGAACCCGCGTGGTGCCACTGCGCAGCATCCCCAATTGTGCGGCAGCATCACGTGACAAGTCGATCAAACGGCCGCGCACATGCGGCCCGCGGTCGTTGATGCGTACCACCACGGTCTTGTCGTTGTTCAGATTGGTGACTTTCACTCGTGTGCCGAACGGCAGTTGGCGATGAGCGGCGGTCAGGGCGTGCTGGTTGAAGGGTTCGCCACTGGCGGTACGTTTGCCATGATGCTTGGCACCGTAATAGGACGCGCCGCCCGTTTCGTCATAACCGCGTGGATCGATGTCATGGCTGGCACAACCGGCCAGCAGAGAGAGCAGGGCGCAAGCGCTAAACAGACGCTTCATAGGGGACTCCCGAAGTTGATCGTTCGCCGATCGTTCCCACGCTTCTGCGTGGGAATGCCTCACTGGACGCTCCGCGTCCGCTGTTGTGACGCAGAGCGTCACGGGCTGCATTCCCACGCAGAGCGTGGGAACGATCACTGTGGTCAGCCTTCGAGCTTGCTTTTCAGCAGTTCGTTGACTTGTTGCGGGTTGGCCTTGCCTTTCGATGCTTTCATCGCCTGACCGACGAAGAAGCCGAACATCTTGCCGCGTTTGGCTTCATCAGCCGCGCGGTATTGTTCGACCTGTTCGGCGTTGGCCGCGAGCATCTCGTCGAGCACTTTGGAGATTTCGCCGGTGTCGGTTACTTGCTTCAGACCACGCTTGTCGATGATCTCGTCAGCGCTGCCTTCGCCGTTGGCCATGCCTTCAAAGACCATCTTGGCGATCTTGCCGGAGATGGTGTTGTCCTTGATGCGCAGCAACATACCACCCAACTGCTCGGCTGAAACCGGCGCTTCGTCGATTTCCAGACCTTGTTTGTTCAACAGGCTGCCCAGCTCGACCATGACCCAGTTGGCCGCCAGCTTGGCGTCGCCGCCGATGCTCACGACTTTCTCGAAGTAATCCGCTTGCTCACGGCTCGAAGCCAGCACGCTGGCGTCGTAGACCGACAGCCCGAACTGCTCCTGGAAGCGCTCGCGTTTCTGCGGTGGCAATTCCGGCAAGGTGGCGCGGATGTCGGTGAGGAACGAGTCCTCGATGACCACCGGCAACAGGTCCGGATCGGGGAAGTAACGGTAGTCGTTGGCTTCCTCTTTGCTGCGCATGGCGCGGGTTTCGTCTTTGTTCGGATCGTACAGGCGGGTCTGCTGAATGACCTTGCCGCCATCTTCGATCAACTCGATCTGGCGACGCACTTCGGTGTTGATCGCCTTCTCGATGAAGCGGAACGAGTTGACGTTCTTGATCTCGCAGCGCGTGCCGAATTCAACCTGGCCTTTGGGGCGGACCGACACGTTGCAGTCGCAACGCAGCGAGCCTTCGGCCATGTTGCCGTCGCAGATGCCCAGGTAACGCACCAGTGCGTGGATCGCCTTGACGTAAGCCACGGCCTCCTTGGCGCTACGCATGTCCGGCTCGGAGACGATCTCCAGCAGCGGCGTGCCAGCGCGGTTCAGGTCGATGCCGGTGGCGCCGCTGAACTCTTCATGCAGGCTCTTGCCGGCGTCTTCTTCCAAATGCGCGCGGGTGATGCCGACGCGTTTGACCGTGCCGTCTTCCAGCGGGATGTCCAAATGGCCTTTGCCGACGATCGGCAACTCCATCTGGCTGATCTGGTAGCCCTTGGGCAAATCCGGGTAGAAGTAGTTTTTGCGGGCGAACACGTTGTGCTGGCCGATGTGTGCATCGATCGCCAGGCCGAACATCACCGCCATGCGCACCGCTTCCTGGTTCAGCACCGGCAAGACGCCGGGCATGCCCAGGTCTACCAGGCTGGCCTGGGTATTCGGCTCGGAGCCAAACGTGGTGGCGCTACCGGAGAAAATCTTCGATTGGGTGGCGAGCTGGGTATGAATCTCCAGCCCGATCACGACTTCCCATTGCATGTGTTTCTCCTCAGAAGCCTGTCGGGGTGCGGGTGTGCCAGTCAGTGTTGAGCTGATACTGGTGGGCGACGTTCAACAGACGGCCTTCCTGGAAGTACGGGGCGAGCAATTGCACGCCGACCGGCAGACCATCGACGAAACCGGCTGGCATGGACAAGCCCGGCAGGCCCGCAAGGTTGGCGGTGATGGTGTAGACGTCTTCCAGGTACGCAGCGACCGGGTCGCTGTTCTTGGCGCCGAGTTTCCAGGCCGGGTTCGGCGTGGTTGGGCCGAGGATGATATCGACCTCATTAAAGGCAGCCATGAAATCGTTCTTGATCAGGCGACGAATCTTTTGCGCCTTCAGGTAGTAGGCGTCGTAGTAACCGGCCGACAGCGCGTAGGCGCCGACCATGATCCGGCGCTGCACTTCCGGGCCGAAACCTTCACCGCGCGAACGTTTGTAAAGGTCGGTCAGGTCTTTCGGGTCTTCGCAGCGATAGCCGAAACGCACACCGTCAAAACGCGACAGGTTGGAGGACGCCTCTGCTGGAGCGATCACGTAGTACGCAGGGATCGCGTGCTGCATGTTCGGCAGGCTGATTTCCTTGACCAGCGCGCCGAGCTTTTCCAGCTCCTTGACGCTGTTGTGGATCAGTTCGGCGATGCGTGGATCGAGACCGGCGCTGAAGTACTCCTTCGGTACGCCGATGCGCAGGCCCTTGAGCGAACCGTTGAGGCTGGCGCTGTAATCCGGCACGGGCTCGTCGATGCTGGTTGAGTCCTGCGGATCGAAACCGGCCATGCCTTGCAGCAGGATCGCGCAGTCTTCAGCGGTACGCGCCAACGGACCGCCCTGATCGAGGCTGGAGGCGTAAGCGATCATGCCCCAGCGCGAAACACGACCGTAGGTCGGTTTCAGGCCGGTGAGGTTGGTCAGTGCTGCCGGCTGTCGGATCGAGCCACCGGTGTCGGTGCCGGTCGCCGCAGGCAACAGACGAGCGGCAACCGCCGCCGCTGAACCGCCGGACGAACCGCCTGGAACGTGTTCCAGGTTCCACGGGTTTTTCACTGCGCCGTAGTAGCTCGATTCGTTGGCCGAGCCCATGGCGAACTCGTCCATGTTGGTCTTGCCCAGCGTGACGGCGCCGGCGGCAGCCAGTTTGGCGACCACGGTGGCGTCATACGGCGCCTTGAAGTTGTCGAGCATCTTCGAGCCGCAGCTGGTGCGAATGCCCTGGGTGCAGAACAGGTCTTTGTGAGCGATCGGCGCGCCGAGCAGGGCACCGCTCTCACCGTTGGCCCGGCGTGCGTCAGCGGCTTTCGCCTGCTGGAGCGCCAGGTCCTCGGTGAGGCTGATGAAGCTGTTGAGCTGCGGGTCGAGCCGGGCAATACGCGCCAGCAGAACCTTGGTCAGCTCTTCGGAGGAAAACTTTTTGTCGGCGAGTCCGCGGGCGATCTCGGCCAGAGTCAATTGATGCATTGCAGGCTCTTTCCCTTTAGTCGATGACTTTCGGAACCAGATACAGGCCGTTTTCGACCGCTGGTGCGATGGACTGATAGGCCTCGCGATGATTGGACTCAGTCACGACGTCTGCGCGCAGGCGTTGGCTGGCTTCCAGTGGGTGGGCCAGAGGCTCGATACCGTCGGTATTCACAGCCTGCATTTCATCGACCAGGCCGAGAATACTGTTCAGGGCGGAAGTAATATGTGGAAGATCGGCTTCATTGAGGCCAAGACAGGCCAGATGAGCGATTTTTTCCACGTCGGAGCGTTCAAGCGCCATGGGATTCTCCAGTGGAAAACAGAACGGATGCTATCCGTGTGTTAGATTGTCGGAACACTACCGCATTTCTACGGTCATAAGGCCGCGATTGTGGGGCTTGGTGCACAGAAAAGCGGCCAATTTAACATATTGGCGCCTTGCCCAAAATCCCTGTCGTTGTTAGAGTTTGCCGCACTTTTTTACCCACGCGTTGCCTAGGGTCCCTTCCCCATGTTCAAGAAACTGCGTGGCATGTTTTCCAGCGATCTTTCAATTGACCTGGGCACTGCCAACACCCTTATTTACGTGCGTGAGCGCGGTATCGTCCTGAATGAACCATCGGTTGTGGCCATTCGGACGCACGGTAATCAGAAAAGTGTCGTTGCCGTCGGCACTGAAGCCAAGCGCATGCTCGGCCGTACACCCGGCAACATTGCTGCCATTCGTCCGATGAAGGACGGCGTGATCGCCGACTTCAGCGTCTGCGAAAAAATGCTGCAGTACTTTATCAACAAGGTTCACGAAAACAGCTTTCTGCAGCCTAGCCCTCGTGTGCTGATCTGCGTTCCATGCAAATCCACCCAGGTTGAGCGTCGCGCCATTCGTGAGTCGGCTCTGGGTGCCGGTGCCCGTGAAGTGTTCCTGATCGAAGAACCAATGGCTGCTGCCATTGGTGCCGGTCTGCCAGTTGAAGAAGCCCGCGGCTCGATGGTCGTCGATATCGGTGGTGGTACCACTGAAATTGCGCTGATCTCCCTCAATGGTGTGGTTTACGCTGAATCCGTACGGGTTGGCGGCGACCGCTTCGACGAAGCGATCATCACCTATGTGCGTCGTAACTACGGCAGCCTGATCGGTGAGTCCACCGCTGAGCGCATCAAACAGGAAATCGGTACGGCCTACCCGGGCGGCGAAGTCCGTGAAGTCGATGTTCGCGGTCGTAACCTGGCTGAAGGCGTTCCACGCGCATTTACCCTGAACTCCAATGAAGTGCTGGAAGCTCTGCAAGAGTCCCTGGCAACCATCGTTCAGGCCGTGAAGAGCGCTCTGGAGCAATCGCCTCCGGAACTGGCTTCCGATATCGCCGAGCGTGGTCTGGTGCTGACCGGTGGTGGCGCCTTGCTGCGTGACCTGGACAAGTTGCTGGCCCAGGAAACCGGTCTGCCGGTAATCGTTGCCGAAGACCCGCTGACTTGCGTTGCTCGCGGCGGTGGCCGTGCATTGGAAATGATGGATAAGCACACGATGGATCTGCTTTCCAGCGAGTAATTTCGCGGGATGCATCTATGCTGTTCCGCTCTCAGGCAGCACTTTGCAGTGCTGCCTGTTGGCGTTCATCTTCTGTCAATCTGCTCCAGGCCGGTTTGATGCCGTATGAATAACGAGAACATTTGCCTGGGAGGAGCGGCTTATTAAACCGCTTTTCGCCAAAGGCCCCTCATTGGGCGTGCGCGTGTTGGTGCTGGTCGTGCTATCGGTCGCGCTGATGGTGGTCGATGCCCGCTTCACACTGCTCAAGCCGGTGCGTAGCCAGATGTCGCTGGTGCTGATGCAGTCTTACTGGATCACCGACCTGCCACAGCGGCTATTGCAAGGTGTTGCCAGTCAATTTGGCAGCCGTACCGAGCTGGTCGCCGAAAACGAAAAACTCAAGACCGAAAACCTGCTGTTGCAGGGCCGCATGCAAAAACTGGCGGCCTTGACCGAGCAGAACGTTCGGCTGCGCGAGTTGCTCAATTCTTCCGCGCTGGTCAACGAAAAGGTCGAGGTGGCCGAGTTGATCGGCATGGACCCCAATCCGTTCACCCATCGCATCATCATCAATAAAGGTGAGCGTGACGGTGTGGTCCTCGGCCAGCCGGTGCTCGATGCCCGTGGGTTGATGGGCCAGGTGGTCGAGTTGATGCCGTATACCTCCCGTGTGCTGCTGTTGACTGACACGACCCACAGTATCCCGGTCCAGGTGAACCGTAACGGTCTGCGCGCCATCGCCAGCGGTACCGGCAATCCGGAGCGCCTGGAGTTGCGCCATGTGGCGGATACCGCAGACATCAAGGAAGGCGACCTGTTGGTCAGCTCCGGCCTCGGTCAGCGATTCCCGGCGGGCTATCCGGTGGCGACGGTCAAGGAAGTGATTCATGACTCCGGCCAGCCATTCGCGATCGTTCGGGCAGTTCCAACCGCAGCGCTGAACCGTAGTCGTTATTTGTTGCTGGTGTTCAGCGATAACCGTACCGCCGAAGAGCGGGCCAACGACGCCGCACAGGCTCAGGAAGCGCAAGATCGGCAAAACGGTACCGCCCCGATAATTCCGGCAACCGTTCCCAAACCTGTCACGCCGCCAGTGCCAGCTGTAGCTCCGGCTGTTGCAACGCCAGCGTCTGCTGCCGTGCCAGCCAAACCGGTTGCCCATACCCGTGCGCATCCCGTCAAACCGGCTACCCCGGCAGCGGCGAAGCCACCTGCTGCGGCTCCGGCGGCCACCACTCGGGAGAGGCAGTAATGGCAGGTATTCATTCGCGCAATGGCTGGATGGTCTGGCTGACCTTTGCCATTGGCTTGTTACTCAGCGTTTCGCCGTTGCCGCAGTTCATGGAAATTCTCCGGCCACTGTGGCTGGCGCTGCTGTTGGCGTTCTGGACTCTGGCGCTGCCGCACAAGGTCGGCATGGTCACTGCCTGGTGTCTCGGTCTGGCGGAAGACGTGCTGTACGGTACGTTGCTCGGGCAGAACGCCTTGATTCTGACCTTGATCACTTTCCTGGTGCTGTCATTGCAGCAGCGTTTGCGCATGTTCCCGATGTGGCAGCAAAGTCTGGTGATACTTGTGATCTTCGGCCTGGCCCAGCTGGTTCAGCTGTGGCTCAGTGCTTTGACCGGTAACCGCCAGCCGACTCTGGCGCTGGTATTGCCAGCATTGGTCAGTGCTTTACTCTGGCCGTGGGTCAGCTTCGGTTTGCGTGGATTGAGTCGCCGCTACAAAATCAATTGATCCGGTCAGGCTTGGGGTCTGTTGACGCTTGGTGGCGGTTCGTCACCAAGCGTCAACAGACCCTACCCACACCTCGACAGGGAGATGTCTTGATGTATCCGCTTTATCTGGCCTCTGGCTCACCACGTCGACGTGAACTGCTGACGCAGATCGGCGTGCCTTTTACCGCTATCAGCGCGGATATCGATGAAACCCCTCTGATTGACGAATCTCCGGCGGCCTATGTCGAGCGTCTGGCTCGCGGCAAGGCTGAAGCCGGGCACGGGGTGCTTGCGGTCAGCGAATCCGACGCACCGATTTGTGTGCTGGGTGCAGATACCGCCGTGGTACTTGACGGGCACATTCTCGGTAAGCCGGTTGATGAAGCAGATGCCCTGGCCATGCTCATGGCCCTGTCCGACCGCGAACATGAAGTGCTGACCGCGATAGCCGTGCTCGACGGTCAACGTTGTGAGTCGCGCGTGGTTCGCAGTCTGGTGCGGTTTCGGTCGATCAGTGGCGAAGAAGCAGCGGCCTATTGGGCCAGTGGCGAGCCGCAGGACAAGGCCGGCGGTTATGGGATTCAGGGGCTGGGTGCGGTGTTTGTCGCAGGGCTCAATGGCAGTTATTCAGCGGTCGTTGGCCTGCCGGTGTGCGAAACCGCAGAACTACTCGGCCATTTCGGCATACCCTGTTGGCAAAACCTTACAGTGCGCTAAGCGCCGTACCTGACTGACGCGGCCATTATCGTGAATACGCTTGAGCGAGACCCTGCCATGAGTGAAGAGATTCTGATCAACATCACGCCGATGGAATCGCGCGTGGCGGTGGTTGAAAACGGTGTTTTGCAAGAGGTTCATGTCGAGCGCACCCAGAAGCGCGGGATCGTCGGCAACATCTATAAAGGCAAGGTGGTCCGGGTTCTGCCAGGTATGCAGGCGGCGTTCGTCGATATCGGTCTGGACCGCGCGGCATTTATTCACGCTTCGGAAATCTCCATGCGTGAAGGCCCGGCGGTGGAAAGCATCGGCGCCCTGGTCCATGAAGGGCAAAGCCTTGTCGTGCAAGTCACCAAGGATCCAATCGGTTCCAAGGGCGCGCGCTTGACCACTCAGTTGTCTATTCCGTCGCGTTATCTGGTGTACATGCCGCGCACCGCCCACGTCGGCATTTCCTTGAAGATCGAAGACGAAGCCGAGCGCGAGCGGCTCAAGCAGGTGGTCAGCGACTGCGTGGCGAAGGAAGGTATCAAGGAAGCCGGTGGCTTCATCCTGCGTACGGCCGCTGAAGGCGCCGGGGCCGATGAGATCCTGATGGACATCCGCTACCTGCGAAGATTGTGGGATCAGATCGCGGAGCAGATCAAGACCATCAGTGCGCCGAGCGTCATTTATGAAGACCTGGGCCTGGCTTTGCGCACCTTGCGCGATCTGGTCAGCCCGAAGATTGAGAAAATTCGCATCGATTCCCGGGAAACCTTCCAGAAAACCACTCAGTTCGTCGCCGAACTGATGCCGGAAATCGCCGACCGCCTTGAGCACTATCCCGGCGAGCGGCCGATTTTTGATCTGTACGGTGTCGAAGACGAGATCCAGAAGGCCCTGGAGCGCAAAGTGCCGCTCAAGTCCGGCGGCTATCTGGTGGTCGATCCGGCGGAAGCCATGAGCACCATCGACGTCAACACCGGGGCTTTTGTCGGCCATCGCAACCTTGAAGAGACAATCTTCAAGACCAACCTCGAGGCCGCGACGGCGATTGCCCGTCAACTGCGCCTGCGCAATCTCGGCGGAATTATCATCATCGACTTCATCGACATGGAGGACGAGGAGCACCAGCGCCAGGTGTTGCGCACACTGGAAAAGCAGCTGGAGCGTGATCACGCCAAGACCAACATTATCGGTATTACCGAATTGGGCCTGGTGCAGATGACCCGCAAGCGTACCCGCGAAAGTCTTGAGCAGGTGCTGTGCGAACCGTGCAGCAGTTGTCAGGGCCGCGGCAAGTTGAAGACTCCGGAAACGGTTTGCTATGAAATTTTCCGCGAAATCCTGCGCGAGGCTCGGGCTTACGAGGCTGTGGGCTATAGAGTGCTGGCCAATCAAAAAGTAGTTGATCGGTTGCTTGACGAAGAGTCGGGGAACGTTGCGGAGCTGGAAGGGTTTATCGGACGGACTATCCGTTTCCAGGTCGAAACCATGTACTCCCAGGAACAATATGACGTGGTGCTGCTCTGAATCGGCGTGCTGTACTTTTATTGGAAGCGGCTGGATTGAGCGTTTTGCATGACTACGCCATGGGGGCCACCTGACATGGAGCGTTTGATACGCTTTTTTGTTGCTTTGACTCGCTGGGGGCTGGGACTTTGCGCCTTGATGTTGGTGTTGACTGCGCTGTACGTCAGCCTTGGTCGCGAACTCATTCCGCTGGTCGCCGAGTATCGAGGTGATGTCGAGGCCAAGGCCCGCGAAGCGACGGATATGCCATTGAGCATTGGCAGCCTCGAAGGCAGCTGGAGCGGTCTGGCGCCGATTCTGCTGGCCCGCGATGTGGTGGTCAGTAAGGGTGCCAATGGGTTGCGCCTGGATCATGTGCGGGTAGTGCCGGATGTCTGGGCCAGCCTGCTGGCTCGCGAGGTCCGTATCGCCCATCTCGAACTCAACGGCCTGAAACTGAGCCTGAAGGAAGACCAGAACGGCCATTGGGCACTTGAAGGGTTGCCGGTTCAGCAGGGTCAACCCGTCGATCCCGAGCAACTGCTCAATCGCATGCAAATGGTTGTTCAGCTGTCGGTGCTGGACAGCCAGGTCACTTTGCAGCCGTTCAATGAAACCCCACTGACCCTGACGAATGTCGGCCTGAACCTTAAAACCGGTCTGACCCGCCAGCGTCTCGATGCTCGCTTGACCCTGCCCGACGGCCAGCCCATGGCTCTGAGCTTGCGCACTCGTGTACGTGCCAGCCACTGGCGAGATGCTGAGACGGATGCTTACCTGAGCCTGCCGCAAAGCGATTGGGCGCGCTGGCTGCCCGCGCGGTTGACCCAGCAATGGAAGTTTTCCGAGCTCAAGGCCGGTGGCGAGCTTTGGCTGAGCTGGGCTGAGGGCACTGTGCAAAGCGCTGTGGCCCGCCTCAATGCCCCGCAAGTCAAAGGCGCCTACACCGGGCGAAAGCCGCTGACGATTCAGAATCTGGCGCTCAACGCCTGGTTCCAGCGTAGCGACGAAGGCTTCAGCGTACTTCTCGATTCGTTGGCCATGAACCTCGGCGAAACCCGTTGGGAGTCGCATGTGCAGCTTCAGCAGTTCGCCGCCACCGACAAAGCCGAAGAACGCTGGCGTGTCCAGGCTGATCGCCTTGATCTGACGCCGATCACACCTGTGCTGGATGCCTTGGTACCGGTGCCGGACAATGTCGAGGTGGTGATCGACAACCTCAAAGTCACTGGCGCCCTGCGCAATGTGCTGGTCGATTATCGCCCACAGGCAACCGACGACCAGCGTTTGAGTTTCGCCGCCAACCTGGAGCGGGTTGGCTTCAACGCTTATCACGGCGCTCCGGCGGCACGTAATGTGAGCGGTAGCATCAGCGGCGACCTTGGACAGGGCGAGCTGCGTATGGACAGCAAGGATTTTTCCCTGCACCTGGACCCGATCTTCGCCAAGCCATGGCAGTACATCCAGGCCAATGCGCGGCTGACCTGGAAGCTCGACAATGAAGGCTTCACCCTGATCGCACCGTACCTGAAAGTGCTGGGCGAGGAGGGCAAGATCGCCGGCGATTTCCTGATCCGTCTGCATTTCGATCATACCCAGGAAGACTACATGGACCTGCGGGTCGGTCTGGTCGAGGGCGACGGTCGTTATACCGCCAAGTATCTGCCGGCAGTCCTCAGTCCGGCTCTGGATGAGTGGTTGCGTACGGCAATTCTCAAGGGCGCGGTGGATGAAGGCTTCTTCCAGTACCAAGGCTCGCTGAACCACGGCGCCATCGACAACGCGCGCAGTATCAGCCTGTTCTTCAAGGTTCACGACGCTGAACTGGCGTTCCAGCCGGGTTGGCCGCACGTCGGCAAGGTCAGCGGTGATGTGTTTATCGAAGACAGCGGCGTACGAATTCTGGCAAGCAAAGGCCAATTGCTCGACACCCAGGTTCGCGACATCTACGTCAATATTCCCCATGTACCCGCCGGACAAACCAGCCGCCTGTTTCTCGACGGCGAGTTTGCGGGTGGCCTGGGCGACGGTTTGAAGATTCTGCAGGAAGCGCCGATCGGCACCGACTCGATTTTTGCCGGTTGGCAGGGGGAAGGTGACTTGCAGGGCAAGTTGAAGCTGGATATTCCGCTGGCCAAAGGCGAGTTGCCGAAAATCCTGGTGGACTTCAAGACCGCCAAGGCTCGGCTGAAGCTGAGCGAACCCGAACTTGAACTGAGCCAGCTCAAGGGGGATTTCCGCTTTGACAGCAGCAAGGGTTTGAGCGGGCAGGGCATTACAGCGCAAGCTTTCGATCGGCCGATTACCGCGCAGATTTTTGCCGATGGCAAAGCGGGCAGCCTCAACACCCGCGTCGTTACCAAGGGTCAGGTGACGGTGAAGAAGCTCACCGAGTGGCTGAAAGTCAGCCAGCCGTTGCCGGTTTCCGGCGACATTCCTTATCAGTTGCAACTGACGCTCAACGGCGCGGATAGCCAGCTCATGGTCAACTCCAGCCTTAAGGGCGTCGCGGTGGATCTGCCTGCACCTTTCGGCATGCCGGCCAGTGAAGGCCGCGACACCGTGTTTCGGATGACCCTGCAAGGGCCTGAGCGGCGTTATTGGGTCAACTACGGCGACCTCGCCAACTTCACCTTCGCAGCGCCGAGCGGCGGCATTGCCGATGGGCGCGGCGAGCTGTTTCTGGGCGCCGACAATGCAGTGTTGCCGGATGTTAAAGGCTTGCGTGTGCGCGGTGTGCTGTCGGAGCTGGATATCGAGCCCTGGAAAGCCTTGGTCGATCGCTATGCCGGCCAGGCCCCCGGCGACAGCGCCAGGCAACTGTTGAGCAGTGCCGACGTCCAGGTGAGCAAGCTCATCGGGTTTGGCAGCACACTCGATAAGGTCTCGTTGCAGTTGAATCGCAAACAGGCCTCTTGGGCTTTGCAGATCGATAGCCAACAGGCCAAAGGCAGTGTCGGCATCCCCGACGCCAAGGACGCTGCGGTGGCAATCGATCTGCAATATGTGCGTTTGCCGGCCATAGATCCCACCGTTCAGGCCGACGAAAATTCTCCGGACCCGCTAGCGTCAGTCGATCCCAGGAACATCCCGGCGCTGGATATCTCCATCGTCCAGTTGTTCCAGGGTAATGATCTGATTGGCGGCTGGTCGCTCAAGGTACGCCCTACCGCCAAAGGTATTGCACTCAACAGTCTGGATCTGGGCCTCAAGGGCATGGTGTTGCAGGGCACAGGCGGCTGGGAGGGCCCGCCAGGGGCCAGCAGTAGTTGGTACAAGGGGCGTCTGGGCGGCAAGAATCTTGCGGATGTGCTGAAGGGCTGGGGCTTTGCCCCCACCGTGACCAGTGAAGATTTTCATATGGATGTGGACGGTCGTTGGCCCGGCTCTCCGGCCTGGGTCGGACTCAAGCGCTTCTCCGGAAGCCTCGATGCAACGTTGCGAAAAGGTCAGTTCGTTGAAGTAGAGGGCGGTGCACAGGCCTTGCGGGTGTTCGGCTTGCTTAACTTCAACTCGATTGGTCGACGTCTGCGTCTGGATTTCTCTGACCTGTTCGGGAAAGGCTTGAGTTACGACCGGGTAAAAGGCCTGCTGGTGGCCAGTAACGGGGTGTACGTTACCCGTGAACCGATCACCCTGACCGGACCGTCGAGCAATCTGGAACTCAATGGCACGCTGGACCTGGTTGCCGATCAGGTCGATGCCAAGCTGTTGTTGACGTTGCCAGTGACCAACAACCTGCCGATCGCCGCGTTAATCGTCGGTGCGCCGGCGATTGGCGGGGCATTGTTCCTGATCGACAAGCTTATCGGTGATAGCGTGTCCCGTTTCGCCAGTGTGAAATACAACGTCAAAGGCCCGTGGAAAGAACCGAAAATCACCTACGACAAGCCTTTTTGAAAAACCACGCCTGGGGCTATGGGAGTAGCATGACTCCATGCGTTTTTTGTAGCAGTTGCCGCCAGGCTACGTCCGGCTGCGAAGCGGCCGTAGAGTCTGACACTGCGATTCTTCTGGTTAACCGCGTACGCCGCAGACGCAGGCTTCGCCAGCTGCTACACAGGGTTTTGCAGAGTCTGCACCGGGCGTGCAGAACCAACCGAGAAAGGATACGCCATGTCTCTTGCGGTGATTCAAATGGTCAGCCAGAGCGATGTTCTGGCCAATCTGGTCCAGGCCCGGCGCTTGCTGGAGCAAGCAGCGGCTGGCGGTGCCCGGCTGGCGGTGCTGCCGGAAAACTTCGCTGCCATGGGCCGCCGTGATATTGCCGACATTGGTCGTGCCGAAGCCTTGGGCAGCGGTCCGATCCTGCCCTGGTTGAAACAGACCGCTCGCGACCTCAAGTTATGGATAGTGGCCGGCACATTGCCGTTGCCGCCCCAGGATCAACCCGACGGCAAGGTCAATGCCTGCTCCTTGTTGATCGACGAACACGGTGAGGCGGTGGCGCGTTACGACAAGCTGCATTTGTTCGATGTGGATGTGGCCGACAATCGCGGTCGTTATCGTGAGTCGGATGACTATGCTCATGGAGATGCGGTGGTGGTCGCAGACACACCTGTCGGCCGAGTGGGCCTGACGGTGTGCTACGACTTGCGCTTCCCGGAGTTGTACAGTGAGTTACGCGCAGCCGGTGCCGAGTTGATCACCGCGCCCTCTGCATTTACCGCGGTGACCGGTGCGGCTCATTGGGAGGTGCTGATCCGCGCACGGGCAATCGAGACCCAGTGTTATGTGCTGGCGGCTGCCCAGGGTGGGATTCACCCGGGACCGCGAGAAACCTTTGGCCATGCAGCGATTATCGACCCTTGGGGGCGTGTGCTGGCCGAGCAGGATCAGGGCGAGGCTGTGCTGCTGGCCGAGCGCGATAGCAGCGAACAGGCGTCCATCAGGGCGCGGATGCCGGTGGCCAGCCATCGGCGCTTTTTCTCGCAGGGCGCACAGCGACCTGCCTCAGAACGATGAATTTAAGGCGCAAAGCATATGAGCGAGTTGTTGTCCTCAGTCAGTGAACACCTTTTAGCGCCGGGTGGCGTGACCATTGAAAGCCTGCAAGCAGTGCTCGGCGATCTGGCCGGGCCGGGCATCGATGCCGCCGACCTGTATTTCCAGGGACAGATTTCCGAGTCCTGGGCGCTGGAAGACGGCATCGTCAAGGAAGGTAGCTTCAACCTTGACCAAGGCGTCGGTGTGCGTGCGCAGTCGGGCGAGAAGACCGGTTTTGCTTACAGCAATGCCATTACTCTCGAAGCCCTGGGCCTGGCCGCCCGTGCTGCCCGTTCGATTTCCCGTGCCGGGCAGAATGGCACCGTGCAGGCGTTCAGTACCCAGGATGTCGCCCGACTGTATGCGCCGGATAACCCGCTGGAAGTCATCAGCCGTGCCGAGAAGGTCGAGCTGCTCAAGCGCGTCGATGCCGCGACCCGGGCGCTGGACCCGCGCATCCAACAAGTCACCGTGAGCATGGCCGGGGTCTGGGAGCGGATTCTGGTCGCATCCACCGACGGCGGTCTGGCGGCAGACGTGCGTCCCTTGGTGCGATTCAATGTCAGCGTCATCGTCGAACAGAATGGTCGCCGCGAACGCGGTGGTCACGGCGGTGGCGGTCGTACCGATTACCGTTACTTCCTTGGCGAGGACCGCGCCATGGGTTATGCCCGTGAAGCATTGCGCCAGGCGCTGGTCAATCTCGAGGCGATTGCGGCACCGGCCGGTACGTTGCCGGTGGTCCTCGGTTCCGGTTGGTCGGGTGTGCTGTTGCATGAAGCGGTAGGTCATGGCCTGGAAGGTGACTTCAACCGTAAAGGCAGTTCGGCTTACAGCGGCCGCATGGGCGAAATGGTTGCTTCCAGGCTCTGCACCATCGTCGACGATGGCACTTTGGCCGGTCGCCGCGGTTCCTTGAGCGTCGACGACGAAGGCACTCCGACCGAGTGCACTACTCTGATCGAAAACGGTGTGCTCAAAGGTTATATGCAGGACAAGCTCAATGCCCGCCTGATGGGCATGGCCCGCACTGGCAACGGTCGTCGTGAGTCATATGCGCACTTGCCAATGCCGCGGATGACCAACACTTACATGCTCGCTGGTGAAAGCGATCCGGCCGAAATCATCGCCTCGGTGAAGAGGGGTATCTACTGCGCCAATCTCGGCGGCGGTCAGGTGGACATCACCAGCGGCAAATTCGTGTTCTCCACCAGCGAGGCCTATCTGATCGAAGACGGCAAGATCACCGCGCCGGTCAAAGGTGCGACGTTGATCGGTAACGGGCCGGAAGCGATGAGCAAAGTGTCGATGGTCGGTAACGACCTGGCGCTGGACAGCGGGGTAGGGACATGCGGTAAGGATGGGCAGTCGGTGCCGGTGGGTGTCGGCCAGCCAACCTTGAAGATCGACGCGATCACCGTGGGTGGCACGGGCGCTTGAGCTTGAGAGGGAGCCTTGGGTGGGTGAACCGCGAAGCGGTACAACCCACCCGGGGTCGAAGACTAACGCAGACCGCGTTGTGTCTCGTCCAGCTCACGGATGTACTTGAAGATTTTTCGGCTGGCAGCAGGTGGCTTGCTTTGCGCAAGCTCATGCTGGGCCTGACGGATCAGGGAGCGCAGTTGCTGGCGATCCGCGTCCGGGTAGTCGATGACGAACTTCTCCAGGACACCGTCATCGCCCGCGATCAAGCGATCGCGCCAGCGTTCCAGACCGTGGAAACGTTCGTTGTACTGCCGAGTGGAGGCGTCGAGTTGATCAAGCAACACCAGAATGGCGTCAGTGTCCTGATCGCGCATCAGTTTGCCGATGAACAGAATGTGCCGTTTACGCGCGATATTCGCGGTGTGCTTGGGCGCTTCAGCCAAAGCCCGGCGCAAGGCGTCGGTCAATGGCAGTTTTGCCAGCAAGTCAGGCTTGAGTGTTGTAAGGCGCTCGCCAAGATCAACCAGAGCATGCAGCTCGCGTTTGACCTGGGATTTGCTTTTTTCTCCCCCGTCGAGGGAGTCGTCGTAAGAATCAACCATGGTGGCAGTCCGCAAAGAAACGCCGCCATGATAACCAGTCGGGGGCCGCTTGTCCGGCCCGGTCGCTCGAAGGCCCCAGCCGAACGCAGAATTTGAGTGGAGAAAACCATGAGTGCAGTTGAAAGCGTCGGTCCACAAGCCTTGCCGGCACTGCAAGAACAAGTCGAGCAGATCATCGCCGAGGCCAAACGCCAGGGCGCCAGCGCCTGTGAAGTCGCGGTTTCTCTGGAGCAGGGTCTGTCGACCACGGTCCGCCAGCGGGAAGTCGAAACCGTTGAGTTCAACCGTGACCAGGGCTTTGGCATCACCTTGTATGTTGGCCAGCGCAAAGGTTCGGCCAGCACCTCGGCCAGCGGTCCGGAGGCGATTCGCGAAACCGTCGCCGCCGCCCTGGCCATCGCCAAACACACCTCGGAAGATGAAAGCTCAGGTTTGGCCGATGCAGCCTTGATGGCCAAGGATCTGCCGGACTTCGACCTGTTCCACGCCTGGGACATCACTCCGGAGCAAGCCATTGAGCAGGCACTGGCCTGTGAAGCGGCGGCGTTTGCCACCGACAGCCGAATCAAGAACGCCGATGGCACATCCCTGAGCACCCATCAGGGTTGCCGTGTGTATGGCAACAGTCACGGATTTATCGGCGGTTACGCGTCGACCCGTCACAGCCTGAGCTGCGTGATGATTGCCGAAGCCGATGGCCAGATGCAGCGCGATTACTGGTATGACGTGAATCGCCAGGGCGAACTGCTCGCTGATCCGGTCAGCATCGGCCAGCGTGCTGCGCAACGGGCGGCCAGTCGTCTGGGCGCGCGTCCGGTTCCAACCTGCGAAGTGCCGGTGCTGTTTTCCGCAGAACTGGCTGGCGGTTTGTTCGGCAGTTTTCTCGGGGCGATCTCCGGCGGCAATCTGTACCGAAAATCGTCGTTCCTCGAAGGTACGTTGGGCCAACGGCTGTTCCCTGAATGGCTGACCCTGGATGAACGGCCACACCTGATGCGTGGCCTGGGCAGTTCGGCCTTCGATGGCGACGGTCTGGCAACTTACGCCAAACCTTTCGTCGAGAACGGTCATTTGGTTTCTTACGTGCTGGGCACGTACTCCGGTCGCAAACTGGGCATGCCGAGCACCGCCAACGCTGGTGGCGTGCATAACCTGTTCGTTAGCCATGGCGATGAAGACCAGGCTGCGCTGCTGCGGCGCATGGGGCGCGGGCTGCTGGTCACCGAATTGATGGGTCAGGGCTTGAACATGGTGACTGGCGACTATTCCCGTGGTGCCTCGGGTTTCTGGGTGGAAAACGGCGAGATTCAGTTCGCCGTGCAAGAAGTGACCATCGCCGGCAACATGCGTGACATGTTCCAGCAGATCATCGCCGTTGGTAATGACCTGGAATTGCGCAGCAATATTCGTACGGGGTCAGTGCTGATCGAGCGGATGACAGTGGCCGGTAGCTAAACGACCGCAGCTTCAAGCGAAGGCGCGTCACCCAATGGGAGGCGCGCCTTTTTTTGTGGGAGTATCCGGTGATTGCTCCGCGGATCTGGCAATTTGTATTTGCCATCATTGCTCACAACATCCCGGAAGGCATGGCGGTCGGCGTGTCTGCCGGCGGTGGGATGCCCGACGCCGACAGTTTGGCCATGGGCATCGCTTTACAGGATGTGCCGGAAGGTTTGGTGATCGCTTTGGTATTAGCCGGGGCAGGGATGTCGCGGGTCAAGGCGTTCCTGGTCGGCGCGGCTTCAGGTTTGGTTGAGCCGGTCTTCGCGTTGTTGGGTGCCTGGCTGGTGAGTCTGGCCGAGTTGCTCTTGCCTCTGGGGTTGGCGTTGGCTGCAGGCGCGATGCTGCTGGTGGTGACTCACGAGGTGAGCCCGGAGTCACGGCGCAATGGCCACGACAAGCTGGCCAGCCTGGGGCTGTGTATCGGGTTCTGTCTGATGACAGTCATGAATACCGCGCTTGCGTAGGCGCCGCCGAAGGCTCGGGCCGCCGAGCTTTTATTCGCCTTCGTCGAAGAAGTTATTGATCAGCGCAACCAGCGCATTCAGCGCTTCCTGTTCTTGTTCGCCTTCAGTGCACAGATGGATTTTGGTGCCTTTACCGGCAGCGAGCATCATCATGGCCATGATGCTTTTGCCATCGACCATGGATTCAGGGGTACGTCCGGCTTTTATCTGGCAGGGATATTGACCTGCTACGCCGACAAACTTGGCAGATGCTCGGGCATGTAAACCCAGCTTGTTGATGATTTCAATTTCCAGAGCGGGCATCGCGGTGTGAATCCTTTAGCTTAGGTCGCGGTGGCGAACCTGGACGTTCTTCAGGGACTTTTGTAGAGCCTGGCCCAGACGTTCGGTCAGGTAGACGGAGCGGTGATGCCCGCCGGTGCAGCCAATGGCAATGGTGACGTAGGCGCGGTTGCTGGCGGCAAAGCGGGGCAGCCATTTCAGCAAATACGCAGAGATATCCTGGAACATTTCTTCGACATCCGGCTGAGCAGCCAGATACTCGGCAACCGGCTGGTCCAGCCCGGACTGATCGCGCAACTCCGGTTTCCAGTATGGATTGGGTAGGCAGCGCACATCGAATACCAGGTCAGCATCGACCGGCATTCCGCGTTTGAAGCCGAAAGATTCGACCAGAAACGCCGTGCCCGGCTCCGGCTGGTTCAGCAGGCGAAGTTTGATGGTATCGCGCAGTTGATACAGGTTCAGATGGGTGGTGTTGAGCTTCAGATCAGCGAGGTCGGCAATCGGCCCAAGCAGGTTGGTCTCATCATCAATGGCTTCGGCGAGCGACCGATTGGCGGTGCTCAGGGGGTGGCGTCGACGGGTTTCCGAGAATCGCTTGAGCAGGGTTTCCTCGTCGGCGTCCAGATACAGCACGTCGCATTGGATGTGCCGGCTGCGCACTTCTTCCAAAAGCTCCGGAAAGCGCGACAGATGGCTGGGCAAGTTACGGGCGTCGATGGAAACCGCAACCAGCGGTTGCGCCAGTTCAGTGTGAATCAACGCACGTTCGGCCAATTCCGGAAGCAGGCCGGCCGGCAGGTTGTCGATGCAGTAGTAACCGTTGTCCTCCAATACATCGAGGGCGGTGCTTTTACCGGAGCCGGATCGGCCGCTGACAATGATCAAACGCATGATTAATGACCGTTCTGCTCGTCCAGGACAACCTGGTACAGGGCTTCATTAGTTGCGGCGCTGCGAAGTTTTTCGCGCACTTCCTTGCGATCAAGCATGCTGGCAATTTGCCGAAGCAGTTCCAGATGCGCATCGGTAGCGGCTTGCGGGACCAGCAGGACAAACAGCAGGTCGACCGGAGCACCATCGATGGCGTCGAAATCTATGGGGGCGTCCAGGTGCATCAAGGCACTGATGGGCGATTCGCAGCCTTTGAGGCGGCAGTGGGGAATGGCGATGCCGTTGCCAAAACCGGTTGAACCAAGTTTTTCACGGGCTATCAGACTCTCGAAGACATCTTGCATTCCCAGATCCGGCACTTCGCGGCTGATCAGGTTGGCAATTTGCTCGAGGGCGCGCTTTTTACTGCCGCCCGGCACGTTCACCAAAGAACGGCCGGGGGTCAGGATGTTTTCAAGTCGAATCATGGGTTGGGAGTGTTAACGACCTGTTGCGCCCTGGAGGAGGCTCTGGGTCTTTTCCTTGTGCTTTTTGAGTTGGCGATCCAGCTTGTCGGTGAGTGCGTCGATTGCCGCGTACATGTCGTCATGCTCGGCGTTGGCGACCACTTCATTGCCGGGGATATGCAAGGTAGCTTCGATTTTCTGCTTCAGCTTTTCGACGGTCATCGTGACTTGCACATTGGTGATCTTGTCGAAATGCCTTTCCAATCGTTCGAGTTTTTCGCCGATGTAGATGCGCAGGGGTTCGGTCACTTCCAGTTGGTGTCCACTGATGTTGACTTGCATACAGCTTCTCCTTCGTTGCCAGTGCATAAAGCGGCAGGCAGAAATGCCTGCCACTGGAACGCTGTGGCGTGGCCCGTTACATCAAACGCTTACGTTCGCTCGAAGGCGCGATCCCAAGGGATTCGCGGTATTTGGCGACGGTGCGACGGGCTACCTGAATGCCTTGTGCCTCCAGTAAACCAGCGATCTTGCTGTCACTCAACGGCTTTTTCTGATTTTCCGCTGCAACCAGTTTTTTGATGATCGCGCGGATCGCTGTAGACGAGCATTCACCGCCTTCAGAGGTGCTTACGTGGCTGGAGAAAAAATATTTCAGTTCGTAGATGCCGCGCGGGGTATGCATGAATTTCTGGGTGGTGACCCGGGAAATTGTCGATTCGTGCATGCCGACCGCTTCGGCGATGTCATGCAGCACCAGCGGTTTCATCGCCTCATCGCCGTACTCGAGAAAGCCCCGTTGATGCTCGACGATCTGGGTGGCGACTTTCATCAGGGTTTCGTTGCGGCTTTGCAGGCTTTTGATGAACCAGCGCGCTTCCTGCAACTGGTTGCGCATGAAGGTGTTGTCGGCGCTGGTGTCGGCCCGGCGCACGAAACCGGCGTACTGCGGGTTGACCCGCAGGCGCGGTACGGATTCCTGATTCAACTCCACCAGCCAGCGTTCGTTGTCCTTGCGTACGATGACGTCGGGGACGACGTACTCGGCTTCACTGGATTCGATTTGAGAACCTGGGCGCGGGTTGAGGCTTTGCACCAGCTCGATGATCTGCCGCAGTTCGTCCTCTTTGAGCTTCATACGGCGCATCAGCTGGCTGTAGTCACGGCTGCCAAGCAGGTCGATGAAGTCGGTGACCAGGCGTTTAGCCTCGGTCAGCCAAGGTGTTTTGGCTGGCATTTGACGCAGCTGCAGCAACAGGCATTCGCTGAGGTTGCGCGCACCGATACCGGCGGGTTCGAATTGCTGGATGCGGTGCAGGACGGCCTCAATCTCGTCCAGTTCGATGTCCAGTTCCGGGTCGAAGGCTTCGAGGATTTCCTCAAGAGTTTCGTCCAGGTAGCCCTGATTGTTGATGCAATCGATCAGGGTAACGGCGATCAGGCGATCAGTATCGGACATCGGTGCCAGGTTCAGTTGCCAGAGCAAATGACTCTGCAGGCTCTCACCGGCCGATGTGCGGGTGGTGAAGTCCCACTCGTCGTCATCGTTACTCGGCAGGCTGCTGGCACTGGTCTGGTAAACATCTTCCCAAGCGGTGTCGACAGGTAATTCGTTGGGGATGCGCTCGTTCCAGTCGCCTTCCTCGAGGTTATCCACCGTCGGGGCGGTTTCCTGGTAAGAGGGTTCCTGAACATCGGTATTGGCTTTCTGCTCGACGTTGTCGGCCAGAGGGTCGGCGTTATCGAAGTCGTCGCCTTCTTCCTGGCGTTCGAGCATCGGATTGGACTCCAGTGCCTCCTGAATTTCCTGTTGCAGGTCCAGGGTCGACAATTGGAGCAGGCGGATGGCCTGTTGCAGCTGCGGTGTCATCGTCAGCTGCTGGCCCATTCTCAAGACTAGCGATGGTTTCATGGCAGGGGCTTAACACCTTATTTGCCGGCGCACATGCGCCATCCACTACAGGGCGCCGAAGCGCCAAACATAAGCAAATTATATGCCTGAAACTGAAGTGTTTGCCTAGAGCGCGGTAACAATAAAAATTTACAGGATCTCATTGCTACTGGCGCTCTGACTATTGGCTGAACACCTGAGGGCGCGTGTTTGCCTAAAGCGCGGTAACAATAAAATTTATAGGGTTTTATTGATAGCGGCGCTCTGACGACTTGCCCAACACCTCAGCGCTTACAGGCGGAACTCATGGCCCAGATACACTTCCTTGACCAGCTCGTTGGCCAGGATGGTGGCGGAGTCGCCTTCGGCGATCAGTTGACCGTCGTTAACGATGTAGGCAGTCTCGCAGATATCCAGGGTTTCACGGACGTTGTGATCTGTGATCAGCACGCCGATGCCCTTGGCCTTCAGGTGATGAATGATCTGCTTGATGTCTCCCACCGAGATCGGATCCACACCGGCAAACGGTTCATCGAGCAGGATGAACTTCGGTGCGGTGGCCAGGGCTCGGGCGATTTCCACGCGACGACGTTCGCCACCGGAGAGGCTCATGCCGAGGTTGTCGCGGATATGGTTGATGTGGAATTCCTGCAGCAGGCTTTCCAGCTCCTGGCGACGTCCGGCCTTGTCGAGTTCCTTGCGGGTCTCAAGAATGGCCATGATGTTATCGGCAACCGACAGCTTGCGGAAGATCGATGCTTCTTGCGGCAGATAGCCGATGCCGGCCCGTGCGCGGCCGTGCATCGGCTGGTGGCTGACGTCCAGGTCGTCGATCAGTACGCGACCCTGATCGGCCTGGACCAGCCCGACGATCATGTAGAAACAGGTGGTCTTGCCGGCACCGTTAGGGCCGAGCAAGCCGACGATCTGGCCGCTGTCGATGGACAGACTGACGTCACGCACGACCTGGCGGCTCTTGTAGCTCTTGGCCAGATGCTGAGCTTTCAGAGTTGCCATTACTGGGCCTTCTGCTCGTCAGTTTTCTTTTTCGGCTGGATCACCATGTCGACCCGCGGACGTTGCTGGGTGACCTTGTTGCCGGTGGCGCGACCGGCGTTAGCGACCTGTTTGACGGTGTCGTAGACGATTTTCTCACCTTCGGTGGTGTTGCCGTCGTTGATCACTTTGGCCTTGTCGATCAGCACGATACGGTTTTGCGCGGCGTGATACTGAATGGTCACACCATAAGCCTGGACAGGCTTTGGATCAGTCGCCTTTTGCAGCTGTTCGAAGTAAGCCAGGTTGCCCACCGAGGTCACTACGTCGATTTCACCTGCCGGGGTGCGAGTGATGGTCACGGTATTACCGGTGATCTTCATCGAGCCCTGGGTAATGATCACGTCGCCCTTGTAGGTGGCCACGCCATTCTTGTCGTCCAACTGAGCGTCGTCGGCCTGAATGCGGATGGGTTGCTGGCTATCAGTCGGCAGAGCCCAGGCGCTCACGCTTCCCAGTGCTGCGCTCAGGCTGAGCAAAATAGGGAGGGTTTTAACGAGCCTCATACTGTCCTCTTACGTTCGATAGCAGGTGCATCCTGCCTTCTTCCAAATACGCTTTCATTCCCTTGCCAGTAGTCGCGCCACCAGCGCCGTCGATTCTAACGGCTTGCTCGGTCTGCGCATATTGCTTCTGAGGGAATACGGTCATACGGCTACTGGTAATAATGGTCGTACGATCTTTCTCGTCGGTACGTGCAATACGTACCGAATCAATCAGTTCTACTTCAGTGCCGTCCGGATTGACTTCGCCGCGTTCGCTCTGGACGTGCCAGGGGAAAGTAGTGCCGCGATAGATGTGCAAGTCGGGCTTGGTCAGCATCGTCACTTCGGTCGCTTTCAGGTGTTCGACCTTGTCGGAAGTCATTTCGTACTGCAACTTGCCATCGGGCAGAAACTGCACACTGTGGGCGTTGATGGCGTAGTAGTCGATAGCGTTTTCGTCGACGACTGCCGCTGGCCGCTCGAGAAAGCGTTCCGGGCTGATGTTCCAGTAGCCAACGGCCGCGAACAGGGCGGTGATGACTCCGAAAATCAGAATGTTGCGAGTTTTTTTGCTCAGCATAGGTGGCTCTACAGGTAGGCGGCGTTGGCCGCTTCAAGGCTGCCTTGGGCGCGCAGGATCAACTCGCAAAATTCGCGCGCAGCCCCTTCGCCGCCACGGGCCTGAGTGATGCCGTGCGCATGTTCACGAACGAAGCTGGCGGCGTTGGCGACCGCCATACCCAAACCGACACGACGAATCACGGGAAGGTCGGGCAGGTCGTCACCCAGGTAGGCGACTTGTTCATAGCTTAGGTTGAGTTGAGCAAGAAGCTCGTCCAGTACCACCAGTTTGTCTTCGCGGCCCTGATAAAGATGAGGAATACCGAGATTTTTCGCACGGCGCTCGACCACCGGGGTCTTGCGGCCGCTGATAATGGCGGTCTGTACGCCCGCGGCCATCAGCATCTTGATACCTTGGCCGTCGAGAGTGTTGAAGGTCTTGAATTCGCTGCCGTCTTCAAGAAAGTACAGGCGGCCATCAGTCAGTACGCCGTCGACGTCGAAAACCGCGAGTTTGATGTTTTTGCCGCGTAGCAGTAGGTCTGTGCTCATTACATTACTCCCGCACGCAGCAAATCGTGCATATTCAAGGCGCCAACCGGGCGATCATCGCTATCGACCACCACCAGTGCGCTGATTTTATTGTCTTCCATGATTTTCAGGGCTTGGGCCGCGAGCATTTCGGCGCGCGCGGTTTTGCCATGAACGGTCATCACTTCATCGATAGTGGTGCTGTGGATGTCAATGGTGCGATCCAGTGTTCGACGCAAATCGCCGTCAGTGAAGATCCCGGCCAGACGCCCGTCGGCCTCGAGAATCATGGTCATGCCAAGGCCTTTGCGGGTCATTTCCACTAAGGCGTCTTTGAGCAAGGTGCCGCGCGGCACTTGAGGCAGTTCCGTGCCCGAGTGCATGACATTTTCCACTTTCAGTAGCAGGCGACGACCCAGGGCACCGCCCGGATGGGAGAAGGCGAAGTCTTCAGCGGTAAATCCCCGTGCTTCAAGCAAGGCGACCGCCAGTGCGTCCCCCATTACCAGGGCTGCGGTGGTGGAGGACGTCGGCGCCAGGTTCAGTGGGCAGGCTTCGTGCTCGACGTGAACATTGAGATTGACCTCTGCGGCCTTGGCCAGTGCCGACTCGGGATTGCCGGTCATGCTGATCAACTGAATGCCCATTCGCTTGATCAGAGGCAACAGGGTGACGATTTCATTGGTAGAGCCGGAATTGGACAGGGCGAGGATGATGTCGTCGCGGGTGATCATGCCCATGTCACCGTGGCTGGCTTCCGCCGGGTGTACGAAAAATGCCGTGGTGCCGGTGCTGGCCAGGGTTGCGGCAATTTTATTGCCGATGTGCCCTGACTTGCCCATGCCGACCACAACCACGCGGCCTTTGCTGGCCAGAATCATCTCGCAAGCGCGTACGAAATCTGCGTCGATATGAGCCAGCAAGCTTTCTACAGCTTCAGTTTCGAGGCGAATGGTACGTTGTGCTGATTGAATCAGGTCGCTGGATTGGCTCATATCAGAAATCGTATACCCAGATGAAAAGGCGGCGATTATAACGGTAATGATCAGTTCCCTCACGTAAGTTCGTCGGGCTTTGCGTGATTTGCCTGTCTTGATCCTGAACAGGCACGGCTTCGGCCTTGGGCGCTCTGCATCAGCAGTGATATAGTTCGCCGCCAGTTCGGCCTGCCTAGGGAGCCAGGCGTCCTAGTGAGAGGCTGCATCGCAAGGAGTTTAGATGAGTGCCGATAACGCCTACGCGGTCGAGCTGAAGGGACTGTCCTTCAAGCACGGTGCGCGCAGCATCTTCAATAACGTTGATATTCGCATTCCGCGAGGCAAGGTCACCGGCATCATGGGACCTTCCGGCTGCGGTAAAACCACGCTGTTACGCCTGATAGGCGCGCAGTTGCGGCCCAGCGCCGGTGAAGTCTGGGTCAACGGTCAGAACCTGCCGAAGCTATCGCGCAGCGACCTGTTCGACGCGCGCAAGCAAATGGGCGTGTTGTTTCAAAGCGGCGCATTGTTCACGGATCTGGACGTTTTCGAGAACGTTGCCTTTCCGTTGCGCGTTCATACCCAATTACCGGATGAAATGATCCGCGACATCGTTCTGCTCAAATTGCAGGCGGTGGGGCTGCGGGGTGCCATCGATTTGATGCCTGACGAGCTGTCGGGCGGCATGAAACGTCGCGTCGCGTTGGCACGAGCCATTGCCCTCGATCCGCTGATTCTCATGTATGACGAACCCTTTGTCGGGCAGGACCCTATCGCCATGGGCGTACTGGTGCGCCTGATCCGTCTGCTTAATGACGCTCTGGGGATCACCAGTATCGTGGTTTCCCACGATTTGGCCGAAACCGCGAGCATTGCCGATTACCTGTATGTGGTCGGCGATGGACAAGTGTTGGGGCAAGGGACTCCTGAGGAATTGATGAACACCGACAACCCGCGCATTCGCCAATTCATGAAAGGCGATCCAGACGGCCCGGTTCCGTTCCACTTCCCGGCGCAGGATTACCGCGCAGATCTTCTGGGGAAGCGCTGATGCACAAGACTTCATTAATCGAGAGGATTCGCCTCTTTGGTCGATCCGGCATCGACATTGTCGAGTCGCTGGGACGTTCGACGCTGTTTCTGTTTCACACACTGCTGGGTCGCGGGAGCATCGGCGGCGGGTTTGGCCTGCTGGTAAAACAATTGCATTCGGTGGGTGTGATGTCCCTGGTGATCATTGTGGTCTCCGGGATATTCATCGGCATGGTACTGGCACTGCAAGGCTTCAATATCCTGTCCAGCTACGGTTCGGAGCAGGCGGTCGGGCAGATGGTTGCGCTGACGTTGCTGCGTGAATTGGGGCCGGTGGTCACCGCCTTGCTGTTTGCCGGGCGTGCCGGTTCGGCCCTGACCGCCGAAATCGGCAACATGAAATCCACCGAGCAGCTCTCCAGTCTGGAAATGATTGGCGTGGACCCGCTCAAGTACATCATTGCCCCGCGCCTCTGGGCCGGCTTCATTTCGCTACCGCTGCTGGCGATAATTTTCAGCGTGGTAGGGATCTGGGGTGGCTCCTGGGTAGCTGTCGACTGGCTTGGAGTGTATGAAGGCTCCTACTGGTCGAATATGCAAAATAGCGTGAGTTTCCACGGCGATGTGCTCAATGGTGTTATCAAAAGCATCGTTTTCGCTTTTGTAGTGACCTGGATCGCCGTTTTTCAAGGCTATGACTGTGAGCCCACATCCGAGGGGATCAGTCGTGCCACCACCAAGACGGTGGTGTATGCCTCATTGGCCATTCTCGGCCTCGACTTTATTCTGACCGCCTTGATGTTTGGAGATTTCTGATGCAAAACCGCACCCTGGAAATCGGTGTCGGCCTTTTCTTGCTGGCTGGCATCCTGGCTTTGCTGCTGCTGGCTTTGCGGGTCAGTGGCCTGTCCCCGAGCGCGAGCAGTGACAGTTATAAACTTTATGCGTATTTCGACAATATCGCCGGTTTGACTGTCAGATCCAAAGTGACCATGGCCGGTGTAACCATCGGCAAGGTCACGGCTATCGATCTGGATCGCGACAGTTTCACCGGTCGGGTCACGTTGCAGCTGGAAAAGCGTGTAGATAACCTGCCGACTGACTCCACTGCATCTATCCTGACCTCTGGCCTGTTGGGCGAGAAATACATCGGCCTCAGCGTGGGTGGGGAGCAGACTCTGCTCAAGGATGGTGGAACCATCCATGACACCCAGTCGTCGCTGGTGCTTGAAGACCTGATCGGTAAATTCCTGCTCAATACCGTTAGCAAAGACCCCAAATGAGGAGTTTTTTCATGATCTCTATCTTGCGACGTGGCCTGTTGGTATTACTCGCGGCATTGCCGTTGGTCGCTAACGCCGTGGCTGCGCCTTCCGCGCACGATCTGGTACAGGACACCACCAATCGATTGCTCGCCGATCTGGCGGCCAATAAAGAGAAGTACAAACGGGATCCGAGCGGCTTTTACGACTCCTTGAACAGCATCGTCGGGCCTGTAGTGGATGCCGAGGGCATCTCCAAGAGCATCATGACGGTCAAGTACTCGGGCAAAGCCACGCCTGAGCAAATGAAAACCTTTGAAAATAACTTCAAGAGGGGCCTGTTCCAGTTCTATGGCAACGCCTTGCTCGAGTACAACAATCAAGGCATCACCGTCGATCCAGCCAAGGATGAGTCGGGAGATCGTACAAACGTTGGCATGACGGTCAAGGGCAGCAATGGCGCGATCTACCCTGTGTCTTACACACTGGAAAAGATCAATGGCGAGTGGAAGCTGCGTAACGTGATCATCAACGGCATCAACATCGGCAAGCTGTTCCGTGATCAGTTCAGCGATGCAATGCAGCGCAATGGCAATAACCTGGACGCGACCATCAATGGTTGGGCCGGTGAAGTCGCCAAAGCCAAGGAAAAGACCGAAGCTGAAACGACTCAGAAGAAGCCCGCCCAATGAGTGAGTCGGCTGTCAGCATGGGCGAGGCCGGTGAGCTGATGCTCAATGGCATACTCGATTACCGCACCGGGCTGGATCTGCGCAAGCAGGGCCAGGTGTTGATCAAGTCGAGCGAGGCGTCAGCCTTGGTGCTTGATTGCTCGGGTGTGCAAAAGTCCAGCAGCGTCGGTTTGTCGTTGTTGCTGTGTTTCATGCGTGACGCGCAAGCGGCGGGCAAGGCGCTGAGCATCCGTGCCCTGCCTGACGACATGCGTGAAATCGCTCAGGTCAGCGAGTTGACCGAGCTGTTGGCGCACCCTTAACTATCATCAATAAAGAGGCCCCCCGTCAGAGTCCTGCTATGCGGGGTTCGCAGGCGCGGGGCTTTTTTGTATGATGTCCGACCCGTGCGCACAGGGCGCCGATTGAGGTTGAGCATGCAGGCCAACGAAGTGAAGAGCTTCCTTGAAGGAAAGCTGTCCGAGACTCTTTTATCAGTGCAGGTAGAAGTTGAGGGCGAAGGCTGCAACTTTCAGCTGAACGTGATTAGTGACGAGCTGGTGGCTTTGAGCCCGGTCAAGCGTCAACAGAGCATCTATGCCCATTTGAACCCATGGATCGCCGATGGCAGCATCCACGCGGTCACTATGAAATTTTTCAGCAGCGCGGCCTGGGCCGAGCGCACCTGAGCCCAAGGGCGTCGAGATTCTTATGGATAAATTGATTATTACCGGCGGCATTCGTCTTGATGGCGAAATTCGCATCTCCGGGGCAAAGAACTCTGCCCTGCCGATTCTGGCTGCAACCTTGCTGTGCGATGGGCCTGTAACCGTCGCCAACCTGCCGCACCTGCACGATATCACCACCATGATCGAGCTGTTCGGTCGCATGGGCATTGAGCCGGTGATCGACGAAAAACTCAGCGTTGAAATCGATCCGCGTACCATCAAGACCTTGGTCGCACCGTACGAACTGGTGAAAACCATGCGTGCCTCGATTCTGGTGCTGGGGCCGATGGTTGCCCGTTTCGGTGAAGCCGAAGTCGCGCTGCCTGGCGGTTGCGCCATTGGCTCGCGTCCGGTCGACCTGCACATCCGTGGCCTCGAAGCCATGGGCGCAACCATCGAAGTCGAAGGCGGCTACATCAAGGCCAAGGCGCCTGAAGGCGGCCTGCGCGGTGCACACTTCTTCTTCGATACCGTCAGTGTGACCGGTACCGAAAACATCATGATGGCTGCCGCGCTGGCCAACGGTCGCAGCGTGCTGCAAAACGCCGCCCGCGAGCCCGAAGTCATCGACCTGGCGAACTTCCTGAACGCCATGGGTGCCAAGATCTCCGGTGCCGGCACTGACACCATCACCATCGATGGCGTGGAGCGTCTGCACCCGACGATTTACAAAGTGATGCCTGACCGCATCGAAACCGGTACCTACCTGGTGGCTGCTGCTGTCACGGGCGGCCGCGTGAAGGTCAAGGACACCGATCCGACCATCCTTGAAGCCGTACTGGAAAAACTCAGGGAATCGGGTGCCGAAATTACCACCGGTGAAGACTGGATCGAACTGAACATGCACGGCAAGCGGCCAAAAGCCGTCAACGTGCGTACTGCTCCGTACCCGGCGTTCCCGACCGACATGCAGGCGCAGTTCATCTCGCTCAACGCCATTGCCGAAGGCACTGGTGCGGTGATCGAGACCATCTTCGAAAACCGCTTCATGCACGTGTATGAACTGCACCGCATGGGTGCCAAGATCCAGGTCGAAGGCAACACCGCGATCGTTACCGGCACCGAGAAGCTTAAAGGCGCGCCAGTCATGGCCACCGACCTGCGGGCTTCGGCCAGTCTGGTCATCTCGGCACTGATCGCCGAAGGCGACACGCTGATCGACCGCATCTACCACATCGACCGTGGTTACGAGTGCATCGAAGAGAAGCTGCAGATGCTCGGCGCCAAGATTCGCCGCGTACCGGGCTAGTTTCTTGCGTCATGGGCACATGGAGGTGCCCGATAGTTGGTTTCGTTTCAAGTCGAGCCTGTAATGTTCAGGTTCGATGTTTGTCCGGCGCCGTTTGTGACCGGGCATAAGTATCCTGATAAGGACTTACGTTTCCCATGTTGACCATCGCACTGTCCAAGGGCCGCATTCTCGATGACACTCTGCCGCTTCTGGCTGAAGCGGGCATTGTACCGACCGAGAATCCGGACAAGAGCCGCAAGCTGATCATCCCCACGACCCAGGCCGATGTGCGCTTGCTGATCGTGCGCGCTACCGATGTGCCGACCTACGTCGAGCATGGTGCCGCCGATCTCGGTGTGGCCGGTAAAGATGTGTTGATGGAGTACGGCGGCCAAGGCCTGTACGAGCCATTGGACCTGCAGATTGCCCAATGCAGGCTGATGACCGCTGGTGCCATTGGCGCGGTTGAGCCCAAAGGCCGGCTACGGGTGGCGACCAAGTTCGTCAACGTTGCCAAGCGTTACTACGCCGAACAGGGCCGTCAGGTCGACATCATCAAGCTTTACGGCTCGATGGAACTGGCTCCGTTGATCGGTCTGGCGGACAAGATCATCGACGTCGTAGACACTGGCAACACGTTGCGGGCCAATGGCCTGGAGCCTCAGGAGTTGATCTCGATGATCAGTTCCCGTCTGGTGGTCAACAAGGCCTCCATGAAAATGCAGCACGCCCGTATCCAGGCGCTGATCGATACCCTGCGCAAAGCGGTAGAGTCGCGACACCGCGGCTGACCCATCCGCGCGACCCCGGTCGCGCCCATCTATCCGTGTCATAGCCAGAATTCTCAGGTGCCCACGCGGATGGCTTGGTAGTCTTGCGGCGCCTGAGATTTGCAAAACCCAGCTTTGCAAAACCAAGCTTTGCCCATTTGAGCATTCGCCAATTATTGAGGCCCTCGCTATGACCGCTCCCACTGCAATTCGCCGACTCAACGCTGCTGACCCGGATTTCGCGCATCATCTGGATCATCTGCTGAGCTGGGAAAGTGTGTCTGACGACTCGGTCAATCAGCGGGTGCTGGATATCATCAAAGCCGTGCGCGAACGCGGCGACGCGGCGCTGGTGGAATTCACCCAGCGCTTCGACGGCCTTGAAGTGACATCGATGGCCGATCTGATTCTGCCCCGTGAGCGTCTGGAGCTGGCCCTGACCCGGATCACCGTGCCCCAGCGTGAAGCGCTGGAAAAAGCTGCTACGCGAGTACGCAGCTACCACGAAAAACAGAAACAGGATTCCTGGAGCTACACCGAGGCCGACGGCACGGTGCTGGGCCAGAAGGTCACGCCGCTTGACCGCGCCGGTCTGTACGTCCCCGGAGGCAAGGCTTCCTATCCGTCTTCGGTGTTGATGAACGCGATCCCGGCCAAGGTCGCGGGCGTGACCGAAGTGGTCATGGTCGTACCGACCCCGCGCGGTGAAATCAATGAACTGGTGCTGGCCGCAGCCTGCATCGCCGGTGTTGACCGGGTATTTACCATCGGTGGCGCCCAGGCCGTTGCCGCCTTGGCTTATGGCACCGAAAGTGTACCCAAGGTCGACAAAGTCGTCGGCCCGGGCAACATCTATGTGGCCACCGCCAAGCGCCACGTGTTTGGTCAGGTCGGTATCGACATGATTGCCGGCCCGTCCGAGATTCTGGTGGTCTGCGACGGTCAGACCGATCCGGACTGGATTGCCATGGACCTGTTTTCCCAGGCTGAGCACGACGAAGATGCCCAGGCCATTCTGATCAGCCCGGATGCCGGGTTCCTCGACAAGGTGGCGGCGAGTATCGCCAAACTGCTGCCGACCATGGAACGCGCCGAAATCATCGAGACCTCGATCAACGGCCGTGGTGCGTTGATTCAGGTTCGCGACATGCAGCAAGCCATCGACGTGGCCAACCGCATTGCCCCGGAGCACCTGGAGCTGTCGGTCGCCGATCCGCAAGCCTGGTTGCCGCAGATCCGCCATGCCGGTGCAATCTTCATGGGCCGTCACACCTGCGAGGCCTTGGGCGACTATTGCGCCGGTCCCAACCACGTGTTGCCGACTTCCGGCACTGCGCGTTTCTCCTCGCCGCTGGGGGTGTATGACTTCCAGAAGCGTTCGTCGATTATTTTCTGTTCGCAGGCGGGCGCTTCCGAACTGGGCAAAACCGCTTCAGTGCTGGCCCGCGGCGAGTCCCTGACTGCCCACGCCCGCAGCGCGGAATACCGGATCGTTACCAATGAAGAGGGGAAACAAGCATGAGTAAATTCTGGAGTCCCTTCGTCAAGAATCTGGTGCCTTACGTGCCGGGTGAGCAGCCGAAGCTGGCGAAATTGGTCAAGCTCAACACCAACGAAAATCCTTATGGTCCATCGCCTAAAGCCTTGGCGGCGATGCAGACCGAATTGAACGACAACCTGCGTCTGTATCCGGATCCGAACAGCGACCTGCTCAAGCAAGCCGTTGCCAAGTACTACGGGGTGCAGAGCAATCAGGTGTTCCTCGGCAACGGTTCCGATGAAGTGCTGGCCCATGTTTTCCACGGCTTGCTCCAACACGATCAGCCGCTGCTGTTTCCGGACATCAGCTACAGCTTCTATCCGGTGTACTGCGGCCTGTACGGTATGGCATTCGAAGCGGTGGCGCTGGATGAGCAGTTTCAGATTCGCGTCTCGGACTATGCCAGGCCTAACGGCGGGATCATTTTCCCCAATCCGAATGCGCCAACCGGTTGCCTCTTGGCGCTGGACGCGGTCGAGCAAATCCTCAAGGCCAGCCCGGACTCAGTAGTCGTTGTCGACGAGGCCTACATCGACTTCGGTGGCGAGACGGCGATCAGCCTGGTGGATCGTTATCCGAATCTGCTGGTGACTCAGACACTGTCCAAGTCGCGTTCCCTGGCGGGTCTGCGAGTCGGTCTGGCGGTCGGTCATGCGGATTTGATCGAGGCGCTGGAGCGGATCAAGAACAGCTTCAACTCCTACCCGCTGGATCGTCTGGCGATCGTCGGCGCGGCAGCCGCGTTCGAGGATCGTGAGCACTTCGACAAGACCTGCAAGCTGGTTATCGACAGTCGTGAACACGTGGTTGAGCAATTGCAGGCAAAGGGTTTTGAAGTGCTGCCGTCGGCGGCGAACTTCATCTTCGCCCGTCATCCGCAACACGACGCGGCAGGCCTGGCGGCCAAGTTGCGTGAGCAAGGCGTGATCGTGCGCCACTTCAAGCAGGAGCGAATCGCTCAGTTCCTGCGCATCTCCATCGGCACGCCAGAGCAGAACCAGGCGTTGCTGGACGGCTTGGGCGACCTGTAGTTGGTTTTGATTGATCGTTCCCACGCTCCGCGTGGGAACGATCTTTGCCTTACTCGTGATGCGCTTCACCCAAAAACGTCAGTGAACTGAACAATCCCCGCGACGCCACATCGGCATTGTCTTTCAGCGGGATTTCCACCTGCGCTGCAATCACATTCAGCCCTTCATTACGCACCAGCACCTGTGCCCGACCTTCGGCATCCGTTTCGGTACTCAGGGTGTTCGGCGCGTTGCGATAATCGCCAATCAACTTCACCCCGGCCGCAGGTTTGCCATCGAGCAGCACGCGCACCTGCAGTGACTGGCCCGGGCCGACGGTGAGCGGATCGACTTCCGGCAGGATCAGCAGTTTGATCTGATCCAGCTTCGGTAACGTGGCCCCCGGCTGATAAATCGCCAGGCTGTACTTGAAGGTCTGGGTCGAGGCGATCGCTCCCGGTACTTTGCTGCGTCCCTGATTGACCCATTGCTTGTCAGCGGTCTGCGACCACATACCGTTATCCAGCGCCACGGCCAGCACGGCGGGCGGCTTGAGTGGTTGAAGGCGCGCATGATCGGCCAAGCGTTGTACGGTGACCGGGATCATCTTGCCTGCGACGTCATAGGCCCAGGCACCGCTGATTTTCTGCGCTTTGAAGGCATTGTCCTCGGCGCCATGGCCGTAGATGACTTCGACATTACCACGGCGTTGTTCGGTCCACAGGCCGTGGGCCGAGACTTGAGTGGCGAACAACGCGCCGAGCAGACCCAGCAGAGCCAGTGTTTTTGGTTGTTGCATGGCGATTCCCTTTTACAGATTGAGTGTCAGGCTGACGGTGAAATTGCGCGGCTCGCCGGGGTTGACCCAGTAATTGCTGTAGGAGCGCTCGTAATATTCCTCGTCGAAGAGGTTGTTCAGATTCAGCCCCACGGTGACGTTTTCGCTGGTCTTGTAATGGGCCAGCAGGTCGACGGTGTGGTAGGCGGGCAGTTCGAAATCGCCACCGGCTTCGCCTGAGCGGTCACCCACATAGGTGAACGCCGTGCCGACATCGGCGCCGCGCATCAGGCCATCCTGAAATACATACACGCCCAACAGACTACCGCTGCGTTTGGCTACACCGAGAATCCGGCTGCCGGTGGGGATTGCTTTGTCGCCTTTTGTGACCTCGGCATCGATATAGGCGAAAGCACCGATCACTCGCACGGCGTCACTGAGTTGCCCGGTGACTTGCAGGTCAATGCCCTGGCTGCGGGCCTTGCCCATGGCGCGGTAGTTGTCGGTGGCCGGGTCGAGGGTCAGAACGTTTTCTTTCTCGATGTGGAAAGCGGCGAGGGTGGTGCTCAGGCGATCGTCGAACAGCTCGCTCTTGATACCGGCTTCATAGCCGACGCCTTCCTCTGGATCGAAGAATTTGCTGCTGACGTCCAGGCCGTCGTTCGGTTTGAACGAGGTGGACGCATTGGCGAACAGGCCGACTTGCGGTGTCAGTTGGTAGAGCAGACCCGCGCGTTGGGTCAGAGCGTCATGGGTTTGCCGGGTACTGGCGTTCCTCGTGAAGTCGTCGATCTTCTGTTCGAAGTGCTCCAGGCGAACGCCGAGCATGCCTCGCAGACGTTCGCTGAAGACGATCTGGTCTTGCAGGTTCAGCGCCTGGCTTTCGACATGTTCGAAGAAGTCTGTGCCCGAGCGCGCACCATCGGGTTTCGGCTGGCCGTAAACCGGGTTGTAGATATCGATGGCATACGGGCTACCGGCGATAGTGGTGACCCGTTCATTCTTGCGGTAGTTCTCGTATTCGCTGCCGATCAGCAGCTCGTGCTGCCAATTGCCGATGTCGAACAGACCGCGTAGTTCAAGCTGGGTAATGCTGTCGTGCCAGTCGCTATCGCGCTCCCGGTAGCGACGGTTGACGGTGTGCTGATCGGCGTTCAGCGGGCGGGCTTCCGAGGCGAAACCCCAGAGTTTGCCCTGCTTGTAATGACTGGCCAGGCGCAGTTTCCAGGCATCGATCAAATGATGTTCGAGCGCGGCCTGGAGCATGTTGTTGTGGTTATCAATGTCATCGTCGTTGGGCTCGCCGAGGAAGGTAGAGCGCGATACACCGCTCCACGTGTTGTTCGGTGCAACGATGCCGCGATCGAATGTCGAGCTGTGGCGTACGAATTCACTTTCCACCAGCAGGCTGGTATCCGGGTCGGGTTGCCAACTGAACGACGGCGCGACGAACACCCGCCGACTGTCGACGTGATCGCGCAAGCTGTGGTTGTCTTCTACCGCGAGGTTGACCCGGGACAGCACATTGCCTTGCTCGTCGAGGGGGGTGTTGACGTCCATTGCACTACGGTAGCGATCCCAACTGCCGGTGCTGGTTTGCAACGTCGTGAAGGCTTCGGGTTGCGGTTTTTTGGTGACGATATTCACCGTGCCGCCGGGATCGCCACGACCATACAGGCTGGCTGCCGGCCCTTTGAGTACTTCGATGCGCTCGATGTTGGCGGCATCCGGTGTGCTTGGGAAACCGCGGTTGGCGCTAAAGCCGTCCTTGTAGAACTGCGAAGTGGTGAAGCCGCGCACGCTGTATTCGTAGAGGGTCAGGCCACCGAAGTTGTTTTGTTTCGAGACGCCGCCGGCAAACTCCAGGGCGCGTTCGACGCTGGTGCTGCCCAAATCCTTGAGCACGCTGGCGGGGATCACACTGATGGACTGCGCAATATCCCGAATGGCCGTATCGGTTTTGGTCGCGCTGGAGGAACGAGTGGCGCGATAGCCCTTGACCGGGCCGGTGGGGGATTCGTAGTCGGCGGTGACGCTGATGGCGTCGAGTTCCAGCGGTTGTGGTTCTTCGGCGAAGACCGGATCCCCCAGCAGACCAAGGGCCAGGCCTGCCAGGGAAGCAGTTTTGCGAGACGTCATGACATCGTTCCAATAGCAGTATTGAAACAATATAACATGACCAATGAGAATGTATGCTTTTAGCCCGGCGAGCCGGGCTGGCGCTTACTGCTCTTCTTTGACGGGCGCTGGCGGCGGACGCAGACCGATTTCCGCCGTGAGCTTGAGATCCTGGCCGTTGCGGATGACCTGGATGGTGACCTTGTCGCTCGGCTTGATCCGCGCCACCTGGTTCATCGAGCGGCGCCCGTCACCGGCCGGTTCGCCGTCGATGCTGAGGATCACATCGCCCAGTTGCAGACCGGCTTTCTGCGCCGGGCCATCACGGAAAATTCCGGCGACCACAATGCCCGGACGTCCGGAGAGGCCAAAGGATTCCGCCAGTTCCTGAGACAGCGGCTGTACTTCGATGCCGAGCCAGCCACGGATCACCTGGCCGTGCTCGATAATCGACTTCATCACTTCCATGGCCAGTTTGATCGGGATGGCAAACCCGATGCCCTGAGAGCCGCCGGATTTGGAGAAGATCGCCGTGTTGATCCCGGTCAGGTTGCCATTGGCGTCTACCAGTGCACCGCCCGAGTTACCGGGGTTGATCGCGGCGTCGGTCTGGATGAAGTCTTCGTAGTTGTTCAAACCCAGCTGATTGCGCCCGGTGGCGCTAATGATGCCCATAGTGACGGTCTGGCCGACGCCGAACGGGTTGCCGATGGCCAGCGCGACGTCGCCGACGCGGATGTTTTCGGAGCGGCCGACGGTGATCGAGGGCAAATTCTTCAGATCGATTTTCAGGACCGCAAGGTCGGTCTCCGGATCACTGCCGATCACTCGGGCCAGGGTTTCGCGGCCATCCTTGAGGGCCACCACGATTTGGTCAGCGCCGGTGGTAACGTGGTTGTTGGTCAGCAGGTAGCCTTCCGGGCTCATGATCACGCCCGAGCCGAGGCTGGACTCCATGCGCTTTTGCTTGGGTGCGTTGTCGCCGAAAAAGCGCCGGAACTGGGGATCCTCGAACAGTGGATGAGCGGGTTTGTTGATCACCTTGGTGGTGTACAGGTTGACCACCGCAGGCGCGGCAGTGACCACCGCATCGGCGTAGGACACAGGCCCCTGCAGGGTGCTGGTGGTTTGCGGAGCTTGCTGCAGGTTGACGTCAAGGCTTGGCAGCCCGACCCATTGCGGGTAACGCTGAATAATCAGCAACGCGATAAGCACGCCGGCCAACAGCGGCCAGCCAAAAAAACGCAGCGCCTTGAGCATTAAGCAAGTCCTGAGAGGTTACGAAGGACCGCATACGGCCCATAATGTCGCGCATTATAGAGGCGCGCGAGCGCCTCTGAACGGGATATTTAGGAGTCTTTTATGGCCGTCGCCCTGAGCACCCTGGTAGAAGAAGCGGACCGTTACCTCGGCAGTTCGCGGATTGCCGATTACTGCCCCAACGGTTTACAGGTCGAAGGCCGGCCGCAGGTCATGCGCATCGTCAGCGGCGTCACCGCCAGTCAGGCGTTGCTGGACGCCGCAGTGGAGGCCAGGGCTGATCTGGTGCTGGTGCATCATGGCTACTTCTGGAAGGGCGAGAACCCGTGCATTACCGGGATGAAGCAGCGCCGGCTGAAGACCTTGCTCAAGCACGACATCAGCCTGCTGGCGTATCACCTGCCACTGGACCTGCATCCCGAGGTCGGCAATAACGTGCAGCTGGCGCGTCAACTGGACATCACGGTCGAAGGCCCGCTGGACCCGGAAAACCTCAAGGTGGTCGGCATGGTCGGGTCCTTGGCCGAGCCTGTGACCGCGCGTGATTTTGCCCGTCACGTGCAGGAAGTGATGGGCCGCGAGCCGCTGTTGATTGAGGGCAGCGAGATGATTCGGCGTGTCGGCTGGTGCACCGGCGGAGGCCAGGGTTATATTGATCAAGCGGTATTGGCCGGTGTCGATCTGTACCTGAGCGGTGAAGCTTCGGAGCAGACCTTCCACAGCGCCCGGGAAAACGACATCAGCTTTATCGCCGCCGGTCACCACGCCACCGAACGCTATGGTGTGCAGGCGCTGGGGGATTACCTGGCGCGGCGTTTTGCGCTCGAGCACATCTTTATCGATTGCCCGAATCCGATTTGAACGCTCAAACAGGCGGGTATATTCATATACCGTTTCGATCTACTTGGTGTCCTCAATAGAAGCGGACGCTGTGCTAGCATGCCCCGCTCGAACACGGCCCGCTGGCCGTCCATAAGATCGTTTTCGTGAGTAGCCATGGTCGACAAACTGACGCATCTGAAACAGCTGGAGGCGGAAAGCATCCACATCATCCGCGAGGTCGCCGCCGAGTTCGATAACCCGGTGATGCTGTACTCCGTCGGTAAAGACTCCGCTGTAATGCTGCACCTTGCGCGCAAGGCATTCTTCCCCGGCAAGCTGCCGTTCCCGGTGATGCACGTCGACACCCAGTGGAAATTCAAGGAGATGTACAGTTTCCGCGACCGCATGGTCGAAGAACTGGGCCTGGACCTGCTGGTGCACGTCAATCCGGAGGGTATAGCGCAGGGCATCAACCCGCTGACCCACGGTAGCGCAAAGCACACCGACATCATGAAGACCGAAGGCCTCAAGCAGGCTTTGGACAAATACGGCTTCGACGCCGCTTTCGGTGGCGCCCGTCGCGACGAAGAGAAGTCTCGTGCCAAAGAGCGCGTGTATTCCTTCCGTGACAGCAAGCACCGCTGGGACCCGAAAAACCAGCGCCCCGAGTTGTGGAACGTCTACAACGGCAACGTCAACAAAGGCGAGTCGATCCGGGTATTCCCGCTGTCGAACTGGACCGAGCTGGACATCTGGCAGTACATCTACCTTGAAGGTATCCCGATCGTGCCGCTGTACTTCGCCGCCGAACGCGATGTCATCGAGATGAACGGCACGTGGATCATGATCGACGACGAGCGTCTGCTCAATCACCTGAGCGATGAAGACAAGGCTCGCATCGTCAAGAAGAAGGTCCGTTTCCGCACACTTGGCGACTACCCGTTGACGGGCGCGGTCGAGTCCGAGGCCACCAGCCTTACCGACATCATTCAGGAAATGCTCCTGACGCGAACTTCCGAGCGCCAGGGCCGGGTCATCGATCACGATGGCGCCGGTTCCATGGAAGAAAAGAAACGTCAGGGCTATTTCTAAACAGGGTGTCTCACATGTCGCATCAATCTGAATTGATCAGCGAGGACATCCTCGCCTATCTGGCCCAGCACGAACGCAAGGAAATGCTGCGCTTTCTCACCTGTGGCAACGTCGACGACGGCAAGAGCACCCTGATCGGGCGTCTGCTGCACGACTCCAAGATGATCTACGAAGATCATCTGGAAGCCATCACCCGCGATTCGAAGAAAGTCGGCACCACGGGCGACGATATCGATCTGGCATTGCTGGTCGATGGCCTGCAGGCCGAGCGCGAGCAGGGCATCACCATCGATGTCGCCTACCGTTATTTCTCGACCGCCAAGCGCAAATTCATCATCGCCGACACCCCCGGCCATGAGCAGTACACCCGCAACATGGCCACCGGCGCATCGACCTGCGACCTGGCGATCATTCTGGTAGACGCCCGTTACGGCGTGCAGACCCAGACCCGTCGCCACAGCTTTATCGCCTCGTTGCTGGGCATCAAGCACATCGTTGTCGCCATCAACAAGATGGACCTCAACGGCTTCGATGAAACCGTGTTCGAGTCGATCAAGTCCGATTACCTGAAGTTCGCCGAAGGCATCGCGTTCAAGCCGACCACTATGGCGTTTGTCCCGATGTCGGCGCTCAAGGGCGACAACGTGGTGAACAAGAGCGAGCGTTCGCCCTGGTACACCGGTCAATCGTTGATGGAGATTCTCGAAACCGTCGAAATTGCCAGTGACCGCAACTACGCCGACTTGCGTTTCCCGGTGCAGTACGTCAATCGTCCGAACCTGAATTTCCGTGGTTTCGCCGGTACCCTGGCCAGCGGCATCGTGCACAAAGGCGATGAAGTCGTGGTTCTGCCGTCGGGCAAGAGCAGTCGCGTCAAATCCATCGTCACCTTTGAAGGCGAGCTGGAACACGCAGGCCCAGGTCAGGCGGTGACGCTGACCATGGAAGACGAGATCGATATCTCCCGTGGCGACTTGCTGGTGCATGCCGACAATGTCCCGCAAGTGACCGACGCTTTCGACGCCATGCTGGTGTGGATGGCTGAAGAGCCGATGCTGCCGGGCAAGAAATACGACATCAAACGTGCTACCACGTACGTGCCGGGTTCGATCACCAGCATCGTCAATCGCGTCGATGTGAACACCCTGGCCGAAGGTCCTGCCAGCGCGTTGCAGTTGAACGAGATCGGTCGGGTGAAGATCAGCCTCGATGCAGCCATTGCGCTGGACGGTTACGACAGTAACCGCACCACCGGTTCGTTCATCGTCATCGACCGTTTGACCAATGGCACTGTCGCGGCGGGCATGATCATCGCCCAGCCTCTGGCTCATGACAGCGTCACTCACCACGGCAAACTGGCTCATGTTGCCACCGAAGAGCGTGCCCAGCGCTTCGGCCAGCAACCGGCCACCGTGCTGTTCAGCGGCCTGTCCGGTGCCGGCAAAAGCACACTGGCCTATGCGGTTGAACGCAAATTGTTCGACATGGGCCGTGCGGTGTTCGTACTCGATGGCCAGAACCTGCGTCATGACCTGAACAAAGGTTTGCCGCAGGATCGCTCCGGGCGTACCGAGAACTGGCGTCGTGCGGCTCACGTCGCGCGTCAGTTCAACGAAGCCGGCCTGCTGACGTTGGCGGCGTTCGTCGCACCGGATGCCGAAGGTCGCGAACAGGCCAAGGCGCTGATCGGCGGCGATCGTTTGCTGACTGTCTATGTCCAGGCTTCGCCGACGGTCTGCGCCGAGCGTGATCCGCAAGGCTTGTACGCGGCGGGCGGGGACAACATCCCTGGCGACTCCTTCCCGTACGACGTGCCGCTGGACGCTGACCTTGTGGTCGACACCCAGTCGCTGTCGCTGGAAGAGTGTGTCAAGCAAGTGCTGGAACTGCTGCGTAACCGCGGCGCGATCTAAGCTTCACGCGCACTGAAAAGCCCGCAACCGAGTGATCGGTTGCGGGCTTTTTGTTGATCCGGGATTGATCGTTCCCACGCGGAGCGTGGGAACGATCATGTACAGGCGGTCAGCGTTTGCTCGGATACTCCAGATGCATCTGCGCCAGCAATGCATCCTTGTTTTCCCACAGCACATTGATCCACTGCTGAAACTCCAGGCGGTACTCATCATCCTGGTCGTAGTTCTTGCCGATGAATTGCGCTGGAATCCGTACTTCCTCGAAATGCACCACAAGGTCATTCACCTTGCCGCACAGCAAGTCCCAATAACCGGGACGCCCGGCCGGGTAGTGGATGGTGACGTTGACGATCGACTCCAGCTGTTCGCCCATGGCATCCAGCACAAAGGCGATGCCGCCGGCCTTGGGCTTGAGCAGGTAGCGCAACGGTGAGTTTTGCTGTGCGTGTTTGCCTTCGGTGAAGCGCGTGCCTTCGACGAAGTTGAAGATACCGACAGGATTGTCGCGAAACTTCGCGCAAGTCTTGCGGGTGGTTTCCAGGTCTTTGCCTTTCTTTTCCGGGTACTTGGCCAGATAGGCCTTGGAGTAGCGCTTCATGAACGGGAAGCCCAGCGCCCACCAGGCCAGACCGATCACCGGGACCCAGATCAACTCCTGCTTGAGGAAGAACTTCAGCGGACGGATACGCCGGTTCAGCACGTACTGCAGCACCATGATGTCGACCCAGCTCTGATGATTGCTGGTGATCAGGTACGAGTGCTGATAGTCCAGGCCATCAAGGCCGCTGAGGTGCCAGCGAGTCCGACGCAGCAGGTTCATCCAGGCTTTGTTGTTGCTGATCCAGGCTTCGTGGATATGGCTCATCAGCCAGTCGGTGAAGCGTTGGGCGGCCGGGAACGGCAGCAGCAGTTTGACGATTGCCACGATAAACAGCGGGGTGCAGCAGGCAATAGTGTTCAGCGCCAACAGCAGCGAGGCGATCACGCCGCGCACCGGTGCGGGTAGAAAATCCAGCATTTAGAGGTCCAGAGGTCGGTTGGCGGCTTGAATCGCAGTCAGGGCAATGGTGTAGACGATGTCGTCGACCTGAGCGCCGCGCGGCAAATCGTTTACCGGTTTACGCAGGCCTTGCAGCATCGGTCCGAGGCTGACGCAATCGGCACTGCGCTGCACGGCTTTGTGGGTGGTGTTGCCGGTATTCAGGTCGGGAAAAATGAACACCGTTGCCCGACCGGCCACCTGACTGTTCGGCGCCAATTGCCGAGCCACGACTTCGTTGGCCGCGGCGTCGTACTGTAACGGGCCGTCGATCAGTAGCGAGTTCTGCGTTTCATGGGCGAGCAAGGTGGCTTCGCGGACTTTCTCGACTTCTTCACCGCTGGCCGACTCGCCACTGGAATAGCTGAGCATCGCCACCCGGGGGGTGATGCCGAATGCCGCGGCGGAGTCGGCGCTTTGCAGCGCAATCTCGGCCAGTTCACTGGCGCTCGGGTGCGGGTTCATGATGCAGTCGCCGTAAACCAGCACTTCTTCCGGGAACAGCATGAAAAACACCGACGAAACCAGCGTGCAGCCGGGCGCCGTCTTGATCAGTTGCAGGGCCGGACGAATGGTGTTGGCGGTGGAGTGAATGACCCCGGATACCAGCCCGTCGACCTCATCGAGCGCCAGCATCATGGTGCCGATCACCACGGTGTCTTCCAGTTGCTGCTCGGCCATCGGGGCGTTGAGGCTTTTGGTTTTGCGCAGTGCGACCATTGGTTCGACATAGCGCTGACGGATCAGGTCCGGATCGAGAATCTCCAGGCCTTCAGGCAACTCGATGCCTTGGGCGCGCGCGACGGCCTGCACGTCCTCGGGCTTGGCCAGTAACACGCAGCGAGCGATACCGCGAGCCTGGCAGATCGCCGCCGCCTGTACGGTCAAGGGTTCGCTGCCTTCAGGCAGGACGATGCGTTTGTTGGCAGCCTGGGCGCGCTGGATCAATTGATAGCGGAACACTGCCGGCGACAGACGCATTTCCCGTGGCGTGCCACAGCGCTGATGCAACCAGTTTGCGTCCAGGTGGCTGGCGACGAAGTCAGTGATGATCTCCGCACGTTCGCGGTCGTCGATCGGAATTTCCTTGTTCAAACCGTTCAACTGGTTGGCGGTGTCGTAGGAGCCGGTACTCACCGACAATACCGGCAGACCGGCCTGCAAGGCGCCTCGGCAGAGGTCCATGATTCGTGGGTCGGGCAGGGTGTCGCTGGTCAGCAACAGGCCGGCCAGCGGCACGCCGTTCATTGCCGCGAGGCTGACGGCGAGGATGATGTCGTCGCGATCGCCGGGGGTCACCACCAGCACGCCTGGCTTGAGCAGTTCCACGGTGTTGCGCATGGTGCGAGCGCAGATGATGATCTTGGTCATGCGCCGGGTTTCGTAGTCGCCGGCGTTGAGCACTTGTGCGCCCATCAGGTCCGCTACGTCGCGGGTGCGTGGGGCGTTCAGTTCAGGCTGGAACGGGATGCAGCCGAGCAGACGGAAATCGCCGCTGCGCAGCAACGGCGAATGCTCTTTCAGGCGAGCGGCGAAGGCCTCCATGCTTTCATCGGTCCGAACCTTGTTGAGGATCACGCCGAGGACTTTCGGGTCTTTCGGACCGCCGAATAGCTGCGCCTGCAACTCGACCCGACCGGACAGTTCGGTAAGCACTTCGTTTTCCGGTGCCGAGACCAGAATCACTTCGGCATCCAGGCTTTTCGCCAGATGCAGGTTGACCCGGGCGGCGTAGCTGGCGCTGCGGGTTGGCACCATGCCTTCGACAATCAGCACGTCTTTGCCAATCGCGGCCTGCTGGTAAAGGGTGATGATTTCTTCCAGTAGCTCATCGAGTTGACCATCGCCAAGCATTCGCTCGACGTGGGCCAGGCCCAACGGCTGTGGCGGTTTCAGGCCGTGGGTGCGGGCCACCAGTTCGGTGGAGCGTTCAGGCCCGGTGTCGCCGGGGTGCGGCTGGGCAATTGGCTTGAAGAAACCGACTTTCAGCCCGGCCCGTTCAAGGGTACGCACCAGCCCGAGGCTGATAGAGGTCAGACCCACACCAAAATCGGTGGGCGCGATAAAAAAAGTTTGCATGCGGATTCTCTGGAGGTGCATGGCAAGGGTGAACGCCTATGACTGGCCTTCTACCGATATTTCAGACGTCAAGGTTATCGCTAACCGAGCCTTGAGCGCACCAACCGCAGTCAAAGGGTTGGCCTATTTTTTCCTGACGTCGCGCAGGATCCATTACCCAGGCTCGGGATTGCCACGGTGGCTGGTGGCGAAGGTGCTGGGTATGGCCGCAGGAAAGCTCGGCAACCCAGTGTCCGTCCTCGTCTTGATGGAAGCCATCGATCGTCGATCCTTTCGAAGCGGGCCGTCTGTCCGGGTTCCGTTCGCTTTCGGGCGATTGCTTCGCTAAACTTGACCGTTCTTCATTCTTTTGCAAAAGGTCTCGCCCCATGCTGATCGCTGCCAATAAGGCTGTCTCTATCGACTATACCCTGACCAACGATGCTGGTGAGGTCATCGACAGCTCCGCCGGCGGCGCGCCGCTGGTTTACCTGCAAGGCGCAGGTAACATCATCCCGGGCCTGGAAAAGGCTCTGGAAGGCAAGAAAGTCGGTGATGAACTGACTGTTGCCGTAGAACCTGAAGATGCCTACGGCGAATACGCTGCCGAACTGGTCAGCACGCTGAGCCGCAGCATGTTCGAAGGCGTCGACGAACTGGAAGTGGGCATGCAGTTCCACGCTTCCGCTCCGGACGGCCAAATGCAGATCGTCACCATCCGCGATCTGGACGGCGACGACGTTACCGTCGACGGCAACCACCCGCTGGCTGGTCAACGCTTGAACTTCCAGGTCAAAATCGTTGATATCCGCGACGCCAGCCAGGAAGAAATCGCCCATGGTCACGTCCATGGCGAAGGTGGTCATCACCACTGATTTTCTGCGCTAAGCTCGGATCGCTGGAGAGGCGCCCGAGGGCGCCTTTTTAGTCTTCGGCTGTTCGCGGCTGCAAAGCGGTTGTACTGTCGAGTGGCTATTTCGAGAAGAACACGGGAAATTTGGAGTCCGTCATGAGTGCTTTTCACGACCTTAATCTAAAAGCTTTGGATGGCCAGGACCTGCCTCTCGCGCCCTTCAAGGGGCACGTCGTACTGGTGGTCAACGTCGCCTCCAAATGTGGTTTGACGCCACAATACGCGGCGCTGGAAAACCTCTACCAGCAATACAAGGACCAAGGCTTCAGTGTGCTGGGTTTGCCGTGCAATCAATTTGCCGGGCAGGAACCAGGTACTGAACAAGAGATCCAGGAGTTCTGTAGCCTCAACTATGGCGTAACGTTTCCGTTGTCCAGCAAGCTGGAAGTGAACGGGCATGATCGTCATCAGCTGTACCGTCTGTTGGCGGGCGAGGGCGCGGAATTCCCCGGTGACATCACCTGGAACTTCGAAAAATTCCTCCTGGGTAAAGACGGTCGCGTGCTGGCGCGTTTTTCGCCACGTACGGCTCCCGATGATCCAGCCGTGGTTCAGGCGATCGAGAAAGCCCTGAGCTGAGCGTTGCAACAAGAAGTGCCGGGCATCAGCGCCCGGCCAGTTTCACCCCCCGCCTTTCGGATGTTTCGCACTTCCACTCTTTCGCCAGCTTTTGCACCTTAATCACGTTGATCAATAGTGCTGGGCGATTCTCTCGATGAACAATATTATAGCCATCATAAGGCGTTCGATCGGCCGCTAATCCGCGTCGATGCGCTGACCTTTGATTCGAGCCCGCTTTCTTGTGGAGTGCCGCATGCCTGTTCAAGCCTTGTTCAAACCGTTTCAGCTCGGAACGCTTCAACTGCCGACCCGAGTGGTGATGGCACCGATGACCCGTTCGTTTTCCCCGGGTGGCGTGCCGAACTCAAAAGTGATCGAGTATTACCGTCGTCGCGCCGCGGCCGGCGTGGGCCTGATCATCACTGAGGGCACGACGGTCGGTCACAAAGCTTCCAACGGTTATCCCAACGTTCCGCATTTCTATGGTGAAGTCGCGCTGGCCGGCTGGAAGAAGGTTGTCGATGCGGTGCACGCCGAGGGCGGCAAGATCGTTCCACAACTCTGGCACGTCGGCAGTGTGCGACGTATCGGCACCGAGCCGGATGCCAGCGTGCCCGGCTATGGCCCTTCGGAAAAACTCAAGGACGGTCAGCTCGTCGTTCACGGTATGACCAGGCAAGACATTGATGACGTCATCGCCGCGTTCGCCCAGGCCGCCAAAGATGCTCAGAGTATCGGCATGGACGGTGTGGAGATCCACGGTGCCCACGGTTATCTGGTGGATCAGTTCTTCTGGGAAGGCAGCAACCAGCGCACCGATGAATACGGCGGCAGCCTGGCCAATCGTTCACGTTTTGCCATTGAGTTGATTCAGGCCGTGCGCGCTGCGGTCGGCCCGGGCTTCCCGATCATCTTCCGTTTCTCCCAGTGGAAGCAGCAGGACTACACTGCCCGCCTGGTACAAACCGCGGAAGCCTTGGGTGAGTTCCTCAAGCCATTGTCCGATGCCGGCGTGGATATCTTCCATTGCTCGACGCGACGTTTCTGGGAGCCGGAGTTCGATGGTTCCGAGCTGAACCTGGCCGGTTGGGCTCGCAAGCTCACCGGCAAGCCGACCATCACCGTAGGCAGCGTGGGCCTGGATGGCGAGTTCCTGCAGTTCATGGTCAACACCGACAAAGTTGCTCAACCGGCGAGCCTGGGAAAACTGCTGGAGCGTCTGGGCAACGATGAATTCGATCTGGTTGCAGTCGGCCGTGCACTGTTGGTCGACCCGGACTGGGCGTTGAAGGTTCGCGAAGGCCGCGAGCAAGACATCCTGCCGTTCAGCCGTGAGGCGTTGATGAGCCTGGTTTAAGCGGCGACCAGGCTGACACCATATCGCGGGCAAGCCTCGCTCCTACAGGATTTGGGTCGATCACAATAATTTTGATCTCGCCGGACCTTGCAGGAGCGAGGCTTGCCCGCGGTGCTCTTCCTGGCAAGCCCCGCGCAACTGGCCTTCAAACTGTTCGATGACCGTTGCCCAACCTTGCCGGCTGGCGTGCTGGCGTGCATTGAGCCGTACCCGACGCAAGGTTTCGCGCTCTTCCAGCAGCCAGATGGCAGCATCGCAGAACGCGTCTTCGTCGCCGGGCATGGCGAGTACGCCGTTGTAACCATGTCGAATGTGTTGGGCCGCCGCTGCTTGATCGTAAGCCACCACCCCCAATCCCGACGCCAGGGCTTCGAGCACCACGTTGCCGAAGGTTTCGGTCAGGCTTGGAAACAGAAACAGGTCCCCCGACGCATAGTGGCTGGCTAATGCTTCCCCACGTTGCGAGCCGCAAAAAATCCCTTCCGGCAATTCTTTCTCCAGTGTCGCGCGTTGTGGTCCTTCACCAATCACGATCAGTTTCATCCGCTGCTGTGGATAAGTGGCCTGCAAGGCATCGAAACTACGCTTGAGCAATCCGAGGTTTTTCTCTGACGCCAGGCGTCCTACGTGAATGACTGCAATATCGTCGTTACCCAGGCCCCAGGTTTCCCGCAGCGCGTTCAGGCGTTTGGCCGGGTTGAACAGCTGGTTGTCCACGCCACGCGAGAGCAGTGCCAGGCGCTCGAAGTGCCGACGTTCCAGCTCCAGGCGTTGGCTGGTGCTGGGCACCAGAGTCAATTTTGAACGGTTGTGGAACCAGCGCAGATAATGAGTCAGCAGCCGGGTTATCAGACTGAGTCCGTACTGGTTGGAGTACTGTTGAAAATTGGTGTGAAAACCACTGACCACCGAGATACCCAGGCGTCGAGCGGCCCGCAGTGCAGACAAACCCAGTGGCCCTTCAGTGGCGATGTACAGCACATCGGGGCGATGGCGCTGCCAGCGACGCAGCAATTTGTGCATCGAGGAGTGCCCCCATTGCAGGCCGGGGTAGCCGGGCAACGGCCAACCGCGACAGAGCAGCAGTTGCTCGTCACTCGGCCGGCTCTGGTCACAGTCCTGACGCGGCCGGACCAGTTCGACCTGATGTCCGCGCGCGCGCAAACCATCGAAAAAGCGGCCAAGCGTATTGGCCACGCCGTTGATTTCCGGAGGGAAGGTTTCGGTGATCAGAGTGATACGTAGAGCTGTCGTCATGGCCTCAGTGTCGGCTGAGGCCATGTCGTCATTGTGTCGCTGGGATGATGGATTTGTGACGGTGCTCAGACTTGCCTGACCACCAGCTTTTCAGCACCGCGCTCGCGGACCCAGAACAAGGTCGCCCCAGCCACGGCGGCGGGCATCATCAGGATGTTCACCACCGGAATCAGCAACGCCAGATAGACGATGCCGCCAAAACTCATGCTCTGCCAGCGCTTCTCGCGCAGCCAGGCAAGCATCTCGTTCCAGCCCAACTGGTGGTTGTCCGCCGGGTAGTCGATGTACTGGATTGCCATCATCCACACGCCGAACAGCAGCCACAGTGGTGCGGCGACCACGTTGACCACGGGAATGAACGAGAGGATGAACAGCCCGATGGTTCGCGGCAGGAAATAGCCGAGCTTGCGCATTTCCCGGGCCAGAGTGCGCGGGACCATGGCGATCAACTCGCGCCAGCTGAATGACGGGAAGTCGTCGGTGCCGCGCACCACCACTTCGACTTTCTCCGCGAGAAAACCGTTGAAGGGTGCAGCGATGACGTTAGCCAGCAGGGTGAAGGTGAAGAACACCATCAGCGCCACCAGCACCACGAACAGCGGCCAGAGGATGTAGCTGAGAAAACTCAACCAGTGCGGCAATGAAGGCATCAGCGCATCGACCCACAGGCTGAACTGATGACCGGCCAGGTAGATCAATCCGACGAACAGCACCAGGTTGATCGCCAGGGGTAACAGGACGAACAAACGCAGGCGGGGGCTTAAGACCAGCTTCAGGCCTTCGCGCAGGTATTGCGGGCCAGACAGAGCGGGGGCGGGCATAGCGTGTTCCTTGCGATGAGAAAACTTGCCGACCTTAACGGCTTTGCTCCCTAGGCGAAAGCGCAGTAATGGTGTCGACATTAACTGTAACAAAGGCGCCCTCAGTCAGGACTGTTGCAGATAGAGACCGCCTATGAGCTGGATTGTTAATCCGTATTTCCTTAATCTTCGCCCCCTCGATACGCTGCACCCATTATTTTCAGGACTGTCTCGCTTCCCCAAGTGCTTTCACAGTCCTTTTTTTATTCCAGCCGGTTTTCCGGCGTTCCGCGCCAGATGCCCAGGGCCGGTCAATAGGAGTGAGTCATGTCTGATGTACGTCATTCGCGAGTGATTATTCTCGGTTCCGGCCCTGCCGGTTACAGCGCTGCGGTCTATGCCGCTCGTGCCAACCTCAAGCCGCTGCTGATCACCGGCATGCAGGCCGGCGGTCAGCTGACCACCACCACCGAAGTCGACAACTGGCCGGGCGACGTCCATGGCCTGACCGGCCCGGCGTTGATGGACCGTATGCGTGAGCATGCTGAACGCTTTGAAACCGAAATCGTGTTCGACCACATCAACGCAGTCGACTTTGCGGCCAAGCCTTACACCTTGACCGGTGACAGCGCCACCTACACCTGCGACGCGCTGATCATCGCCACTGGCGCCAGCGCTCGTTACCTGGGTCTGCCTTCAGAAGAAACCTTCATGGGCAAAGGCGTTTCGGCCTGCGCTACCTGCGATGGTTTCTTCTATCGCAACCGTGAAGTCGCTGTGGTCGGTGGCGGCAATACCGCCGTTGAAGAAGCGCTGTACCTGGCCAACATTGCCAGCAAGGTCACGCTGATCCACCGTCGCGAAACCTTCCGCGCCGAGAAGATCCTGATCGACAAACTGCACGCGCGGGTTGCCGAGGGCAAGATCGTCCTCAAGCTGAATTCGACCCTCGACGAAGTGCTGGGCGACAACATGGGCGTGACCGGTGCGCGTCTGAAGAACAACGATGGCAGCTTCGACGAGCTGAAAGTCGATGGCGTGTTCATTGCCATCGGCCACACCCCGAACACCTCGTTGTTCGAAGGTCAGCTGACATTGAAAGACGGCTACCTGGTGGTTCAGGGCGGCCGTGAAGGCAATGCCACTGCGACCAGCATCGAAGGTATCTTTGCTGCCGGTGACGTGGCTGACCACGTTTACCGTCAGGCGATCACTTCGGCAGGTGCCGGCTGCATGGCCGCGCTGGACGCAGAGCGTTATCTGGATGACCTGCAGAACGCCAAGTTCTGAGTCTGATGAAATGAAAAAAACCGGCCTTGGCCGGTTTTTTCATGTTCGCAGTTCATTGATCGTTCCCACGCGTAGCAAAGGAATGCAGCCCCGGACGCTCCGCGCCCATTGCGGAGCGTCCAATGAGACATCCCCACGCAGAGCGTGGGAACGATCATCCATCTTGAATTAGCGGCGTTGCAGAGGCTGCGCCGCGAACTTCACACCCGCCAGACCATGAGCCATCAACGCCCGGATATTGCCGTGGTCGGTGCCATCCGGGGTCGCTACGACCGAGCGGTAGTGCTCGCCGAACGCCAGCAAGGCTTCCTCGTCGCTCAAACCTTCCAGCAGCGCCAGGCCCAGGGTCTTGCACGAACCTTCGTTCTGCCCGGCAGCATTTTCTACGCCGCCGTTGTTGAAGGCTTGTGGCTGGTAATCGTAGCCAGCGGCGATAAACGCCAGGGTCTCGGCAAAGGCGTGTTCGTCGCTTTTGAGGCTGGCGCGCAGGGTGTTCAGATCAGTCATGGGTTTTTCCTTTGGCAAACGCCGCTTGTTGTTCGGCGTTGGCTTCTTGCTGGTATTGGGCTTTCCACTCGGCGTACGGCATGCCGTAAACCACCTCGCGGGCGTCGTCGAGGCTGACCTCGATCTGGCGATCATCGGCCTCGGCCTTGTACCACTTGGACAGGCAGTTACGGCAGAAACCGGCGAGGTTCATCAGGTCGATGTTTTGCACATCCTTGCGGCTGTCCAGGTGCGCGACCAGGCGGCGGAAGGCGGCGGCTTCGAGTTCCAGGCGTTGTTGCTCGGTCATGATGGGCTCTGTGCGATCTATCGTGGCGCGGATGATAAAAGCCTGGCGGACAATTGGCCAGACGGCGGTCAGCGGCTCGCGGCGAGGGTGATCGACACCGACTCGGCGAAACGCAGGGCATGGGGTTTGTCGACTTCGACTTCGGCGTACAGCACCGATTCGTTGGTCATCACCAGATCGAGCAACTCCTGGGTCAGGCGTTCGAGCAAGGCAAAACGATTGCCCTCGACGTGGGCAATGATCGCTTTGGTGATTGTGCGGTAATTCAGCGCGTGGTCGATGTCGTTGTCGCGCACAGCGTCCTGTGCGGCATAGAGGATGGTCAGGTTGATCAACACATCCTGCTTGTTGAGGATTTCGTCCTCATTGATTCCGATGAAGGTCCGCAAACACAGGTCCTTGACCCGGATGCGTGCCATTCCTGGCTGAAGTTGTGGCATTGCTACTTGCTCCGTCCAATCAATTGCAGGAACTCCTGGCGAGTGTTGCTCGAGTCGCGGAAGGCACCGAGCATCACCGAGGTATTCATGGTCGAATTCTGTTTCTCGACGCCGCGCATCATCATGCACATATGCTTGGCCTCGATCACCACCGCGACACCGGCGGCCTGGGTCACTTGCTGAACGGCGTCAGCGATTTCCCGGGTGAGGTTTTCCTGGATTTGCACGCGGCGGGCGAACATGTCGACAATTCGCGCGATCTTCGACAGCCCCAGGACCTTGCCGGTCGGAATATAAGCCACATGAGCCTTGCCGATGAAGGGCAGCAGGTGATGTTCGCAGAGTGAGTAGAGTTCGATGTTGTCGACGATTACCATCTCGTCGTTATCAGAGTCGAACAGTGCACCGTTGACGATCTCCTCGACGCTCTGCGCATAGCCATGACAGAGGTACTGCATGGCCTTGGCTGCGCGGGCAGGCGTCTGGAGCAAACCCTCGCGATCCGGGTCTTCACCCAGGCCTATCAGGATTTCCCGGTAATTTTGGGACAGGGATAACGTCATACAACATCCTCGCAGGGGCGGCTTATTTGACGTGCCTTCCGCCGTTGACGGTCAGGGTCGTGCCGGTGACATAAGGGTTGTCCAGCAAATAGCGCAGGCTCTGGTAAATCACCTCGCTGCCGGGTTCGATACCCAGCGCGGACTTGGCCAGTGCCCTGGCGCGGTACGCCGCGTCGTCGTCCGGGTTGAACATCAGCAGGGCCGGGGCAATGCCGTTGACCTTGATTCGCGGCGCATATTTCGCTGCGAAGGACAGGGTCAGGCTGTCCAGACCGGCTTTGCTGGCGCAGTAGGCAATGTGCTTGCTGCTGCCCTTGCGGGTGACATCGTCGCTGATATGCACGATGTCCGCCGGGCTGGAGCGTTCCAGCAAGTCAGCACAATGCAGGTTGATCAGATAGGGCGCAAGCATATGCACGCTGAACATTTGGGTGAATGCGGCTGTTTCGCTGCCAGGCGTTTCTGCCAGCCAGGATGAAGCGTTGTGAACAATCGCCCGCAGGCCAAGGGTGTGAGTTTTCAGTTCGGCAATGAACTTCAGGATGCCGGCCTCGCTGGAGAAGTCGGCAAACAACGCAATGGCACCGCGCTCGCGCAGGGTCTGCACGCCCGGCCGCTCGCTGCGGTAGCTGATGATGACCGGATGACCTTCCTCCAGCAGCCGCAATGCGCAATGCAGGCCAACGCGCTGGCCGGCGCCGGTGATCAGGATCGGGGCAGGGGAAAGAGTCATGGAACGCTCGCGTCGAGGTATAGGTAAAACTATACCAGCGACGATACCTGGTCACCTAAAACGAAGGGGGGACAGCCTCGTGTGCAGAAAAATCGTCCGAACGCGGCCCGAGCCATCGGTGCAGGAGCCGGCGCTGGCTGCGATCTTTTATGGAGTTTGCGTGGAAGGTGCGCCGGGCAATGATCGTGCAGGCGTGCTGTTCAGCCAGCCGGATAAAAGATGGGTCGACAGCGGAATAAAGAAGTACACCATCAATGGCGTCAAGGCCAGGGTGCTGAAGAACACCCGACTCAACAGCCCCAACTCGCCCAACAATGGCCCCAACAGCAGGTTGAACAGCAGCGAGACTGGAAAGAATGCCAGCCAGATCGCTACGGCCTGCTTCCAGCGAGGAGGGCGGTGACCGGCTGCGCCAAACCAGCCATCGATGCCGCTGACCCGATGTTCCGAAGGATGAGCGAACAAGTCGCTACCCCGCGCCAGCCAGGCGCCGCGCGAGGCGGAGTGTTCCCAGGCATGCAGGGTCTGTTCATTGGCAAAGCGGAAGATAATCTGGAATTCGTCATCATCGGGCGGCGGAGCAAGCACGCCAGAGCCGAGATAGCCGGGGAAGTCGGTGGCCAGTTGTTCGCCTTCGCCAAGCCAGGCGATCAAATCCTGGTAACGACCGTTGGCGACGCGGCGCGCCACCATCAGAGTGACGGGGGAGGTAGACATTGTGTATCTCCGAATTGTAAGCGCAGCCCCGGATAGGGGACTCACTTCACGCAGCGCCGGGGTGGTGGGCTGCGTTTAAGTACATGCAAGGATTATTCCTTGTTTCGGCGAATATACCAGCGACGTTTGTCGACTATGCCCTTGGAAGAACGGTACTTTTGGAGCATAAAATGGGATCCAATTTGTTAGCAGATATTTCCGCGTCCAGATGATCTCCATTACTGAACTCGCCCGCGATTCACTCATCTCCCACCAACTTGAACGGGAAGAGTTGTTCCCGATCCGGGAAGTGGCACGGCTGACGGGCGTCAACCCGGTGACCCTGCGCGCCTGGGAGCGTCGCTACGGTTTGATTGTTCCCACACGCACCGAAAGTGGGCATCGGTTGTATTCAATGGTCGAGATCGAGAAGGTCCGCAGCGTCCTTGGCTGGATCGAACGTGGTGTTGCGGTCAGTAAAGTCGGCAAGATCCTGAGCAAAACCAGCGCAGCTCAGACGCTGTCCAACGCCATTCCTGGTGAAGACACCCAAAGTGAGTATGCGCATTGGCAGACGCAACTCAAGACGGCGGTCAGCGAGTTTGATGACCTGCAACTGGAACGGCTGTATGGCCAAGTGTTTTCAAGCTTCGAGCTGAGTGTCGTGTTCCAGGACGTCCTGATGCCGCTCTGGAAACAATTGCTGCACCAGAAGGAGATGTTTGGTCAGACCAGCGAGTGGCTGTTCCTGGATGGCTTTTTACGCGCTCGGGTCTCGCAACGTCTGGTGTTGATACGCGGCTCGCAACGGCAGCGGGTGCTGGTGACGGCCATCGCCGGACAGTGCCGTGAGCTCGAATTGCTGGTGGCTGCCCTGTTCATGGGAAGCATGGAGGTCGGTGTCAGGGTACTGACGGTGGGGCAACCGTTCGATGAGTTGACCCTGGTCTGCGAAAAGATCAAACCCCAGGCGCTCGTGCTGTTCTCCAACCATGCACCTGCTCCCGAGTTACTCAGGCGCTTGAATCGTCTGGCCATTACCCTGAATTGTCCGGTAATGCTGGCTGGCGACGCGGCGAATCTGGCGCAGGAGAGTCTGGCGGGGTCGTCGATCGGGTGTCTGGGCAGCGATGTTCAGGTGATGCCGCAACGCTTGCGGCGACTCCTGAGCGGCGCGTTGGATACCTGAAAGAAAGCGTCAGATGTGAAGTGCAGGATGGGTCAGACGATGCTGCTGAAGGATGAACTGGCGCAGGCGTTCGGTTTCGTTCTTGTCACTCTGGTTCAGACGATAAGCGTAGTAGCCGTGCTCGGTTTCGCGCTCGAAGGTGCCGCGCAGAGCGATGCGCTCATAACCCGAAGGGCTGAACCAAAGGGCGAAATGCTTCGCTGGTTTGGTTCGATTGCGAATTTCCACCAGTACCCCTTTGAATGACACTTCGTGGACCCACAAGGCACCGGGTTGACCCTTTGCGTTTTCCAGTGCAACCGGCTCTTCGAGCGTCAAACGCCAAGGTCGAACCATAGGCCCGTCTTCATAAATGCTGGGTACACCGAGGCGTAAATGCATCGCATGAAACTCGTCTTCCACCAGGTGCAGCGGAAAAGTAATCTGCTGGTTTTCGAAATGTGCCTGGATGGTGACTTGCTCATGGGCGGCAAGGCGCGTGAGCAGATCGCGGATTTGTGAACCGCCGTTGACCAACAGGCTCGATGTCGCATCCCGCACGTTGAGTTGCGGGTTGTGCTGCATGGTCTGGATGAAATCCAGCTCATCCTGGGTCAGGAGGGTGTCACGGTGCATGATTTACTCGAAAAAAATAATTACAAATTCATTGGTGATTGTAGTTAATGACCATTAATTCGATGACTTGTTTAAGCCGTTCGTCGCTTTGAACGCTTTGAGTTCGGCTTGAACCTCGGCCAATTGCGCTTCCAGTTGTACTACGCGTTGCTGAGCCTTGACCTGAACAGTGACGTCTCTGCTTCCTGTCTAGGACGCTGCATTTTAAGACATCATCGTGAGCTGTCCACTTGCCGTCAGCTGTTAATATTCTGATCTTTACTCAGCTTCAGGATCAGATTGATGAAAGTCGCCATCCTTTCCGGCTCGGTGTACGGCACGGCTGAAGAAGTCGCCCGGCATGCCGCAAAACTTCTAAATGCAGCAGGTTTCCAGGCTTGGCACAACCCGCGTGCGAGCCTGGCCGATGTCCTGGCATTCGGCCCCGAGGCGTTTCTTGCCGTGACCTCGACCACGGGCATGGGTGAGTTGCCGGATAACCTGCAACCGCTGTATTCGATGATTCGTGATCAATTGCCTGCTGCCTGGCGCGGTCTGCCGGGAGGGGTGATCGGTTTGGGCGATTCGAGTTACGGCGATACCTTCTGCGGCGGCGGTGAGCAGATGCGAGAGCTGTTCGCCGAACTGGGCGTGCGCGAAGTCCAGGAAATGCTGCGTCTGGACGCCAGCGAGAGCGTGACCCCGGAAACCGACGCCGAGCCGTGGCTTGCTCAGTTCGCTAGCGCTCTGCGCGGCTGACCGGGCTGTTGAATCTGTTCGCGGCCCCCTCTACTGGCGCCGATGCTTTGATATTAAATTGAACGTATTGATACGAAACTCAGCTCTGACCCGCTCGGCCAGTAAGCTGGCTGCCAATGCAACTACCCCAGGCCCGGTGGCTGACTAGACTGATTGGACGTTAGTAAAAATAATAAAAATCGAAACCTGCCGAGGTCACTGCCGTGAGCGTAGCCCCCGTTCCATCGACACAGAATGTGAAAGACCAGGTCAGCGCCGCCGAGTGGCAGACCCGTGTGGATCTGGCAGCCTGCTATCGGCTGGTGGCGATGCATGGTTGGGACGATCTGATCTTTACCCACATTTCGGCCAAGGTGCCGGGCACTGAAGATTTTCTGATCAATCCCTTTGGTTTGATGTTTCACGAAATCACCGCGTCCAGTCTGGTGAAGGTCGATCAGGCCGGCAACAAGCTGATGGACAGTCCCTACGAGATCAATCCCGCGGGCTACACCATCCATAGCGCGGTGCATGAAGTGCGTCACGATGTGGTTTGCGTCCTGCATACCCATACGGCTGCTGGCGTGGCGGTTTCGGCACAGAAGCAAGGCGTGTTGCCGATCAGCCAGCAATCGCTGTTCGTGCTCGCAAGCCTTGCCTGTCACGGCTATGAAGGTGTGGCGCTGAATCACGAAGAGAAGGCGCGACTGCAAGCCGATCTCGGTGAAAACAATTTTTTGATGCTGCACAACCACGGTCTGCTGACCTGTGGTGGCACGATTGCCGATACCTTCCTGATGATGTTCACCTTCCAGCGAGCCTGCGAAATCCAGGTGCTGGCGCAGAACGGCGCGGCGGAGCTGATTACGATCGAGCCGCAGATTCTGGCAGGGGCCAAGGCCATGATCGCCGGGGTCACGAAAAGCGCTCAAGGCATGGGTGGCATGCTGGCCTGGCCAGCGCTGCTGCGCAAACTCGATAAACAAGACTCGGGATACAAACTCTAATGCATCTCGCCGAGATCCCTCTTTGCGTCTGGCGAAAGCGCGGGAAGAGCTTTGTGTTTCGCGGCCAGACCATTCGCTACTGGATGGCGGGGCAGGGGGAACCGCTGTTGCTGATTCATGGCTTCCCGACCGCCAGTTGGGATTGGCACTATCTCTGGCAGCCGCTGGCTCAGCGCTACCGGGTGATTGCCTGCGACATGCTCGGCTTTGGTGACTCGGCCAAACCGCGGGATCATGAGTACAGTCTGCTGGAACAAGCGGACCTGCAACAGGCGCTACTGGAGCATTTGGGTATCGAGCAGCCGGTGCATGTGCTGGCCCATGATTATGGCGATAGTGTTGCCCAGGAACTGCTTGCCCGTCATTACGAAGCCAGTATCCATATTGCCAGTTGCGTGTTTCTCAATGGTGGCCTGTTCCCGGAGGCCCATCGTCCGGTGCTGATACAGAAACTCTTGCTCAGCCCCTTGGGCTGGATGATCGGCCGGGCGTTCAGCCGTGACAGGCTGGTCAAGAGCTTCAGCCAGATCTTCGGTCCTCAGACCCGGCCCAGCGAAAGTGTGCTGGATGACTTCTGGAGCCTGGTCGACAACAACCATGGGACGCGGATCCTGCACAAATTGATCAGCTACATCCCGGAGCGTCGGGTGCAGCGCGAGCGGTGGGTCAGCGCCATGCAGCGTGGTGACGTGCCGCTGCGGGTCATTGATGGTGAGGTCGATCCGGCTTCCGGTGCGCACATGGTTGTGCGCTACCGGGAGTTGATCCCGGAACCGGACACCATTCTACTGGCCCGGATCGGCCATTACCCCCAGACCGAAGCACCGGTGCAGGTGCTCAAACATTATCTGGATTTTCGTGACCAGCTTATTTCCCCACCCAGGAAAATGGTGTGCTCCTGAACTCGTTTCTACGAGGTTTTGCGTTCGACGATTCTCACTTTCAGCCACCAATCATCCCCCTGCCTTATCGCGCACCATTCAGCCTGCGCCGTATTCATTGTGACCAGCAAGCCTGTGCCTGACACTCAACGTATTGTCCATTGGCCTGCTGGAGTTCCGTATGAATGAGTCTGTGCGCTTCGAAGATAAAGTCGTGATCGTCACCGGTGCAGGCGGTGGCCTCGGACGGGCTCATGCACTGCTGTTCGCTAAACATGGTGCAAAAGTGCTGGTCAACGATCTCGGCGGTTCGGCTCAGGGCGAAGGCGCAAACGCATCGGCGGCAGACCGTGTGGTGGCAGAGATTCGTGATGCAGGCGGGATCGCCCAAGCCAACCACGACTCGGTCACCGATGGCGACAAAATCGTTCAGAACGCTATGGATGCATTTGGCCGCGTTGACGTAGTCGTAAACAACGCCGGTATCCTGCGGGACAAAACCTTCCACAAAATGGACGACAGCGACTGGGACCTGGTTTACCGCGTGCATGTCGAAGGCGCCTACAAAGTTACCCGCGCCGCCTGGCCGCATTTGCGTGAGCAACGTTATGGCCGGGTTATCTTCACCGCCTCAACCTCAGGCATTTACGGCAACTTTGGCCAGTCCAACTATGGCATGGCCAAACTCGGCCTTTATGGCCTGACCCGCACTTTGGCCATCGAGGGCCGCAAGAGCAACATCCTGGTCAACGCTATCGCCCCCACCGGCGGCACGCGCATGACCGAAGGGCTGATTCCGCCGCAAGTCTTCGAACAACTCAAACCGGAACTGGTCAGCCCGCTGGTGGTGTACCTGGCCAGCGAAAATTGCCAGGAAACCTCCGGCCTGTTCGAAGTGGGCGGCGGCTGGATGGGCAAAGTCCGCTGGGAACGCAGTCTCGGCGCAGGCTTCGATCCCCGTGAAGGCTTCTCGCCGGAAGACGTCGCCGCCCATTGGCAACAGATCTGCGACTTTGAAGGTGCAGCTCATCCGAAGGACAACATCGAAGCGTTGAAGGAAATGATGGAGAACTTGCAGAAGTATTCGTTGTAAGAACTGCACGTCACCAAGCCGCTGATCTGCAGCGGCTTGGTGAGTTCTGTGTTTAGACGTATCTTTTTTCTGTTACGAACTTTGGTTCTTTCCAGTTAGGGCCTTTGGTTGCCAGTCCTTTTTCACCGTTGGCCAGTACACCTTCTTCGAAAAGTCGTGCATAGACTTTTTGAAGTTCTCCGTGCTGGATGGCTTCACGATTGTAGCGTCTGATCATCATATCTAAGTGTGGAGGTGCTTTTGCTAGTGCAAAGACAGACACAATATCTTCTAATGACTCATTTTTAACGATCTGCTCAATAGTGTTCATTGCTGCATGTCCTTCAGAAGACTTTGAAAATATTTTCTGTCCTGTTCGTCTGCTGCGGCTAAAGCTTCTTCTGTGTAAAGTAGTGAGTTATCGTCTTTAACTTTGTAATCTTCGAGAGCTGCAGTATGAGCGTTGTTCCATGTAGGGGAATCTTGTTGCGGTGTATCTGTGTCGCTGTAACCTAAAGCTCTAAATCTATCCAGTTCTCTAGTTTCATGAGTGTAGTAACGTTTGTCAATGTCAGTGAAGTCGAGTTCTCCCTTCAGAATTTTTTCCAGTCGTTCGATCATCACGTTGTTAGCGTCAGAGGCTGCAAGTCGACCAGTATGAAGTTTTACCAAATCTATTCCTCCTTGAGAGATGATGGCAGAACTCCATTCCAGATCCTGAATCGGTCCTCCCGCCTGATCTGGATTGAAGTCGCGTCCACTGTGCTCCCCCGTGGCAGTGGCGCCATCGTAAGGGCTGCTGAACACCACATAGAGAGGCGGTATGGCGGAATCATCCGGGAACACCGTGATGAAATTTTCCCAACCCGTCACCAGGGCGGGGAGTCTGTCTATGCGCCCCTCCACCGGTACAACTGTGGCACCGGGATAAACGGGGAGGTCAGGCTGTGCAACTGGCAATTGGGTAGAGCTGTTACCTGGCGTCACCGCAGGTGTCCAGGTCAGTGTGCTGGTCGACGAGTTGGGCGGGGTCACACGATAGACATTGAGCTGCGCATCGTAGGTCGCCAGCCTCACCGGCACGGTTGACGGTAGTTTCACACCGTCGGTTGTCGCAACGAAGACCTCTATTCCTGTCTCTGTTGGTTTGAAACCAATACGCATTGGCAGGTCTGTTCCTCCGCTTTCAGCGGCGATCGCCCAAAGCTTCTGATGTTGTACGGGCGCCAGTTCCGCCAAGGGGATGCTCATGGCCAAACGTTCACTGTTCCCCAGTCTGGAAGGAACAAGCAGCGCGGCAAATCCGACCAGTACAGGACCGAGCATCGTCAGTGCCGCCGCACCTGCTGCTATCAGTGCCGATCGCAACGCAGTGATGATCGCAATCGATGTTTCGGGGGCGAGGAGGATAACAGTCGAAGCAAAGGAGATAACGGGTCTGGATGCTGCAGATGCACCAGAAGCTGGGTAGGTGCTGGTGGTCTTGAGCGCGTCCTGACGCAGACGCTCCTGCGCCCATAGGATTTCTTGCTGTTCGGTTTCAAGGCGAAGCAGTTCCGCCTGGCGCTGAGCCTCTGCCAGTTCCGCGAGACGAGCCTGTTCGGCGGCGATGTGCTGAGCAGCCGCTTTTGCAGCAGCCTCAGCCTGCTCGTTGGCCAATCGTTGAGCTTCTGCCAATGCTGCAACCCGCGCCTGCTCTCGAGCCCGGGCCTCTGCTTGCGCGTTGATGCGGGCCAATTCGGCAGCGACCCTCTGGGCTTCCTGTTCCGCAGCCATTCGTGCCTGATCATCTGCCTGCACAGCGCGGAGAAAGTTCTGCACATTGACGGATTGCTGGTTGAGCAACTGAATGGTTTGGGACAACAATCGTGCGTCGTGGGCCGCCCTGTACGACGTGGCCCACGCCTGCATCGCAATACCATCGGGGACAACCACCTTCTCCAGGGTCAAGGCTTTTGGGTAGAACTCCTGCAACGGCCTGTCAATTGGGTCGAAGCCATAAAATTCATTGGCGATAGCCGTTTTGTAATGGAACTCAGCCGTCTTTCGAATCAATAGTTTGTTACGCACGCCCAACTCGCGAATGATCGCTTCAGCGGGCGGAAGCGGGTTGGTTGGACCTTCCAGCCTTGTTGCGGCCAGTTCATTCTCAATGGTTTGCGGTAGTTGGTTGGATAGGGTTTTATACTCCTCTGCCAATGTACTGGCGGTGGTTTTCAGTTTGTGCAAATTTATTCCGACTGCCGGCTGGAAGCCGGGCTTGGACGTTCTGTCGAAACCTCCCCCAATGGGGTCTTTACCGGGTGGTGGCTGAGCACCAACGTAGATTGCTGGAAGTACATTTTCCTGACGGTCAGACATGTTTTGTTCTCCGTGATATTGATCAGTGTCAACTTACTTAGAGATGAATGGTTTAGGCTCGATGTTCGAGCGTAAAAATTGTTTGTTGAGTATTGATTTTCTTGTGCATTACTTGTCCTGCGTTGGATGCGAAAAGTTAAGCGTTTGAGCAAGTGCTTACATGTTAGCGAATGGCGTTTGGTAATGGGTCTGAGAAGTGTGTAGGTTATTTCCTGTTTTTGTTGCGTGCGTCGAAGGTTTGGTTTTTTGTTAATAATTGAAATATGTGAATTAAAGGTGGGATGTTTTTTTATGTGTCAGCTAAAAGTTATTTGTTTTCTGTAGAGGCTTTCTGGTTTGTTGCTGGTCGCAGTTCTGCGTGTAAAGCTCGCCCTGCGACCACTTTACTTTTCAGTACATTGGGGCGAGAGGAATCAGGCGCAGATAAAGTTGCGGGCAGATGGAGCAAGCAAAAAAAAGCCGCTGCATCAGCAGCGGCTAAAATAAGACGTTAGATAAAGGAGCAATAAATCAACGTCAGTGAACTCAGTGGTAACAGCTTGAATAAGTTTTTTCAAGCTGTCCGAATGCTATCAATCAGAAGTGGAGTATTCACACTTCACTGTTTGCTCTTTCTGGCTGTTTGCCGTGAAAGCCCGGCAAGAATAAACACTTATCTCCCCGTGAAAAATAGTGATTCAGAACAATGACTGTTACAGCTTCAGCAACAGTCACCGTTCAGACTGCGCGCGTCCCCGTAGCAGCTGCCGAAAGCTGCGTCCGAGCCTGGGTCGCGTCCGACCGACGCACACGCAAAACCAGACACCGTGTTTTTCAGGATAACCAGGTCTGCATGATTTACGACTGCTGCGCAGCCGGACGCAGCCTTCGGCAGCTGCTACAAAAGCCGGTGCTATCCATCCCCCTGATAACGTCCCATCCAGCCCACGCATGCTCCGCTGCAAGCCCTGGCAGGCGCAGGCATTCATCCTTTCGAGGTACAACGCGAATACCTCCTTGGTGCGCTTATCGCTCCCGATTGCCGACAGTAGGGTGAGGCCTTCTGTCACTCATTTATCTCGTTGCATATGGTGAAAACTCATGCCCGGTGGATTCACGGCAAGCTTGGGGTGGAACGCCGGACTCAGGCGGTCGCCAAGGCCAGGCAGCTGGAACTGATGTGACGTGTATATGCCTTTAATATCTGGCGCTGTGAAACTCAGTGAGTGAGTCTTGGATGAGTAAAAACTGTACGTGACTCGAATGAACTGTGTGGGCCTATGATGTTCTTTTTACGAAATCATACATATTTCAGTGAGCGATGCTTTTGTAATCGGCTATAAATTTATTCGCGGCAAGAATAAGTGGTGCCTTGAATCTGCTCTGTCGGTCCATCCTTAATTAACCAAAGGGAGTCTTCGGAGCCGATTTGTCCCTTGCGAACAGTATGAGGTGGTTTGTAAGTAACGTTTGATTATCAGAAGGCTCATGTATTGATATTCCAGACTTGGAGTCTGGGCACGTGAGCGTTAAAAGGAGCAGTTATGAGTGACCGATATTTTCACAAGAATGATCCGCGTATTACCGAGCTTCACAAAGGCCATATTGCACATGCAGTGCGCGTACTCTTGGGTGAGCGTCTTGAAAAGCTGGGGCTTCACCCTGAAAGGACATACATCACCAGTGTTGATAATCTTGTCTCTCAGCAAATTTTCGGATCGCGGACGCTGTTCGACGAGGTGCTGGAGAAGGTTCAGGAGAACGATCGACCCACGTATAGCCAAGGGAATGTCGGTATTTTTACCGAGTCGTATTCGTTTGCACCTGAACATAAGGTGAAGGGGTTGGACATTATTCAGTTTGAAAACATGCTCATCAACATCGTCGATGTATTGAATTAACGATGTTGACGCTGCACCGGACGACTCTATTGAACCGTCCGGTCAGCGCTCATACCCCATTCTCCAACTCACCGCCTGCGTCGCCGCCAACAAACGCTGCGCGGCCGGGCCATTCTCATCGGCATGAAACAACGACGTCGGTCCGACCACCGTCAGCACTGCCGCCACATTTCCGACCGCGTTGAACACCGGTGCCGACAACGCGTCCACACCCGGCATCAACAGGCCATGGACATGATGCAGACCGCGTAAACGGATCTGTTCGCACACTGCCGCGTAAGCCTTCTCATCGGCCAGCAGATGACCAGCGCTCGCTTTCAGTTCCTGCTCGCGCAACTCGATGGTTTCGCGGTTCGGCAGGAAAGCGCTGAACACCAGTCCTGTCGATGAGCTGAGCAATGGCAATACCGAGCCCAATTGTGTGACCACCGTCACTGCGCGCACCGCCGGTTCGATATGCACCACGGTCGCACCCTGATTACCCCATACCGCGAGGAAGCACGTTTCGTTCAGCTCGTCGCGCAACTCGGCCAGCGGCAGCGCGGCGACTTTCAGCACGTCCATACTGCTAAGAGCGGCCAAACCCACGCGCAATGCTTCACGGCCCAGGCCGTAATGGTTGGTGGCGGTATTTTGCTCAGCAAAACCGCTGGCAATCAGCGCCTGCAAATAGCGATGGACCTTGCTCGCCGGCATCTTCACGTGTTCGGCCAGACGCGACAAAGAAGTGGCCGGCGACAGTTCCGCCAGGGCCTTGAGGATGTCAGTACCGACCTCGGCCGAGCGGACTTTCTGTTTACCGTTGCTGTCGCTGGTGTTCTTTTCCATGGAGGCGGTGTGATCCCGAGACGAATGGACGTCTTTATAGCTTGACGCTCAATACCAATCAAATTACGTTATGCGTAATCTAATTACGATAAAAACAATGCAGGCGTGCTGAGACTTCTGGATCGGAAGGTACAGCGCTCTGCTCACTCCACTCAGGAGGCTCCATGGACCTCGATTCCTCGGCGCAAGCCTTGGCTTATCAGTCAGGCTTTGGCAACGAATTCAGCAGTGAAGCGCTGCCTGGCGCGTTGCCCGTCGGCCAGAATTCTCCGCAAAAAGCGCCCTACGGTCTCTACACCGAACTCTTCTCCGGCACCGCGTTCACCATGGCTCGCAGCGAAGCGCGGCGCACCTGGATGTACCGCATTCAGCCATCGGCCAACCACCCGGCGTTCGTCAAGCTGGATCGGCAACTGGCGGGCGGCCCGCTGGGTGACGTCACGCCTAATCGCCTGCGCTGGAACCCGTTGGACATTCCCGGCGAACCGACCGATTTCATCGACGGTCTGGTGAGCATGGCTGCCAACTCGGCGGCGCAGAAGCCGGCCGGGATCAGTATCTATAACTACCGCGCCAACCGCTCGATGGAGCGGGTGTTCTTCAACGCCGACGGCGAGTTGCTGGTGGTGCCGGAGCAGGGCCGTCTGCGTATCGCCACCGAACTGGGTGTGCTTGAGCTGGAACCGCTGGAAATCGCCGTGCTGCCTCGCGGTATGAAATTCCGTGTCGAGCTGCTCGATGCCCAGGCTCGCGGCTACATCGCCGAGAACCATGGCGCACCCCTGCGCCTGCCGGACCTGGGGCCGATTGGCAGCAACGGCCTGGCCAATCCGCGGGACTTCCTGACCCCGGTCGCCCATTACGAAGACCTCAAGCAGCCCACTACCCTGGTGCAGAAATTCCTCGGCGAACTCTGGGGTTGCGAGCTCGATCATTCGCCGCTGAACGTGGTCGCCTGGCACGGTAACAACGTGCCATACAAATATGACCTGCGGCGTTTCAACACGATCGGCACGGTCAGCTTTGACCATCCCGATCCATCGATCTTCACCGTCCTTACGTCGCCGACCAGTGTCCACGGCCTGGCCAACCTCGACTTTGTGATCTTCCCGCCACGCTGGATGGTGGCCGAGAACACCTTCCGTCCACCGTGGTTCCACCGCAACTTGATGAACGAGTTCATGGGGCTGATCCAGGGCAGCTATGACGCCAAGGCCGAAGGCTTCCTGCCGGGTGGTGCGTCCTTGCACAGCTGCATGAGCGCCCACGGGCCAGACGGCGAGACCTGCACCAAAGCGATCGCCGCTGAGCTTTCGCCGAGCAAGATCGACAACACCATGGCTTTCATGTTCGAAACCAGTCAGGTGCTGCGCCCGAGTCGCTTCGCCCTCGACTGCCCGCAGTTGCAGAATGACTACGATGCTTGCTGGGCGTCGTTGCCCGCTACCTTCAATCCGAACCGGAGATAACCGATGAATCAGCCAACCATCACTCGTAGCTGGGTTGCCTCCGCCAACGGCCACGCCGATTTCCCGCTGCAAAACCTGCCGTTGGGTGTGTTCAGCATCAATGGTTCTTCACCCCGCAGCGGCGTGGCGATCGGTGAGCACATCTTTGATCTGGAAGCGGCGCTGGAGGCCGGTCTGTTTGACGGCGCAGCACGCACGGCGGTCGAAACTACCCGCGGTGGCCAGTTGAACGCGTTCTTCGAGCTGGGCCGCAGTGCTCGCCTCGCTTTGCGCGAACGTCTGCTGGAACTGTTCGCCGAAGGCAGCACCCTGCACGGCAAGATCGAAGCCCAAGGCGCGAAGTTGCTGCCACTGGCTGCGAACTGCCAAATGCACTTGCCAGCGAAGATCAATGATTACACCGACTTCTATGTCGGCATCGAGCACGCACAAAACGTCGGCAAACTGTTCCGTCCCGACAACCCGCTGTTGCCGAACTATAAATATGTACCGATCGGCTACCACGGCCGCGCATCGACCATTCGCCCGTCCGGCACCGACGTGCGTCGGCCGAAAGGCCAGACCCTGCCGGCCGGTCAGACCGAGCCGACTTTCGGCCCATGTGCGCGCCTGGACTATGAGCTGGAACTGGGTATCTGGATCGGTCAGGGCAACGCCATGGGCGACTCGATTGCCATTGGCGATGCTGCGGAGCACATCGCCGGTTTCTGCCTGCTCAACGACTGGTCGGCGCGGGATATCCAAGCGTGGGAGTACCAGCCGCTGGGTCCATTCCTGTCCAAAAGCTTCATCACCAGCATCTCGCCGTGGGTGGTGACGGCCGAAGCCCTGGAGCCATTCCGTCGTGCCCAACCGGCCCGTCCGGAGGGCGATCCACAGCCGCTGCCGTATCTGCTCGACAAGCGTGATCAGGCCACCGGTGCCTTCGATATCGAACTGGAAGTGCTGTTGCTGACCGAGTCGATGCGCGAACAGAACCTGCCGGCCCATCGCCTGACTTTGAGCAACACTAAACACATGTACTGGACCGTGGCGCAGATGGTTGCGCACCACAGCGTCAACGGCTGCCAGCTGCAGGCCGGCGATCTGTTCGGTTCGGGCACCCTGTCGGGGCCAGAGAATGGTCAGTTCGGCAGCCTGCTGGAAATCACCGAGGGCGGCAAAAAGCCGATCGAACTGGCGTCGGGCGAAGTGCGTAAATTCCTCGAAGACGGCGACGAAATCATCCTGCGTGCTCGCTGCAGTGCTGACGGTGTTGCCTCCATCGGTTTCGGCGAATGCCGCGGCAAAATCCTGCCGGCACGTTAAGAGGTTCTAGCCATGGAACTCTATACCTACTATCGCTCGACCTCGTCCTATCGGGTGCGCATCGCGCTGGCGCTCAAGGGGCTGGATTACCAGGCGCTGCCGATCAACCTGATCGCCGCCCAAGGTGGCGAACATCGGCAGCCGGCGTACCTGAGTGTCAACCCGCAGGGCCGCGTACCGGCCTTGCGCACCGATGAAGGCGACTTGCTGATTCAGTCGCCGGCGATCATCGAGTACCTCGAGGAACGTTATCCACAGGTGCCGTTGCTGTCCAAAGATCTGGCCACCCGCGCGCACCAGCGTGGGGTGGCAGCGTTGATCGGTTGCGACATTCATCCGTTGCACAACGTCAGCGTGCTCAACCTGCTGCGCCAATGGGGCCATGACGAGGTTCAGGTGGTGCAGTGGATCAGTCACTGGATCACCCAAGGGCTGGCGACGGTCGAGCACTTGATCGGCAACGAAGGTTACTGCTTTGGCGGCGAGCCGGGGTTGGCGGATGTCTACCTGATCCCGCAGGTGTATGCGGCCGAACGGTTCAACATTTCCCTTGAGGGCTATCCACGGATTCGTCGGGTGGCCGCGTTGGCTGCTCAGCATCCGGCGTTTCTCAAGGCGCATCCGGCGCAGCAACCCGATACACCGTAGTGTGAGGGTTGATGATCGTTCCCACGCTCTGCGTGGGAATGCCGCCATGGACGCTCTGCGTCCGTCAATTCAGACTCAATGCACAATCGAATTAGGCGGTAAATGCCCCAACCGCTCGGTCAGTCGCAACCGCTGTATCGGGTCTTCACTGAGCAGCAACGCATGCTCAAGATCGAAGCGCTCGGCATTTGGGCAATCCAGACGTTGATACAGGCTGGCGCGGGCCAGGTAATCGGCTGCGCTGGCGTTACCCAGCTCCAGCACACGTTCGGCGTCGATCAGTGCGCCGAGGTTGTCGTTGTTGGCGAGGTGTAACTGGCGCAGGTTGCGCGACAGGCGCTGCAACATGTGAATCGGCTCGGCGGTGAGTAAATGCTCTGCGCCAAGCTTCATGTTCGGACCATATTGGCGTTGCAGCAGCTCACGGCAATCATTGGGATATAGCCGTCGCCCGCCGCACGGGTCGAGCAGATGGTCAGTACCAGGCACTCGCAGCAGGAAATGCCCCGGGAAGTTGACGCCGACCAGGGGGATTTCCAGACGCCTGGCCAGCTCCAGGGCAACCAACCCCAGCGCCAGCGGTTGTCCGCGTCTGCGTTCCAGTACTTTATTGAGCAGTGCAGCCTGGGGTCGCAGCGGGGTGGAATCATCCTGCGCAAAGTGCAGGTCATTCATACGGCGCAACAAGGGCTGCCCGAGCTCAGTCACCGGCAACATCGGCAAACCGGAGCTGACCCGTTGCTGCAGCTCTATGAAATTGTGCAACAGCACCTCTGGCTCTACCGCCGGATCGTGCTCGACAGCGATCCACAGTGCCGCTTCAAAGAGCGCCGGTGGAGAGCGTTGCAGACAGGCGAAAAAAGCTTGGCGGGGGGTCATCAAAATCTCCGGTGAATGCCTCGTTTTAGCCCCGTCGCCGGCTTTCGTCCAGTGCCGTGCGCATGACGTTGCAGGTTATGTCTGAAAGCCTTCAAACAGCCTCGGCTTATTCCCGTGTGCTTCAGCAATCTTTTACCGGAAGCCTATACTGGCGACATAAGCTTTATTCGGGAGCCCGATGATGTTTGCTCTCATGCAAAGCACTCGCCTTGAATCGCTGCACCTGAGCGTCGACCCAAAGACCGGGTTGAAGGCGGTGATTGCCATTCATTGCAGTCGCTTGGGACCAGCCCTGGGCGGTTGTCGTTACCTTGCCTACCCCGACGACGAAAGCGCTGTGGTCGACGCTGTGCGTCTGGCCCAGGGAATGAGTTACAAGGCTGCATTGGCCGGTCTGCCTCAAGGCGGCGGCGTAGCGGTGATCGTTCGCCCGCCTCATGTCGAAAGTCGCGCCGCCTTGTTTGAATCTTTCGGCCGCTGCATCGAACAGCTTGACGGTCGCTACATCACCGCCATCGACAGTGGTACCTCGGTTGCCGACATGGATTGCATTGCCCAACAGACCCAGCATGTCACCAGCACCACCGCTGCGGGCGATCCTTCGCCGCACACCGCCATGGGCGTGTTCGCCGGAATCCGCACCACTGCCATGGCCCGTTTGGGCAGCGATAACCTTGAAGGTTTGCGCATTGCCATTCAAGGTTTGGGTAATGTCGGCTTTGCACTCGCCGAGCAATTGCACGCCGCAGGTGCCGAATTGCTGGTCAGCGACATTGACCCCGGCAAAGTACAGTTGGCCATGGAGCTATTGGGGGCTCATCCAATTGCCAATGAAGCGCTGCTCAGCACCCCGTGCGACATTCTCGCGCCTTGCGGTCTGGGTGGTGTGCTCAACAGCCACAGCGTCGCCCAATTGCGCTGCGCGGCGGTAGCCGGTTCCGCGCACAATCAGTTGACCAACCTGCTAGTCGCCGATCAACTGGAAAATCGCGGGATTCTGTATGCACCGGATTACGTGATCAATTCCGGTGGGTTGATTTACGTTGCGCTGAAACATCGTGGCGAAGAGCTGACGACCATTACCGCTCACCTCTCGAAAATCGGCGCACGGCTGACCGAAGTCTTCGCCCACGCCCAGGCCGAAAAACGCTCCCCGGCGCGGGTGGCTGACGAGTTGGCGGAGCGCCTGCTATACCGATAGGAGAGAGCAAAGACCCCACGACGGCCGACTTGCTCGAAAGGCCCGCGCCACAAGCACCGGGCTCAACAGCATCACGCTTATCCGGCGTGCAAGGAGCGGTGCCATGCCCAATAAGGTCGACCTTCCCTATACCCGCTATTTATCTCCCGACGGCAAACTGCTTGGTGAGCTTCCTGCCTGGGCGGATGATTTCAACCTGCTGACGCGCCTCTACCGGCAGATGGTGTTGACGCGCCTGTTCGATCAGAAAGCCGTCGCTCTGCAACGCACCGGGCGCATTGGGACTTACGCGCCGACCCTGGGCCAGGAGGCGATCGGCGTCGCGATTGGCAGCCTGATGCGCCCCGAAGATGTGCTGGTGCCCTATTACCGCGACACCGCCGTGCAATTGATGCGCGGGGTACGCATGGAAGAAATTCTCCTGTATTGGGGGGGCGACGAGCGCGGCAGTGACTTTGCCGAACCTGCGGTGGCCCAGGATTTCCCCATCTGTGTGCCGATCGCGACCCAGGCGCTGCATGCCTGTGGCGTCGCCAGTGCATTCAAGATCCGTGGCGAGCATCGGGTGGTGGTGACCACCTGTGGCGACGGCGCCACCAGTAAAGGTGATTTCCTCGAAGCCCTCAACGTGGCCGGAGCCTGGCAGTTGCCGGTGGTGTTCGTGGTCAACAACAACCAATGGGCGATCTCGGTACCGCGGCGGATTCAGTGCGGCGCGCCGACTCTGGCGCAGAAGGCGATTGGCGCCGGGTTCCACGGCGAGCAGGTCGACGGCAATGACATGCTCGCGGTGTATGAGCGCATGCAAATCGCCCTCGAGCGGGCGCGTCACGGCAAAGGCCCGGTACTGCTGGAATGCCTGAGTTATCGTCTCGGCGACCACACCACCGCGGACGACGCCACGCGTTACCGCCCGGCCGATGAGGTCAAGCAAGCCTGGCTTGAAGAACCGATCAAACGCCTGCAAACCTTCATGGCCGGGCAGGGTGTCTGGGATGAAGGTCGCGAGCAGGCGCTGATCGCCGAATGCCAGGGTCTGGTGCAGCGTGCTGTGGATAACTTCGATGCGGCTGGCAATCAAGCGCCGGAAGCGGTGATGCGATACGTCTATGCACAGTGGCCGGCGGCCTTGGCGGAACAGCGCGAATGGTTTCTCGAAAGGATTGCGCGGCGCGCGGGAGGTTCGGCTCATGAGTAACGAAAAAGTCAGCCTCCTGGAAGCCGTGAACCTGGCCATGCACCGGGCCATGAGCGAAGACGAAAATGTCATCGTCCTCGGCGAAGACGTCGGCGTGAACGGCGGTGTGTTTCGCGCCACCCAAGGATTGCGGGACAGCTTCGGCTTCAAACGGGTCATCGACTCGCCACTGGCGGAAACCATGCTCGGTGGACTTGTGGTGGGCATGGCCGCTCAAGGCTTGAAACCGGTGGTGGAAATCCAGTTCATGGGTTTTATCTATGCCACCATGGAGCACCTGGTGTCCCACGCCAGCCGCATGCGCAACCGCACGCGTGGGCGGATCACTTGCCCGATGGTAATGCGCTCGCCGATGGGCGCCGGAATTCGTGCGCCGGAGCATCACAGCGAAAGTACCGAAGCATTGCTTGCGCATATTCCGGGGCTACGGGTGGTAATTCCATCGTCGCCGGCAAGAGCCTATGGCTTGCTGCTGGCGGCCATCGATGATCCCGATCCGGTGGTGTTTCTCGAGCCAACCCGGCTCTATCGCATGAACCCGCAACCGCTGGTCGATGACGGCAAACGCCTGCCGCTGGATACCTGCTTCACCCTGCGCGAAGGCAACGACATCACCTTGATCAGTTGGGGCGCCAGCGTCATGGAAACCTTGCAGGCCGCCACCGCGCTGGCCGAGCAGGGCGTTTCGGCGGAGGTAATCGATGTCGCCTGCGTCAAACCTTTGGACCTCGACACCCTTGAAGCCTCGGTACGCAAGACCGGTCGCTGCGTGATCGTCCATGAAGCACCACGCTCCTGTGGCGTCGGCGCGGAAATCGCTGCGAGCCTCTACGAGCGGGTATTGCTGCAATTGCAGGCACCGATCCAGCGAGTCACCGCGCCGGATATTCCGCCACCGCTGTACCGGCTCGAACACCTGTATATCCCCAGCGTCGAGGACATTCTTTACGCCTGCGATACCGCGCTGAATTTCGCCTGAGCCCGAGGAGGGAGCAATGAAATATTTCAAACTGCCCGATCTGGGCGAAGGTCTGCAGGAAGCGGAGATTGTCGAGTGGCACGTCAAGGTCGGCGATACGGTGAAAGCCGATCAACTGCTGGTCTCGGTGGAAACCGCCAAGGCCCTGGTGGATATCCCCGCGCCCTATGACGGTGTGGTGGCAAAAACCTACGGCGGCGAAGGCGACATCCTGCATGTTGGCGAGCCCTTGCTTGGCTATGAAGGTGAAGCTGATGCGGGCACCGTGGTCGGGCGCCTCGAAGGCGGCGGCAACAGCCAGGACGATCAGTTTTTCGTTGGTGCCGCGCCCTCGACCCGCGAACACATGGCTACTCGCGCCACTCCGGCGGTGCGTCAACTGGCACGGCAACTGGGCGTCGACTTGAGTGCGCTGAGCGGTTCCGGCGCTGATGGCTTGATCACCCGCAGCGATGTCGAGAACGCGTCCCAGACCGAGCGCGAAAAATTCGGCGGCGATAAGCTGCGTGGCGTACGTCGCAGCATGGCGTTGAACATGGCCAGGTCCCACGCTGAAGTGGTGCCGGTGACAATCTTCGGTGATGCCGATTTGCATCGCTGGGGGCACGCCAGGGATCCGTTGATTCGTCTGGCCAAGGCCATGGCCGCCGCTTGTGCGGTGGAGCCAGTGCTCAACAGTGCGTTCGATGGCAAGTCGCTGTCGATCAAGCAGCACGAAACACTCGACCTGGGGATCGCCGTGGACACACCGGATGGCTTGTTCGTGCCGGTGCTGCGTGACGTGGGCAATCGTAAATCGGCAGACCTGAAAGAGGGCATGAGTCGTTTGCGAGCGGACGTGCAGGCTCGCTCGATACCGCCCAAGGAGATGATGGGCGCGACCCTGACGCTGTCCAATTTCGGCACCTTGTTCGGACGTTATGCCAACCCGGTGGTGGTGCCGCCGCAAGTGGCAATCCTCGCTGCCGGCGGGATTCGCGACGAACCGGTGGCGGTGAACGGCAAGGTGGCGGTGCATCCGGTGCTACCGCTGTCATTGACCTTCGATCACCGGGCAGTCACGGGAGGCGAAGCGGCGCGCTTCTTCAAGGCGTTGGTCGAGGCTCTGGAAAAGCCTGAGGATTAGACTTTTCATTCGCCCATGAAAAAGGCCCTGAGCCATTTGACTCAGGGCCTATTCAATTCGGGCGTTGCTTACTTGGCGGACTTGGCGGTTTTCGCGGGCTTAACGGGTTCAGCTGCTTTAGTCGCTTCAGTCGCTTCAGTCGCTTCAGTTGTTTCAACCACTTCAACCACTTCAACCGATTCAGTTACTTCAGCCGGCACGTTGAGCAACTCGGACAGTGCATCCGGTTGGCTCTTGAATGCCCTGGCGAACACATCGCGGTTTTTCGCCATGTAGATCCCGGCTTCTTCCACTTGCTGTTCGGTCAGCGACGGAACCGCTTTTTGCAACACTTCAGCCAGCAACTCAGCCAGTTCGAGCATTTTGTCATGACGGTCAGCTTCGGCTTTATCCATGAACAAGCGCTCCAGATCTCGGCTGCTGCGGTATACCACTTCGACGGCCATTCACCACCTCACATGCCTTTACGATAGTTGTCTTGGCGACTACTGTATTTTTATACAGCTAAAAGGATAAGCGAATCCCTGCGCTTTGGGTAGTGGCTTTTTAATGTAGTCGGGATTTTGGGTTTGTCAGGTAAACCGAGGTGCCTCATTCGCGGGCAAGCCTCGCTCCTGCAGGTACTGCGTTCATGTAGGAGCGAGGCTTGCCCGCGATGATGGCGCCGGTACAGGTGCCGCAGAAAAGTGCCTCATATCACCCCGTCACCATCTCACTTCTCAGGCTCTGGCCTTTTTTCTGCATGCAGAGAAACCGTCACGTCAAACCCGCATGATCTGGTCGAACCGACCTAAGGAAATACCATCGTGAAAATCAATTGGGCCGAGAACCTTCGCCAAAATGTCCATCAGCTGGCCGAGTCGCTGGGCAATCTGTTCGTCGAAACGTTCCACTACCTGGCGCTGTTCGCCATTGGTGCGGTGACGGCCTGGGCGGCGGTGATAGAATTCTTGCAGATGATCGAGGCGGGTCACATCAAGATCGATGACATTCTGCTGCTGTTCATCTACCTCGAACTGGGGGCGATGGTCGGGATTTACTTCAAGACCAACCACATGCCAGTGCGCTTCCTGATCTACGTGGCGATCACCGCGCTGACCCGCCTGCTGATTTCCAATGTCTCCCACCACAATCCGCCAGACGTTGGCATTATTTATCTGTGCGGCGGGATTCTGCTGCTGGCATTTTCGATTCTGGTGGTGCGCTACGCCTCGTCGCAGTTCCCCTCGGTGAAGATTGCAAACCCGCAGCGCAAAGCCGGTGCGGGTTCCAGCGAGCATTCGGAAATCGAGGAGGGCGAGCGTTAATTCCGCATTGCCAGAGGGGGCTGACCGCCCGGCCAGCTCTTGCGTGGAGGAGATGGAAGTTCGAGGTTGTCGCTGTCGGTCATCGCCTCGAGAATTGCCATGGCGCTGTGGCCCTGTTCGATGGCAATGCCGAACTGAATACTTTGCACCAGTCGTTTCAGGCGCTGCGGGTCGTTGCGTTGCTCGATGCTGATCATGCGTTTGGCCACCACACGGCCAGCGTTGGAAAGGGTCAGCATGATGCTGCCGTCGAGCCCTTGAATGCTCAGATTGACCTGATAATGCGGGGCAAAAGCATCGGTAATGATCTGAAAAGGATTGTCCATAATGCGTCACCGCGTGATTGGATCTTGCAGTCATTGACCGGTCGTGATCGGGATTGGTTCGTACTTCCAGACCATCGGCAGGCCGTTCGCTGAGGTTTCATAAGTCCATTTTCCTCCTGACCGACAAAGCAAAGGGCATGCCGGGAAAATCGTCAGACAATAGACCGGCAATAAAAAGGCGGGCTCACGGGCCCAATGCCAGTCAGTTAAGGAATTTCAGGTTCAGCGCTGTCCCCCGTAGCAGCTGCCGAAGGCTGCGTCCGGCGGCGAAGCCGTGGCAAATCCTGCTTCCACGATTTGTCTGGAATACCGCAGTGACTGTTTTACGACTGCTGCGCAGCCGGACGCAGGCTTCGCCAGCTGCTACGGTTCGCGTAATGTCTTGACTGACTGGCATTAGGCTCACGGGCCCGCCTTTCAAAACACTGCCCGTTTCAGGGCATGAACGAGAAGATGATCGCCGAAAGCGCCACCAAACCGATCACGACCACGAACACGTTCGACAGCTGCCCGGAGTACTGGCGCAGCGCCGGCACCCGGCGAATCGCATACATCGGTCATCAGTATCGCCTAATCATTGTTTTTACTGGGGCTCACGGAAAAAGGACGGTTAAGGAGTGCTCGTCAGCATTCCACCCAGCTCACCGCCAGGCCGCCCCGTGAAGTTTCTTTGTATTTGTCATGCATGTCGGCGCCGGTATCGCGCATGGTGCGGATCACCCGCTCCAGGGAAATGAAGTGTTTGCCATCGCCGCGCCAGCACCGGAAATCGAGGCGTTTTTCTTGCACAGAATCCCCACCGCTGCCGCGCCGAGGAAGAACGCTCTGACATCGTCATCGCAGGCTTCGGGATTGAACTTCATGTCGTAATGCAGCACTGCGGGGATGATTCCGGCGGCGCCGGCGGGCGGTGCATGACTGGCTGGTGGAGGAGGGGATTTTTCGCAGCATGCACCCGTTGGGCGAGGGGCAATTGTGAAAATTGGAGAGGGAGAGCCGAGGCGACCCAACTCCCGACATTAACAGCGCTTTTGCGTGTTGTCCGGCTTTTTTTGTGAATGAAAATTTATCTTTTTTTAGGGGTTGAATTGTTCTGCGCGCAGCCCGACTCTGTAAGCAAGAGGTCACGGTCATCACGCCTCAAGGCGTTGCCGGGGAACCTCTCGCGAGCTAGCTGAAATAAGGGATGAACTATGCAAATCCAAGTCAATAGCGATAACCATATTCAAAGCAGCATCCGACTGGAGGAGTGGGTACGTACTACCATTGAGAGCACGCTCGAACGTTACGAAGAAGACCTGACACGGGTCGAGGTTCACCTGCGGGACGAGAACGGCGACAAACCGGGTCCCCACGATATGCGCTGCCAGCTTGAAGCGCGGCCAAAAGGCCATCAACCGATTTCGGTCACCCATAAAGCCGATACGCTGGACCAGGCGATCGAAGGTGCAGCCACCAAGCTTGAGCACGCGCTGGAGCATCTGTTCGGCAAACTGCGCGGTAAACGCGCCACCGTGACGCCAATCCAGACTGGCGCTCATGCAGATGCGCTGCTTGAAGAAGAGTTTCTGGAAAATGAACAGGCCGCGCTCAATAGCTGACGCCTGACATACCTTTACCACCCCAATGAAAACGGGCCTGCAATCGCAGGCCCGTTTTGTTTGTGGCAATTGGTGCCTGACTCTTGATCGTTCCCACGCTCCCGCGTGGGATTGATCGTTCCCACGCTCTGCGTGGGAACGATCATCGCCGATGCAAAAACCTCAAAGATTGCGTGCGATGCTCAAGGCCGAATAGGTCTGGGCGACGGGCATGATTTCGATGGAGTTGATGTTCATGTGTTCCGGTTGCTGGGCAATCCATGCCACGGTATTGGCCAAATCCTGCGGCAGGATGGCGTCGACGTCCTTGTACAGTGCCGCGACCGCTTCCAGGTTGCCATCCAGGCGCACCACGGAGAAATCCGTCCCCGAGCAAAGCCCCGGTTCGATATTGGTCACGCGCACTTTTGTCCCCGCAAGGTCTGCCCGCAGGTTCAGGCTGAACTGCTTGACGAAGGCTTTGCTGGCGCCATACACGTTGCCGCCGGGGTAGGGGTAAGTACCGGCAATTGAGCCGATGTTGATGATCAGGCCGGTATTGGCTTCGACCATGGCGGGTAGAATCTTGTGCGTGACCATCGTCAACCCGGTGATGTTGGTTGCGATCATCCGCTCCCAGTTCTGTGCGTCGGCGTTCTGTGCCCGTTCGATGCCCAGAGCCAGACCGGCATTGTTCACCAATACATCAATCTGCAAAGACGAATCACGAATGGTTTCGATGGCTGCATCCAGCGATGCCGGATCCGTGACATCCAGGGTCAGGGGAATGAAGTTCTCTCCCAATTCCTGCTCAAGTTCCGCCAACTTGTCAGTGCGGCGTGCGCCACCAATGACGCAATAACCGTCAGCAATCAGTTTACGGCAGATGGCTTTGCCGAACCCGGCGGATGCGCCGGTTACAAATGCGGTTTTCATGGTGTTCTCCCGTTGAAAAAAATCAGGCCAGGTACTTCACGCCAAGGCTGGCGAACAGACAGAGCATCGACAGCACCAGCACTTGGCGCACCACCTCGTTACCCTTGCGGATCGCCAGGGCACTGCCCACGTGATTACCCAGGATGTTGCACAGCACCAGTGGCAGTGCCAGCAGATAGACGACTTTGCCGGCCATGACGAAAGCCACCAGTGCACCGATATTCGAGGCGAAGTTGAAGGTTTTGGAATTGGCGGAGCTCGATACCAGATCCATCTTCAACAGGTAATGAAAGGCGATGATGAACATGCTGCCGGTGCCTGGCCCAAAGAAGCCGTCGTAGAAACCGATCACCAGGCAGGTCAGCGGGACCACGGTGTAGAGCACCCGATTGCTCAGGGTGTGTTCTTCGACGGGGCGATCTTTGGGGGTCAGGAAAATCAGGATGCCGATCGGAATCAGCGCGAGGATGATTTTTCCCACGGTTTCCTGAGAGATTGAAATGATCAGGTGCGCCCCGAGGTAGGCACCCAACAGGGAAAACGGTACCCCGACCAGTGCCACTTTCCAGACCATTTTGCTGTTGGCCAGAAAGTTTCTGATGGCGGCGATCGTACCCAGGGTGCTGACCAGCTTTTCCTGACCGAGCGCGACCTGAGGCGGCAACCCGACCAACAGGAAACCCGGCACCAGAAACAACCCGCCACCACCGGCGATGCTGTCGACAAAGCCTGCAACAAAGGCGATAGATCCCAGCATCAGGATCGCGAATATCCAGTGTTCAGCCCAAAAAGATCCCAGCAATTCCATGGTGATACCTGACGAGTGTGAGTTGAAAAATCAAGAAAGGACTTCGTACAGATGATCGGCGCGGGTGAAGCGCACCCGGTTCAAATCGTTGACGGCGAACAGGCGCATCAACCAGCGATCGGCGCCGTCGTTCTGCGGTTCGAAACCATCGCGGGCATGCAGCACACGCTGATTTTTAAAGATCATGAAGTCGCCCGGCAGGAGCAGATGTGGCTCATCGAATTGCCGCGATTCCACCAGGGTTTTCAGGGCATTGAGCGCGCATTGCGCCTGGGTGTTCATGGCATAGGTGTTTTCGCAGTCGAAGCGGCACAGCCATTCACCGGACGAGCCACGCACCAGTACCGGCAAGTTGGCCGTGGTGCGGCGATTGCTGGCGAAGGAATCGGGATGTCTGATCTCGAACTGCGGCAACGTCAGTGCGTGGACGGTTTGCGTCGGCAGGGCTGCAACGAGATCGTCGACGTTGACCAGTGTGGTGTTGATCCGCGGGTCGCAACGCATGCCGAAGAACGACAGGTATTCCGGGCAGCAGGACACCGCGTCGACGTTTTCCGCAGAGAGTGGAAGGTCAGGATTGTCCACGTGATAAGAGAAGCGCAGCTTCGAACCATGGGAGCTTTTCTGGGTGCCCGAGGCGCGTGCCGGAATCACGTGACGGAACAGTCGTCCATCGTTCTCGCCTTCGTACACCACCGGGTTGATGCCCAGCAGGCTGTGCATGGACAGGCTCACCAGGCAAGCCACTGGTGTGCTTTTCGGGCTGAGCACGCCTGAGTAAGGCGTCGGCGGAATATCGCGGTCTCGGGGGCAGTTCCTGATGATCAGCGAGCTCAGCTGTTGGTCTTCGACGAATGAGCGGATTTGCTGGGTCAGTGATGAGCCGAGAACATCCTGGGCCTGTTCCTTGAGCTGAAAGTAGATGTCCTTGTTGGCTTCGAAGTCGAGCGGCGTGTGGTTCAGTACGGCCTGCCATGCGCTGGAAATGACCCATGGCAATCTGATTTCCAGCTTGGTGACAGCCTCGGCGGCGAGCTTTAAATTTGCGCTTTCCATTTCCAGTGAAACCCCATGTTCCGATGCTTGGTGCCGTTAGATTTCGTGCGACGCTGGCAGGCGTGCACGACATTATGATTTTGCCGGTGGCGTCTGTCGGAGCGCGGCCGGGTGTTCGTATCGACTCTCGGGGTGCATGGAATGCGCCTCTTGATTGAGTCGATGTAATAATTGTAATTACAAAAATTAAATCGATTCAATTTATTTCTTTGGGGCGATCTACCGCAGCATCGCAAAATGATGTTTAACGTGATGATTAAAAAGGGATTTTTCCGACGGAATTTTATTTTTGAATTCCAGCGCTCTGAGCGCTCAGGCGAAGATTTTATTGGGCATCGCTAAACGACTTGCGCCTGAATATCAGGCCGTGATGCGGGATCAGTAGCAGTGAGTCCACTCATGGGCGCGCGCGCTTTCAGGCATTTTTCAACAGATGTTTTTCTAGGGGTGTAATCGTATTAATAGGTGAATATTGATTCGATTGTGGTGCGATTACTCTTATTGAATTTTTCATGTTAGGCTTTCGCGTTCATGCAATTTCTGGTGTTGTCCCTATGTGGGTTCCTCAATACAGCGGCCAAGCACAACCGGTCTATCTGATGATCGCCGACGCCATCGAGCGCGACATCGTCGCCTCCAGACTCGAGCCAGGCGATCGGCTCCCAACCCTCAAAGAACTGGCTGAAATCCTGAAAGTCACGCCGGGCACCATCGGCCGCGCCTACGATGAAGCGGGCAAGCGCGGGTTGGTGATTGGCGAGGTGGGGCGCGGTACGTTCGTGCTGCACAAGAAAGTCTCGAGTGCAGAGCCGCGCGTGCTGAAGAGTCCCGGGAGCAAGGCCGTGACCGGGCAGATCGATCTTTCGATCATCAAACCCAACGATGCCGGAATGACCGACTGGTTACGCGGCTCGATCGTCGAACTGGCGCAGTCGCCGGACCTGGGGCGCATCCTCGATTACACCACTGATGGTGGTCATGCCGTTCACAAAGAGGCCGGTGCCGCCTGGGTGCAACGCAGCTTGCCGGACGCCAACTGGCAGCAGATCGTGCTGACCGCTGGCGCGCAACATGGTTTGTTGGTCGCCATCAGCAGCCTGTCGACCAGTGATGACGTCATTCTCTGCGAAGAGTATTGCTATCCCGGCATCATCTCCCTGGCCCATAGCCTCGGCCGTCGTTTGAAAGGTGTTCGGGTTGACGAATTCGGACTGGTGCCGGAGTCGTTTCGCGCCCTGTGTGCCGAGCACCGGCCGGCCTTGTTGATCTGCGTAACGACCCACCAGAACCCGACCAACTCGATCATGCCGGATGAGCGACGGGCGCAGATTGCGCAGATCGCCCGTGAGTTCGACGTGTTCATCGTCGACGACGACATCTATGGTTTTCTCGAAACCCGTAACGTCCACAAGCCGCTATCGGCTTACGCCCCCGAGCGCTCCATCTACCTGACCAGCTTGTCCAAAAGCATCTTGCCGGCGCTGCGTATCGGTTACCTCTATGCGCCTGCGGAGACCTTGTCGCGGTTGTCTTCGATGGTGCGCAGCAGTGTCTGGATGCCGTCGCCGTTGATGGCGCAACTGGCGAGCAACCTGATCAACAGCGGCATGGGCGCAGGTCTGGTGAAAGTGCAGCAGGATGAGGCTGCGGTGCGGCAGAAAATGGCGCTGGAAATTCTGGGCGCTTATGACATTCGCAGTCAGACCAACAGTTTCCATATCTGGCTTGAGTTGCCGGAGCCCTGGACCAGCGACGAGTTCGCCAATCTGGCGCGGGCCAATGGCGTGACTGTGGTCAGTGGCAGCCAGTTCCTGGCGCAACGCACGGCGTCGACCCGTGGTGTGCGGATTGCTCTGATGACTCCCACTCGCGACGAATTGGGCTTTGCCCTGACCAAGCTGGCCAGTCTGTTGGCAGCGCCGGAGCCGCGGTTGTTCTACTGACGGACAGGTCTGCGCTTGCGCATTTGTGGCTGCCTCGTCGATGTCTTTTGCGTATGAGAATATTTATCATTAATATTGGCGTTTTGTTGAACCACGAACTAGTGCGGCTGCTTGAGACCATTGCGCAGCACTAGTTGAGCCAGCTATCAATGATCACTACGCCCCCCGAATCCCAGGACGCCGACAGCGCTGAAGCGTTGGGCGGCCGCGCGCATTTCCTGCAGGTGTTTCTATCGCAGCGCCCGCAGATGGAAGCGCTGGTCAGTCGCCGGGTAGGTTGCCGGGCGACCGCGGCGGATCTGGTGCAGGACTTGTTCCTGCGTTTCTGGCGTCGGCCCCTGGTGCAGGTTGAAGAGCTCAGCACCTATTTATTGCGCTGTGCCGGCAACATCGCCATCGATCATTTACGCAGCGAAGGTGCGCGGGGGCGGGTCAACGAAGGTTGGCTGCCGGAGCAACAGGACAATCAAGGCACCGAACCGCAAGCGGCGCTGGAAGCCAGCAATGACCTGCGCCACGTCGAAGCGGCGTTACGCAGTTTGCCGGAGCGCACGCGGCAGATCTTTCTGCTCAACCGCATTCACGGCCGCAAGTACGCTGAGATTGCCAAGGCCATGGGGCTGTCTCAAAGCACCGTCGAAAAACATATGATGCGCGCCCTCGATGCTTGCAAGGCAAGCCTGCGGGAGCCCTCGACACCACGTACGCCAGGGAAAGCACCGTGATGAACACCGCAAGCGTCACCCCGACGCCCGCCCAGGAACAGGCCGCGCTGGCCTGGCTGAGCCTGTTGCATGACCAGCCGAGCAGTGGCGATCAGGCTACGTTCAGGCGCTGGTTGCAGGCCGATCCAGCCCATGTCGAGGCTTATGCCCAGGCTCAGGTGGTCTGGGAGTTGAGTGAAGCGCCAGCGAGCAAGCTGGCACAGGAAGAGGCCTTTGCCTTGCAGGGTTATCTCAACGCCATGAACCGTTCCGGGCGCACTTCGCTGCGACGCTGGTCTGGCGCGTTGGCGATGGCCGCCTGTTTGTTGTTGATGATTTCCCTGGGCGCCGGTTGGCAGCCCTCGCGCTGGATCGATGATTTGGGCGCGGATTATGTCTCGGCGCCTGGCGAAGTGCGTACCGCCACCCTTGCCGATCAATCGCAAGTCACCCTGGATGCCGACAGCGCCATCGCCGTTGATTTCAGCCGGGGAGAGCGTCATATCCAGCTGCGTCGCGGCGCCGGGTTTTTCAGCGTGACCCATACCGGCGAACCGTTCGTCGTTGAAGCCAACGGTGGTGAGGCGCGAGTGCTCGGCACCCAGTTCGAAGTGCGGCTGCAACCGACGGGCGCGCAGGTGACGGTACTGTCCGGGCGGGTGGGCGTCAGCGCGAGCAAAGACACCGCACAACAGGTGCTCGGCGCCGGTCAGCAAGTGGTCTATGCCTCGGGCGCTGCCAGCAATTTGCATTCGGTCGACAGCGAAGCGCAGCTTGCCTGGCGCCAGGGCTGGCTGAATTACTACAAGGCACCGCTGGCCGACGTGGTCAAAGACCTGAGGCGCTATTACCCGGGGCGGATTGTTCTGCTCAATGATGAACTGGCTGCCCGCCGGGTCAGTGGCAGCTTTCCCAGCAAGGATGCGCAGCTGGTGTTGAATTCCCTGCAAGGCGTTTTGGGCTTTGAGCAGCACAGTGTGTTGGGGCGTCTGATTATTTTGCGTTGAAGCCTCCTGGCAGAAAATCGTTCCCACGCGGTGCGTGGGAACGATCTCCACAATCTCCAATCTCGGACCTGAAAATATTTTCACATTTTTCGTGAGGTAAACCCGGGCGACATCCGTGTAGTGCTTGAAAGTGCGATTCATTCGCATCCGTAGCGTTCTACACACAGGTCATGAGCATGAAGTCCAGGGCAAGGTCGGCGGCAAGCGGTTCGGTAAAACAATGGCTCGGTGCATCTGCACTGGCTGTTTCGGGTTTGGCCCTGTTGCCGCTGAGTGTGGCGTTGGCCGCGGATACCGTCGGTGCGCAACACAGCGCGCTGTTCAACTTCGCGATCGCGGCCAAACCGCTGCCCCAGGCGCTGAGCGACTTCAGCCGGGTCACGGGCATCAGTGTGGTCTACACCGATGAAGCGCCCTATGGCCTCCAGGCGCCGGCCGTCAGCGGTCAGCTGAGTGCCGTGCAGGCCATGCAGCGCTTGTTGAGCCATTCCGGGTTCACCTTCCGCCAAACCGACGCCCACACCCTGGCTCTCGAACCGCTGCCTACTGAAGGCACGTTGAATCTGGGCGCGACCACCATCACCTCGTCCGAACAGCAACCGATGAGCTATCAGCCGCCGCCCACCAGTTCGGTGATGCGCTCCCAGGCGTTGCTGCAAGAAATTCCACAGACCGTCAACGTGATCCCGGCCCAGGTCATTCGCGATCAGGCGCCACGCAATCTGGATGACGCGCTGGCGAACGTCAGCGGCATCACTCAGGGCAACACGCTGGGCAGTACTCAAGACTCGGTGATGACCCGCGGTTTTGGCGACAACCGCAACGGTTCGATCATGCGTGACGGTATGCCAGTCGTGCAGGGCCGAGGCTTGAACGCCTCGGTGGATCGCGTCGAAGTGCTCAAAGGGCCGGCTTCGCTGCTCTATGGTATTCAGGACCCGGGCGGTGTGGTGAACATGGTCAGCAAGAAGCCCGAGCTTGAGCAATACAACGCATTGACCCTACGCGGTTCGACCTATGGCTCCGGTAAGAACGGCAGCGGTGGCAGCCTCGACAGCACGGGCGCGCTGGGAGATTCGGGGCTGGCTTACCGGTTGGTCCTGGACCATGAAGACGAAGATTACTGGCGCAATTTCGGCACCCACCGCGAGTCCCTGATCGCGCCGTCCCTGGCCTGGTTCGGTGAAAGCACCAAACTGTTGTTCGCCTATGAACACCGCGAATTCCTCTCGCCGTTCGACCGTGGCACCGCCATCGATCCCAATACCAATCACCCGGTGGACATTCCCCGTGGCCGGCGTCTGGACGAACCGTTCAACAATATGGAAGGGCGCTCGGACCTGTATCACTTCGAAGCCGACCACGACCTGAACGACAACTGGAAAGCCCACTTCGGCTACAGCTGGAACCGTGAAACCTACGACGCCAGTCAGGTCCGGATCACCGCCATCGACACTAAAAAAGGCACGCTGACCCGCAGCATGGATGGCACCCGGGGCGCCATCAGTACCGATCGCTTCGCCACCGCCAGCCTCGATGGCAAGGTCGATGTGGCCGGCATGCGGCATGACCTGGTGTTTGGCCTGGACGATGAATACCGCAAAATTTATCGTTCCGACCTGATCCGCCAGAAGAGTCAGACAACCTTCAGCTACGTCAACCCGGTCTATGGTCGTGAAGTCGAAGGCAGCACCGTCAGCCCGGCCGACAGTGCCCAGACCGATTTGCTGCGCAGCGATTCGTTGTTCATGCAGGACTCGATTCACCTCACCGACCAGTGGATTCTGGTGGGCGGTGCGCGCTTGCAGGAGTACGACCAGTTCGCCGGCAAAGGTCGACCATTCAAGGCCAACACCGATGGCAACGGGCAGAAATGGGTGCCGCGTGCAGGCCTGGTGTACCGCTACACCGATGAGTTGTCGTTCTACGGCAGCTACACCGAGTCGTTCAAGCCCAACTCGACCATCGCACCGTTGAGCGGCAGCGCGGTGGTGCTCGATGGCAGCATCGCGCCAGAAGAGGCCAAGTCCTGGGAGCTGGGTGCCAAGCTCGACATAGCGGGCCGTGTGACCGGCAACATCGCGCTGTTCGACATCAAGAAGCGCAACGTGCTGGTGGCCAACTCCGAAGGTTTGACGACAATTTACAGCACCGCCGGGGAAGTGCGCTCCCGAGGTCTGGAACTGGACATGAGCGGTCAGTTGAGTGATCGCTGGAGCATGATCGGCAGCTATGCCTACACCGATGCCGAAGTCACCGAAGACCCGGACTACAAGGGTAAACGTCTGCAAAACGTGGCGAAAAACAGCGGCTCGCTGTCAGCGGTCTATGACTTCGGCACGATCGTTGGCGGTGACCAGTTGCGGGTGGGTGCAGGCGCGCGTTATGTCGGCGAGCGGGCCGGTAACGCGGCGAATGATTTCGACCTGCCGGGCTACACCGTGGCCGATGCCTTTGCCACCTACGAAACCCGGGTCGAAGGTCAGAAGGTCAAGTTCCAGCTCAACGTGAAGAACCTCTTCGACCGCACTTACTACACCTCGGCTGTCAGCCGGTTCTTTGTGTCGATGGGCGATTCGCGGCAGGTGTCGTTGTCCAGCACCCTGGAGTTTTGATGAAGCGCATGAGCCTGTTGTTTCTGGCGTTTGCTTTGAGCAATGCGGCACTGGCCGCCGCGCCGCAGGATGCCCGGCTGTATCACCGCGAGCAGCAGGTGATGTTGCCGGGGTCGGGGGACAGCTGGGGGTTCGCCGCGCTCGATCCCGCGCGACCGTATCTGTTTCTCGCGCGTCGGGAGAACGGCCTGAGCGTGTTCGATGTGGATAAACAGCGTCTATTGAAAACCGTAGAAGGCACCGAGGGGGCCAACGGTGTGGTGTTCGTTGCGCCGTTGAACCGCTTGTTCGTGCTCAACACCGACGGCAGTCTGGGGGTGATCGAGTTATCCACACTGCGGCTGCTGAAAAGGATTCCCGTCGCGCAAAGCAACCTCAACAGTGCGGTGTACGACCCCCAAAGCGGGCAGGTGATTATCGTCAGCGGTCGGCGTGCCAATCGCTCGACGTTGTTCGTGTTCGATCCCAAACAGGAACGTATCACCGCCGCCCATGAGCTGGACGTCAAGAAGATCGATCCGCTGTTGCTCAAGGGCGATGGCAGTTTCTTTTTGCCAATGCGCGATGAAGGCAAAGTGGCGCGGTTTTCGACCAGCACCTTCGAGACCCTCGATACCTGGCAATTCGCTGGTTGCCCACGCCCCAGCGCCTTGGCGCAGGACACTGAGCGCCAGCGTTTGTTTGTGGCTTGTCGCGGCGACACGCCGCAGCTGATTGTTGCTGATCGGGTGAGCGGCGCCATCAAGGCCAGTCTGCCGATTACCCGTGATGTGAATGCCTTGGCCTATGACGCGGATAATCGCCGGTTACTGATTCCCAGTGGTGTCGATGCCAACCTGAGCGTTGTCGATCAACTCGACGCTGACCATTACGCCCTTCGAGGCAGCGTCAGCACGCAACCGATGGCGTACAACATGGCCTTCGATCCGTTGAGCAAAAAGGTCTACCTGCCGGCGATGAACTTTACTCAACCCGCGCCGGGCAAGAGTGAGCCCAAGCCCGATCCGCTGTTTCATGCCGATACTTTTTCAGTGATGACGCTGGCGCCTTGAGTTTTTTGCGCCGGAATGATTGTGCGGGAAAGTCCTTCTTCACTCGCAAAAAGCTAGCGCAAAAACGCCTGCCGATATTCCCCCGGCGTTCCACCCACCGCTTGCCGAAAGCGGTTGGTGAAATGGCTGGCGCTGGCAAAACCACAGGCCAGAGCAATCTCGCCCAGCGGTTGCGAAGTGGTGCGTAGCAATTGCCGCGCATGAGTCAGACGCCGCGCCAACACGTATTGATGAGGCGGCAAGCCAAAGCTTTCACGGAACATGCGGGCGAAGTGGTATTCCGACAGCGCACACAAACCTGCCAGTTGACCAAGGCTGATCGGCTCGGCCAATTGGTTGTCGACGTACTCCACCAGTTGCCGTCGTTGGTGCGCGGCCAATCCACCTTTGAGGCGCAAGCCCTGACGCATGCCGACCTGGCTGAGCAGGGTATGGCTGAGCAGCTCGTGGGCCAGGCTGCTGGTCAGCAGGCGTTCGCCGGGTTCGTTCCAGTTCAGCTGGATCAACTGGCGAAATCGCCGGGCCTGCGTCGGGTCGTCGAGGAAGGTGCTTTCCTGCAATTGCAGCTCGCGGGGTTCGCGATCCAGCAACGTGACGCAACCGAGAGCGAATTGCTCCGGGCTGAAGTACAGGTGAGCCAGGCGGATTTCGCCGTTGATCACCCAGGCGGACTGGTGTTCGGCGGGCAAGATGCAGAGTTTGTCCGGACCACCCTTGGTGCCGGGAAGTTCACGGCGAAAGGTCCCGGTGCCACCGGCGATGTAGCAGGACAAGGTGTGGTGGCTCGGCGCCTGGTAGTCCTGGGCGTCGTGATGGTTGCTCCACAGGGCTGCAGCCATGCCGTCACCGAGCTCGGCGCTGTGCTCCAGACGAGCATTGGGCGAGCGGTTCAAGGCTTGAAAGACTTGCAGGTTTTCCAGTGTGGGCATGATCGTTTTCTCCAACGCTTTGCATCCTACTCCGTAGCCTGCGCGCTGTGAGCCCGCGATCTGACAAAAGCGCAAGTTTATGCAAGCGCGTCCAGGCTTGCGGTCTGAGACTGGTAGCCATACTCAGGAGTCCTCGCCATGAACATCACCTTGTACCTGCTCACTGTCCTGATCTGGGGCACCACCTGGATTGCTCTGAAGCTGCAATTGGGCGTAGTGGCGATTCCGGTGTCGATCGTCTATCGCTTCGGTCTGGCGGCGCTGGTGCTGTTCGTCATACTGCTGCTCAGCCGTCGCCTGCAAGTCATGAACCGGCGCGGGCACCTGATCTGCCTGGCGCAGGGCTTGTGCCTGTTCTGTGTGAACTTCATGTGCTTTCTGTACGCCAGCCAATGGATTCCCAGCGGCCTGGTCGCCGTGGTGTTTTCCACTGCGACGTTGTGGAATGCCTTGAATGCCCGGGTGTTCTTCGGCCAGAAAGTCGCGCGTAACGTGTTGATGGGCGGCGCTCTGGGCCTGCTGGGTTTGGGCTTTTTGTTCTGGCCAGAACTGGTCGGCCACACGGCCAGTCCGCAAACCTTGCTCGGTCTAGGTCTGGCGCTGCTGGGGACCATGTGCTTCTCGGCCGGCAACATGCTTTCGAGCCTGCAACAAAAGGCCGGTCTCAAACCATTGACCACCAACGCCTGGGGCATGACCTACGGGGCTGCGATGCTGTCGCTTTACTGTCTGGTCAAAGGCATTCCCTTCGACGTGGAATGGAGCACGCGCTACATCGGTTCGTTGCTGTATCTGGTGATTCCGGGCTCGGTGATCGGCTTCACCGCCTACCTGACGCTGGTCGGGCGCATGGGCCCGGAGCGGGCAGCGTATTGCACCGTGTTGTTCCCGGTGGTGGCGCTGAACGTTTCGGCGTTCGCTGAGGGCTACCAGTGGACCGCACCGGCGCTGGCCGGGTTGGTGCTGGTGATGCTGGGCAACGTACTGGTGTTTCGCAAGCCCAGGCCGCTGGCGGCGACGGCCCCCGGCAAACTGGCCTGACCCGTTTTTGTAGGAGCGAAGCTTGCTCGCGATGAACGATGACACGGTGTGACAGGTAAACCGCGTTGACCGCATCGCGAGCAAGCTTCGCTCCTACAGAAGACCACCGATTATCTCAACCCTTCCACACCTGCGGATTGACCAGGTCCTGCGGCCGCTTACCCAGCAATGCACTGCGCAGGTTGTCCAGGGCGCGATTGGCCATGGCTTCGCGGGTCTCAAAGGTGGCCGAGCCGATGTGCGGCAAGGTCACCGCATTTTTCAGCTGGAACAGCGGTGACTCGGCCAACGGCTCCTTCTCGTAGACGTCCAGTCCGGCGCCACGAATCTTGCCGTTTTGCAGGGCTTCGATCAGCGCCGGCTCGTCGACCACCGGACCCCGGGAAATATTTACCAGAATCGCGCTCGGCTTCATCAGCGCCAGTTCGCGCTGGCTGATCAGGTGTTTGGTTTTTTCGCTGAGGGGCACTACCAGGCAGACGAAATCGGCTTCGGCCAGCAACTGATCGAGGCTGCGAAATTGTGCACCTAGCTCCTGCTCCAGCTCGGTCTTGCGGCTGTTACCGCTGTAGATCACCGGCATGTTGAAACCCAAACGCCCACGACGGGCGATGGCCGCGCCGATGTTGCCCATGCCGACGATACCCAGGGTTTTGCCATGCACATCGCAGCCAAACAACGGCGCACCGACGGTGGCCTGCCATTGCCCGGCCTTGGTCCAGGCGTCCAGTTCGGCGACGCGCCGGGCGCTGCTCATCAACAGCGCGAACGCCAGGTCGGCGGTGCTTTCGGTGAGCACATCCGGGGTGTTGGTGAGCATGATCCCGCGTTCGTTGAAGTAGGCCAGGTCGTAGTTGTCATAGCCGACCGAAACGCTGGAGACCACTTCCAGTTTTGCGGCGTTTTCCAACTGAGCGCGACCAAGCTTGCGGCCAACGCCAATCAAACCGTGAGCGTGGGGCAGGGCTTCGTTGAATTGGGCATTGATGTCGCCCTGTTTCGGGTTCGGAACGATCACGTTGAAGTCCAGCTGCAGGCGCTCGACCATTTCAGGCGTGACACGGCTGAAGGCAAGTACGGTCTTTTTCATCGCAGGAAAGCTCATCGGGCGGAGGAGAATGCCAAGCAAGCTATCATTTTTGGCGGGGGGTGCGCGAGACCTGCACGTTTGATCGTTCCCACGCGCAGCAAAGGAATGCAGCCCGTGACGCTCTGCGTCACAGAAGCAGACGCAGAGCGTCCATGGAGGCGTTACCACGCGGAGCGTGGGAACGATCTCTCATCGCATAGATCCTTGAGATCAGTTAGCCAGCCTTGCCCCATTCATGCTCCCGCTCAGGTCATACGCTGCCAGCTCTGCCTGATGCGCCGCGAGAATTTCCGGCAGTGAACCGCGCAGGTACTCGACCCAGGTTTTGATCTTGGCATCCAGGTACTGTCGCGACGGGTAGATGGCGTACAGGTTCAGTTCCTGGGAGCGATACTTGGGCATCACCCGCACCAGGGTGCCGTTGCGCAGACCTTCGATGGCTGCGTAGACGGGCAGCACGCCAACCCCCATGCCACTGGTAATGGCAGTCTTCATCGCGTCGGCCGAATTCACCAGAAACGGAGAACTGTTGATGGTGACCATTTCCTGGCCTTCGGGACCATCAAACAGCCACTTCTCCAGTGGAATCACCGGGCTCACCAGGCGCAGGCACGCGTGGTTGAGCAGATCGCTGGGTTTCTGTGCACAGCCATTGGCTTTGACGTACGCCGGCGAGGCGCAAACGATGCTGTAGGTGATGCCCAGTCGTTGCGAGACGAAACCCGAGTCCGGCAGCTCGCTGGCAAGCACGATGGACACGTCATAACCCTCGTCCAGCAGATCCGGTACGCGGTTGGCCATGGTCAGGTCGAAGGTCACGTCCGGGTGGGTTTTGCGATAACGCGCAATGGCGTCGATCACAAAGTGCTGCCCGACCCCGGTCATGGTGTGCACTTTCAACTGCCCAGCCGGGCGCGCGTGGGCGTCACTGGCCTCGGCTTCGGCTTCCTCGACATAGGCCAGGATCTGTTCGCAGCGCAGCAAGTAGCGTTTACCGGCCTCGGTCAGGGCGATACGTCGGGTGGTGCGGTTGAGCAAACGGGTTTGCAGGTGGGCCTCAAGGGTGGAGACCGCGCGCGAGATGTTGGCAGTGGTGGTGTCCAGTTGCACGGCCGCGGCGGTGAAGCTGCCGGCTTCGGCGACACAACTGAAGGCGCGCATATTTTGCAAAGTGTCCATGGGGTGCTCTCTTTGGAGATTGCAAATTGTGACACGAAGTTTCTATTTTTACAGGCACTCCTGTGAACCTGACCAACGGATTATCGCGTTAACGGTAACAAAGATTCACAGGAATCCCGGCTTATCGCCATCCCTGCCGCCCCCTAGAATTGCGCCACCACCCGGAAGATCCCCCACGTCAGGAAATTGCAGCAGTGCCGCGTCGCATCAGCAGAGAACTGAGGACTCTCAGTGTTTGGGCTTTATCGTTAGCAATCAGCGGCTGCATCGGAACCGGAGGAATTGCCCCGCAAGGCAAGACACTCACCGCCAACACATTGGCCACCGACGAGGCGATCCAGAGCGCCGCGCAGGATGCTCACTGGCCGATCGCCCAGTGGTGGCAGGCCTATGGCGACCCGCAATTGAACCGCTGGGTAAACCTCGCCGTGCAGGGTAGCCCGAGCATGGCCATGGCCGCTGCCCGAGTACGCCAGGCCCGGGCGATGGCCGGGATTGCCGAATCTGCCGAGTCGTTACAGATCAAAGGCGAATCGACCCTCAAGCGTCATAACTGGCCCACCGACCAATTCTATGGCCCCGGTGAACTGGCCAATACCACCACCTGGGACAACAATGCCGCGTTGGGCTTCAGCTATGCCCTTGACCTATGGGGCCGCGAAAGCAACGCCACCGAACGCGCTGTGGACATTGCCCACATGAGCGTCGCCGAAGCACGCATGGCCCAGCTGGAGCTGCAGAACAATGTGGTTCGTGTCTATATTCAGCTGTCCCTGCATTACGCTCAGCGGGACATCGTCGAGGCGACCCTGAAGCAGCAACAGCAGATCCTCGACCTGGCGCAAAAGCGTTTGAATGGTGGCATCGGCACACATTTCGAAGTCAGTCAGGCCCAGACGCCGTTGCCGGAAACCCATCGGCAACTGGATGCGCTGGACGAAGAAATCGCGCTGAGTCGCAACCAGCTCGCCGCACTGGCAGGCAAAGGACCGGGGGAGGGCGCGCAGTTGCAACGGCCAACGCTGTCGTTGGCTGCGGCGCTGAAACTGCCATCGGCGTTGCCCGCCGAACTGCTCGGTCAACGTCCGGATGTGGTCGCCAGTCGCTGGCAAGTGGCGGCTCAGGCGCGCGGCATTGATGTCGCCCACGCAGGTTTTTACCCCAACGTCGATCTGGTCGGCAGCCTTGGCTTTATGGCCACCGGCGGTGGCGCGCTGGAGTTTTTGACCGGCAAAAAGCTCAACTACAACGTCGGACCGGCGATTTCGTTGCCGATCTTCGATGGCGGGCGTCTGCGCTCGGAGCTGGGAGAAGCCTCGGCCGGTTATGACATCGCCGTCGCCAAGTACAACCAGACCCTGGTCAATGCGTTGAAAAGCATCTCCGACCAGTTGATCCGTCGCGAGTCGATGGACAAGCAGCAAGGCTTCGCCGCCGAGTCGGTGGCTTCGGCGCAGAAGACTTACGACATCGCGATGATCGCTTTTCAGCGTGGGCTCACCGACTACCTCAACGTGCTCAATGCCCAGAGCCTGTTGTTCCATCAGCAGCAGATCCAGCAACAGGTCCAGGCCGCACGCCTGAGCGCCCATGCTGAACTGGTCACCGCATTGGGGGGCGGGCTCGGCGCAGGCCTGGACGTGCCTGACGACAGCAAAACCGTGCCAGGCAAGACCCCGGCAGCGCTGGCTGCCTTCGATCACTGACGCTCGGCTATAGAGAACGATGCAATGACTCCCTTGCCTGCACCGCTGCGCTGGCTGTATTCCCTTGAATGGCGCCGTGGTTTTTTCGACTGGGCACGCAGCGATGGCGTGACCTGGGTCTACATCTTCAAGGTGTTGATCGCTGCTTTTCTGACCCTGTGGCTGGCCATGCGCCTGGAGTTGCCGCAACCGCGTACGGCAATGATCACGGTGTTTATCGTGATGCAACCGCAGAGCGGCCATGTGTTCGCCAAAAGCTTCTATCGCTTGCTCGGTACCCTGACCGGGTCTGCGGTGATGGTTGGGTTGATCGCCCTGTTCGCGCAGAACACTGAACTGTTCCTCGGCTCGCTGACGATCTGGGTCGGCATCTGTACGGCTGGCGCGGCGCGCTGTCGCAACTTTCGCGCCTACGGTTTTGTGCTGGCCGGTTACACCGCGGCGATGGTCGGTTTACCAGCGCTGGCCCATCCCGATGGTGCGTTTATGGCTGCCGTGTGGCGGGTGCTGGAAATCTCTCTGGGCATTCTCTGCTCTACGCTGGTCAGTGCCGCGATCCTCCCGCAAACCGCCAGCGCCGCCATGCGCAACGCGCTGTACCAGCGCTTTGGAGTGTTTGCGCTGTTCGTCACCGATGGCCTGCGCAGCCGCAGCCAGCGCGATGCGTTCGAAAGCAGTAACGTGCGCTTCATCGCTGAAGCGGTCGGCCTTGAAGGCCTGCGCAGCGTCACCGTATTCGAAGACCCGCACATGCGTCGGCGCAACGGTCGCCTCAGTCGTCTGAACAGCGAATTCATGGGCATCACCACGCGCTTCAACGCCTTGCACCAATTGCTCGAGCGTTTGCACAGCAGCGGCACGGAGCATGTGGTGGCGGCGATCAGGCCCGGTTTACAGGACCTGGCCGAATTACTCGACGGTTTCTCCGCTCGGGCGCTGACCAGTGCCGATGCGCAACGGCTGGCCGCGCAACTGGCGACCTTTAAAGAAGGTTTGCCGGCGCGAGTGCGCAGCCTGCGGGCGACCTTTGAGGAGAGCAACCCGAGCGACGCCGAGCAGCTGGATTTTCACACCGCATATGAGCTGCTCTATCGCTTCGTCGACGACCTGCACGGTTATGCACAGACCCACGCTTCGCTCGCCGAACACAGTCACGAACGCGAGCGCTGGGACGAACCCTACACACCGCAAACCAACTGGCTGGCTTCGGCGGCTTCGGGGATTCGTGCGGCGTTCATTCTGGTGGTGCTCGGCAGTTATTGGGTGGCAACGGCCTGGCCCAACGGCGCCACCATGACCCTGATTGCCGCGGCGACCGTCGGCCTGTCAGCCGCCACACCCAACCCCAAGCGCATGGCGTTTCAGATGGCGTGCGGGACCTTGCTCGGTGCGCTCATCGGTTTCGTCGAGATGTTTTTCATCTTTCCCTGGATCGATGGTTTTCCATTGCTCTGCATGATGCTCGCACCGGTGATCGTGCTTGGCTCTTTCCTCACTTCACGGCCGCAATACGCCGGGGTCGGCCTGGGGTTGCTGATCTTTTTCAGCACCGGTTCCGTACCGGACAACCTGACCGTCTACAACCCCTATGCCTTCATCAACGACTACATCGCCATGGTCATGGGCATGTTGGTGTGCGCCGCCGCCGGGGCGATCATTCTGCCGCCCAACAGCCGCTGGTTGTGGCGTCGGCTTGAGCAGGATTTGCGCGGGCAAGTGGTGTACGCCATCAGTGGAAAACTCAAGGGGCTCGGTTCGAGCTTCGAGAGCCGCACTCGGGATTTGCTGCATCAGGCCTATGGCCTGGCAGTGAGGCAACCGCAGGTGCAGCGTGATCTGCTGCGCTGGATGTTCGTGGTGCTGGAAGTCGGCCACGCGATCATCGAGTTGCGCAAGGAACAGGCGATCCTCCCGGTGCATCCGGCTTACGCCGAAATCCAACCATGGCGCCAGGCGATTCGGGTGATGGGGCGCTCATTGGTGCGGCTGTTTATCCAGCCGAGCCAAAGTAACCTCGAGCGCGCGTTGACCGCGGTCGACCACGCTATCAGCCGGGCGCAGGCCACCGCCGAACCTTTCGCGCCGCACTTCGATACCTCGGCGCTGCGTCGCGTCAAGAGTTACCTGCACTTCATCCGCACCTCATTGCTCGACCCGCAATCACCGCTGGCCGCGTTCGCTGCACCCGCCGAGCCGCAAGGACTAGAACATGCCTCGTGAAATCGCCTTCCACGGCGTGTACATGCCGACCATGACCCTGATGTTTTTCATCGCGGCTCTGCTTGCCTGGGCCCTGGATCGTTTTGTCTCCGGTTACGACCTGTACCGCTTTTTCTGGCACCCGGCGCTGCTGCGCCTGAGCCTGTTCACCTGCATTTTCGGCGCCTTGGCGCTCACTGTTTACCGTTGAGAACGATCTGATGAAAAAACTCTTCAGCCTGCTCGCCACCTTGCTCGTGCTGGCCCTCGCCCTGTGGATCGGCCGGACCCTTTGGGTGCATTACATGAACACGCCCTGGACCCGTGACGGCAGGGTGCGCGCCGATATCATCAACGTTGCCGCCGACGTCACGGGTGAGGTGGTCGACGTCCCGGTGCGTGACAATCAGTTGGTAAAAAAGGGCGACCTGCTGATGCAGATCGACCCTGAGCATTACCAGATCGCGGTGAAACAGGCGCAGTCGCTGGTGGCCTCACGCAAGGCAACCTGGGAAATGCGCAAGGTCAACGCCCATCGGCGCGCCGACATGGACAGCCTGGTCATCTCCAGGGAAAACCGTGACGACGCCAGCAATATCGCTGACTCGGCCCTGGCAGATTACCAACAAGCGCAAGCACAGCTTGAAGCAGCGCAGCTGAACCTCAAACGTACCCAAGTGCTGGCGGCGGTGGACGGTTATGTCACCAACCTCAACGTCCATCGCGGCGACTACGCGCGCATCGGTGAAGCGAAAATGGCCGTGGTCGACATGAATTCATTCTGGGTCTACGGCTTCTTCGAAGAAACCAAACTGCCCCACGTAAGGGTCGGCGATAAAGCCGATATGCAACTGATGAGCGGCGACGTGCTCAAGGGACATGTGGAAAGCATTTCTCGTGGCATCTACGACCGCGACAATCCCGAGAGCCGTGAACTGATCGCCGACGTCAATCCGACCTTCAACTGGGTGCGCCTGGCGCAACGGGTACCGGTGCGCATTCATATCGATGAAGTGCCGGACGGCGTGCTGCTGGCGGCGGGGATTACCTGTACGGTGGTGGTGAAGCAGGAAGGCGAGCAATAGTCCTCAGACCGTCTGATCGTTCCCACGCTCTGCGTGGGAATGCATCTTTCGGATAGCTGCGATCCTCTTACAATCGCCCACTCAACCCGAACCGCTTCATCAACCCCGTCTCCAACACGCCCTTGGGCAGCACTGCCGCCAACAACGGCATCGCCCGGCTGCCATTGCCCAAACGCAGCAAGCGCGGTGGTTTGCTCCGCTGTACAGCCTTGAGCAAATCAGCCGCAAACTCACTGGCAGGTGTCGGGTTGTTCTGGGAGGCTTTGGCCCGGGCGCGGATGCCTTCGCGCAGTGGCCACCAGGGAGATTGTTCGGTGATCAACTGTTCGGCCTCATGCCCTGCATTCTTGGCAAAACTGGAGGCGATGGCGCCGGGCTGGACTTCCATGACGTGGACACCGAACGGTGCCAACTCCATGCGCAGGGCATCGCTCAAGGCATGTACGGCGGCTTTCGAGGCGCAGTAGGCGCCAGCAAATGGTGTCACCAATACGCCGGACACACTGCCGATATTCACCACCAGGCCTTTGCCGCGGCGCAGTACCGGGAACATTGCACGGGTTACCCCGACTACCGCGAACACGTTGGTTTCGAACTGGCGCTGCATCGCCTCCACACCACCATCGAGCAGCGGCCCCATGGCGCCATAGCCGGCATTGTTGATCAGCACTTCCAAACCGCCGTGTTGCTGATTGATGCGCTCGCTCAACGCTTCCAGCGCAGGCCCGTCATTGACGTCCAGTTGCACCGCGGTGAACCCGGCGGCGGCCAATACCGCAACATCATCAGCCTTGCGCGCAGTCGCCCAGACCTCGTAACCGGCCGTTTTGAACGCATCGGCCAACGCGCGGCCGATGCCGCTGGAACAACCGGTGATTAACGCGAGGGGCATGGAGCGGTCCTTGTGCAAAAGGGGAGAAGTGATGGCTCAGTCAGAGAAACTACCCTGCAAATGCTCGGCGCGAAACTCCAGGGTTTGCGGGCGATAACCGGGACGCAGTGGTGGTAGCGGCAAGCAGTCTTCCCACGAGGCGCCGGCCTGTAGCTCACCGGGGCCACGGTAGCGCGGGGCAGCGTAGAGATTGTCCGCAAGGTTTACCGTGTCGCCGGGCGCATACGCGGCGATCCGCCAACGCAGTTCGGTCAGTGGCACGTCATTGCCGTTGTTCATTGTAAGTTTCAGCGGGCGATCCGCCGGGCAGTGCTCGGGCGCATAGCTGATGCGCAACTCCAGCCGCGCCAGTTGCTTGAGTTCGCGGTTGTCCAGCCAGACCACCCACGTCGCTACCAGACCCAGACTCATCGCTGCCGCCAGCGATACCGGCAAGGCTTTGGCCGGATAACGCAGCAGCAGGGTCAGCCAGGTGATGACCAGCAAGACGCCGATGAACATGACGCGGACCTCGGGAATTGAGGAGACCATCCTACCCAAGCGTAGGCGCGATTGACCATGGCCGAAAACCAGTGGTGAATGCTCAGGGGGCCAATCGCTTCGCTTGCTCGTGATGGCGGCCTGTCATCCAGCACCATTGGACAACATGGAAAGCGGGAATAAAAAAGTTCTTCACACAATCCCGGGAAACGCTGTTTGGCGCACGTGCCGATTCATGATGTGCGCCGAAAGAGAGCTCTATTCGGGGGCGTGGTCGCGCAGAAAAACCAGAGTGTCGGGCCTGGACTGCTCAGCGTTGAAGCGGTAACCCTGCGCATCAAATTGCTTGAGTGCGGCCGGGTCGTTGATGCGCTCCTGAATGACGAAGCGGCTCATCATGCCGCGAGCCTTTTTCGCGTAGAAGCTGATGATTTTGTACTGGCCGTTTTTCAGGTCCTTGAACTCGGTGTTGATGATCCGTGCGTTCAGGGCCTGGCGTTTGACCGCCGAGAAGTACTCGTTGGAGGCCAGGTTGAGCAGCACATCGTCGCCTTGTTCGGCCAACGCCTGGTTCAACCACTCACTGATTCGGGTGCCCCAAAAAGCGTACAGGTCCTTGCCACGGGCGTTGGCCAGTTTGGTGCCCATCTCCAGCCGATACGGCTGCATCAGGTCCAGCGGGCGCAGCAGGCCGTACAGACCGGAAAGCATGCGCAAGTGTTGCTGGGTGTAATCGAAATCCGCCTCACTGAACGTTTCGGCGTTCAGGCCGGTATAAACGTCACCTTTGAACGCCAGCAGCGCCTGTTTTGCGTTGGCTTGGGTGAAGGCCGGGGTCCAGCTGCCGAAACGTGCGGCGTTCAGGCCACCGATTGTGTCGGAAACGTGCATCAACTCGCTGATCTGCGCCGGGCTCAGCTCGCGTAACTGCAGGATCAGCTCCTGGGAATGATCGAGGTATTGCGGCTGGGTGAAGCGCTGGGTCACCGGCGGAGTCTGGTAATCGAGGGTCTTGGCTGGGGAAATCACCATCAGCATGAAGTCGTCTCCTGAAATCGTCGGGGGATTCTAGGGGGTTGCAGGCGTTGACTCCAGCTATCAAGGTCATAGGGGGTTTCGTAGCAGCTGGCGAAGCCTGCGTTCGGCCGCACAGCGGTCGTAAAATGGTCAACCGCGTTAATTCAAACAGAGCCCGGATATCCTGATTGCGAGTGCTGCGGTCGGACGCCACCCCGGCTCGAACGCAGCCTTCGGCAGCTGCTACATGGAGCGCGTCAGGCGCAATGCATCAGCTATAGTGCCGCGCGGCTTTTGTTATGGAGACATCCCTTTGCGTATCGCTTTTCTCTTCTTGGCCTGGCTGTTCAGTCTCAGCGCCATGGCTGTGCCCAATGACGTCGCCACGCTGGACCGCAGCACCTGGCCAGAGCAGCTGACCAGTCCGACTCTGTTCGACGTCGCGTCGCGAGCGGAAATCCTCACCTTTGCTCGCGCCTTGCTCGCCAGCGAGGCGCTGGACGAAACCGCTTTAAAGCAGCGCCTGGGGTTGCGGACGATCAATCTGGAGTCGATCAATAGCTTGCGTCAGCGGATGTGGCAGCGTTTGCTCGCCAACTACAATTTCGCCCAGCAAAGCTGCGATCAGGACGCCTCCTTCTGTTATCTGGTCGAAGACATGGACTCCCTGCGCGAGCAGGCCGGTAAGTTTCAGGTTGCTGCGGATTCCTACTACATGCGCTGGGCCGAACCGAGCCGGATCTTTCATGAGCACTATCTGGACGAACAACTGCGCAAGGCGGCGTTGTTTGCGCAAACCAGCAGCGAAGTCGATCGATTCGGCGATTACGAGCGCAACGGTGACGAGCTCAACGATCGGCTGTTTTTACTGACCTTCGACAGCGCCGCCGCAACCTCGCCGGATAACACCGCCTGGCTCAGCGACTACTTGCGCAAGTCGAACATGAGCGCGACCTTTTTTGTGCTGGGCAGCGATATTCAGAATCGTTTGGCCCAACGCTCGGTGGCTGATTTACAGGCGTTGTACTCAAAGCAGTGCGTCGGTGTGCAGGGTTGGGAATACCGCTCCCATAGCCATTGGCAGGACTGGCAATACTCGATCGAGCGCAGCGTGGAACTGGTGAAAAGCAAGTTACCGGAAAATTACAAACCGCTGTTTCGCCCACCTTATGGTCAGCGACGCGCCGACGGCGAAGGGTTTTTCAAGGCGCAGGGTTTGCAGGTCGCCTTGTGGGACATCGACCCTCAGGACGCCGGCGGCAAGCTCAAGGCTCAAGAGAGCGGCCAGAGGGTGTTGACGCTGATGCTGCTGTGGCGGCGTGGGGTGATCAACTTCAATGTCAAACAGGACGCGGTAAAAACGGCGATACCCTGGCTGGTCACGCAAACCGCGCAAAGCGGTATCGGCTGGGAGGATTGTCAGGACGTTTTTCGTTGAAAAGGCAAAAGGCCAGCAATCATTGGGGGAAGGGTAAGGCAGGAAGGTTTTTAGCGGGATTTCGATACAGGCAGACTTTCGACTTTAACGGGGGTGATGGCAGTCCGCCAAGTGCTATTGGTCACTCTGAAAAATAAACTTCAAAAAAACGTCAAAGTGCTTTTTCCTGTCACAGGTTTTGGAGTATTACGAAGACAGACCGCCGAAACCTGCAACACAGGTGGCGTCTTTCAAGACCCAGCGTGTGCAGTTCACTTGAGTCCTGCTGTTTTTGAGTACTGCAGGGTGAATTCGGTGGCCACTTCGAGGCGCAGCACTGTAATGGTATTGCGTCGACTGGCTCCCACAAAGGTGACCGAGTATGGATGATCACGGACGTAGCTCTTCTTCCAACCAGCCAATCCTCTATGTACTCGATACCAACGTATTGATTCACGATCCAAACGCACTCCTGAACTTCGAAGAACACCACGTTGCCATCCCGATGATCGTCCTTGAAGAGCTCGACAAGCTCAAAAGTGGCCATCACAGCGTCGCGTCCGAATGCCGGCAGGCGATCCGTCTGATCGACAAGACTCTGGGTGATGCAACCCCGGAAGACGTTGAGCTGGGGGTGCCGATCCAGCGTGGCAAGAGCGGGCCAAAAGGTTTGCTGTCGATTCTGATGAACAAGCGCAAAGAGCCCAACAATCTTTTGCCCGAGAATCTGAACGACAACATCATCATCAACCAATTGATCGACCTGCACGTGCGCGACAAGGATCTGCGCCTGGTGCTGGTGACCAAAGACATCAACATGCGCCTCAAAGCGCGAGCCTGTGGGATCGCCGCCGAGGACTACAGCACCGACCAACTGGTTGACGACGTGTCGCTGCTGTCACGTGGTTATCACAACATGACGGGTTCGTTCTGGGATCGCGTCAGCAAGGTCGAGACTCGTCAGGACCACGGTCGCACCTGGCATCAGGTGCAACTCATCGACAACCTGCCTGCCGTGCATGTCAACGAGTTCATCATCGACGAGCAGGGTTTTGTCGGCTGGATCAAAGAGATCAGGGTCGACGTCCTGCTGATCCTCGACCTGCATCAAGAACCGCTGATGCACCAGGAAGCCTGGGGGCTGAAGCCGCGTGACGTCTATCAAAGCCTGGCGCTGTTTGCCTTGCTCGATCCGGACATCCATCTGGTCAACCTGTCCGGTGCCGCCGGTTCCGGGAAAACCATCCTGGCACTGGCCGCCGCCATCGAACAAACCATGGTCAGCAAACGCTACCGGCGCATCATCGCCACCCGTAGCGTGCAGGGGCTGGACCAGGAGATCGGCTTCCTGCCGGGCACCGAAGCGGAAAAAATGGAGCCTTGGCTAGGCGCCATTACCGACAACCTCGAAGCCTTGCACATGGATGACGAAAATACCCATGGCAGTGTGGATTACATCCTCAGCAAAGTGCCGTTGCAGTTCAAATCCCTCAATTACATCCGGGGCCGCAGCTTCCAGCAGAGCCTGATCCTGATCGATGAATGCCAGAACCTCACCCCGCACCAGATGAAAACCATCATCACCCGTGCCGGTGCCGGTTCCAAAGTGGTGTGCCTGGGTAACCTGGCGCAGATCGACACCCCTTACCTGTCCGCGACCAGTTCCGGGCTGACCTACCTGACCGAACGCTTCAAAGACTTCCCCAATGGTGTGCACATCACCCTGCAAGGGGTGCCACGTTCGATTCTGGCCGAATACGCCGAATCCCATCTGTAACCCTCAAGAACCGGGCGGCCCAAAGCCGCCCGGCTTTTTTTTGTTGCGATACAACACCCCCTTGTAGGAGCGAGGCTTGCCCGCGATCGGCTGCGAAGCGGCCGCAATCCAGACGACTCAATTGTCCTGTGGGAATGCGCAGACCTGTTCTGCGACCGCTTCGCGCTCGATCGCGGGCAAGCCTCGCTCCTACTATCGCGGGTTTCAATAATCAAACGTGCGAAAAATTGACCTGCAGGTTTACAATCGGCGCTCCTGATCAGGAGTAACCCTGTGCTGACTCATCTCGATTCCCAAGGTCGCGCCAATATGGTCGACGTCACCGAAAAAGCCGTGACGTCCCGTGAAGCCACAGCCGAAGCGCTTGTGCGCATGCTTCCCGAAACCCTGCAAATGATCGTCAGCGGCGGTCATCCCAAGGGTGATGTGTTTGCCGTGGCGCGGATCGCCGGGATTCAGGCGGCGAAGAAAACCTCCGATTTGATTCCGTTGTGCCATCCGCTGATGCTCACCAGCGTCAAGGTCGAGCTCAGCGCCGAGGGCGAGGACGCGGTGCGCATCGTCGCCCGCTGCAAACTCGCCGGCCAGACCGGTGTCGAGATGGAGGCGCTGACCGCCGCCAGCATCGCCGCGCTGACCATCTACGACATGTGCAAGGCCGTGGATCGTGGTATGACCATCGAGAGCGTACGCTTGCTGGAGAAGTTGGGTGGCAAGAGCGGCCACTATCAGGTGTCTGAATAATGCAGGTGTCCGAATAATGAAAGTGACGGTGAAGTTTTTTGCCCGCTACCGCGAGGCGCTTGGAGTGGACTCGCTGAACGTCGAAGGCGATTTCGCCTCGGTCGATGATGTGCGTTTGCTTTTGGCACAGCGCAACGGTGCCGAGGTACTGAGTGAACAGAACCTGATGTGCGCCCGCAATGAAGACCTGTGTCAGCTCGATGAGCCGCTGACCGACGGCGATGAAGTGGCGTTTTTCCCTACCGTGACCGGAGGCTGAGCATGGCCATTCGCGTGCAATCCGCAGCGTTCGACCCAGGCGCTGAAGTCAACGCGATGCACGCGGCGAATGTCGGCGTCGGCGCGGTGGTGAGTTTTGTCGGCTACGTGCGCGACTTCAATGATGGCCGTGAAGTTGCCGGGATGTTTCTCGAGCACTATCCGGGCATGACCGAAAAGGCTCTCGGCAAGATCGCCGATGAAGCCGGGCAGCGTTGGCCGCTGCTCAAGCTTGAAGTGCTACACCGGATCGGCGCCCTGGAGCCGGGTGAGCCGATTGTCTTCGTCGGTGCCGCCAGTGCCCACCGCCAGGCAGCGTTCGACGCCTGCGCTTTTGTCATGGACTACCTGAAAACCCGCGCGCCGTTCTGGAAAAAAGAAAACACCAGTGACGGGCCTCGCTGGGTGGAAGGGAAGGACAGCGACCATGCGGCGGTAGAGCGCTGGGAAAAGTAATCCCCTGATCGTTCCCACGCTCCCGCGTGGGAATGCCGCCCCGGACGCTCTGCGTCCGCTTTGGCTGTGACGCGGAGCGTCACGGGATGCATTCCCACGCAGAGCGTGGGAACAATCAATGGATCTCCTTTCGTTACCCCATTTCATCCTCGCGACCAAAGGAAGGGCGAAGTGTGGACGGCCGATTGACGGCCAATACATAAAAGTCCAGTATGGAATTATAAGTACAAAAAAGCGCTTCAGTTTTAACTTTTCCTTCTGTCTTGCAAAACCAACAACAACCCGCGAGAGAACGAACATGAAGAAACTCCCCCTCATCAGTGGCCTGGCCCTTAGCCTGTTGGCGTGTAGCAGCCTGTTCGCTGCCGAGAAAACCGTACGTATTGGCATTGAAGCCGCTTATCCACCCTTCGCCTCAAAGACTTCCGACGGCAAGATCAGCGGTTTCGATTACGACATCGGCAACGCGTTGTGTGCGCAGATGAAGATCAAGTGCGAATGGATCGAGGGTGAGTTCGATGGCCTGATCCCGTCGCTGAAAGTGAAGAAAATCGATGCGGCCCTGTCCTCGATGACGATCACCGAGGAGCGCAAGAAGTCCGTCGATTTCACCCACAAGTACTACTTCACCTCGTCGCGTCTGGTGATGAAGAAAGGTGCCGTGGTGGATGACCAGTACGCCAGCCTCAAGGGCAAGACCATCGGCGTGCAACGCTCGACCACCACCGACCGCTATGCCACCGAAGTGTTCGAGCCCAAGGGCATCAAGGTGGTGCGCTACAGCAACAACGAAGAGATCTACATGGACCTGGCGTCCGGGCGCCTGGACGCCATCTTCGCCGACACCATTCCGCTGGATGACTTCCTGTCGATGCCGCGCGGTGCCGGTTATGCCTTTGTCGGCCCTGAGTTGAAAGATCCGAAATACGTCGGTGAAGGCGCCGGGATTGCCGTGCGTAAAGGCAACACCGAGTTGCTGGCCGATCTGAACAAGGCCATCGACGGCATTCGCGCCAGCGGCGAATACCAGAAGATCGAGGCCAAATACTTCAAGTCGGATATTTATGGGGATTGATCAGGGGGATTTGTAGCGCCTGATACATTGCAATCGCGGGCAAGCCTCGCTCCTACAGACCCCATTATCCGTAGGAGCGAGGCTTGCCCGCGAAGCGATGGTAAGAACCATAAATCTGATTCAGGTCAAACGCGGACCTTCAGCCCTTCAATTCTTTCAAATGCTTGTACACCGTCGCCCGGCCCATGTTCAGTACATTCGCCACATAATTGGACGCGCTTTTGCCCTTGAAGGCGCCTTCAGCGTGCAGGGCCAGCACCAGCTCGCGTTTATGCTCGCGGGTCAGCAGGTTGAGGCTCAGCTGACGTTCTTGCATCCATGCGTGCAGGAAGGTGTTGATTCGCTCCTGCCAGTCATCACGAAACAGTGAGTCCGGTTGCGCAATCAGCTTGCTCGGCGACAGGAACAAATCCAGCGCCGCCTTGGCATTTTCGAACAGCGAAATATTCAGGTTGATACACAGCACAGCCAGAGGCTGGCCATCGCTGTCGCGCAGCACACTGCTGAGGCTGCGGATTTTTTGACCGTCCCAGTTGAGCTTTTCGTAAGGGCCAATGTTTCGTTCGCTGACCTCTTCGCTGAGCATGTCTTCCAGCGCGGCATCGTCGCCGATTTCGCGTTTGGACAGGTTGTTGGCGATGTAGTCGATCTTTTGCGTGCGCAAATCGTGCAGCACCACCTCGGCGTGGGGATAAAACAGCGTGGCAATGGCGTCGGCAATCGCCCGGAAGTTTTCCAGGGCGGGATCTTGTCGAGGTGGTGTCATAGGGAGTTGCTCCAGGCAGCGTCAGCGCCCTATCGAAAAGGGCGCTGGAAGTGTGCCGCAATCGAGGCGGGTCGTCACCTGAGGGCGTTTTAACCGAGGCGAGCGGGGGAGAGCATTGCGGCGCTCAGACCAAAGCGCGTCAGTTGTTCAGGCAGGGCTTCGCCGCGTACCAGTGCCGCACCGGCCTGACCCATGGCGGGCGAGGTCTGGATGCCATAACCGCCTTGGGCCGCGACCCAGAACAGCCCCGGCACCTGCTGGTCAAAGCCGCACAAAAGGTCACCGTCGCTGACGAAACTGCGCAGTCCGGCCCAGGTTCGGGTCGGGCGGCGGATGGTCAGCGTGGTGGCTTCTTCAATCTGGTAAATGCCCATGGCGATGTCCAGCTCTTCAGGCTGTACGTCGTGAGGTTCGACCGGGTCGGCGTTGGCCGGTGAGCCGAGGAACATCCCGGCATCCGGTTTCATGTAGAACGACTCGTCGAGGCTGACCAGCATCGGCCAGTCATGGATATCCACCCCTTCAGGGCCGGCGAAGATAAATGCCGCACGACGCTTGGGCTGCAGGCCGAGCGGCCTGGCCCCGGCCATCTCACCGATTTTATCGGCCCAGGCACCTGCCGCATTGATCACCACCGCAGCGCTGAAGGTCTGTTTGGCGGTCTTGACCTGCCAATTACCTTGGGCGTCACGGGTCAGGCTCTGGACTTCACTGTCGGTATGCACTTCACCCTGATTGCGCCGGATACCGCGCAGGTAGCCTTGGTGCAGGGCGTCGGTGTCGATATCGCTGGCGCTCGGGTCATAAATCGCCCCGTGAACTTTCTCCCGGCGCAGGATCGGCAGGCGTTCGCAGGCTTGCTCGGCGCTGAGCAATTGCATCTCCGGCACGCTGGCCTTGGCGCTCAGGTATTGGCTGTTCAACTCTGTCGGGTCGCCGGTGAAGTCCACAGTCATTTCACCACGCGGGGTCAGCAACGGGTGCTCGCAGAAACCGGCCGGCGGCGCGTCGAAGAATTCCCGGCTGGCGAGGGTCAATGCACGGACCTGGGCGGTGCCATAAGCGGCGGTGTATAAGGCGGCGGAACGCCCGGTCGAGTGATAGGCCGGATGCGATTCACGCTCCAGCACAATCACCCGAGCCTGACGCGATAGCCAGTAACCGGTGGACGCACCGGCGATACCGCCGCCGATGATGATGAAATCTGCCTGGGGCATGGGGGTTCTCCTGTCACTGCTCAATGCTTTTGTAGGAGCGAGCGGTGCGGCGATCCGACTTGCCCGCGATGAACGATGACGCGGTAAATCAGACAGACCGCAGCGCCTGATTTCGCGGGCAAGTCGGATCGCCGCATCGCTCGCTCCTACAGGTGTTGGTATTAGCCGATGCGTTTTTGTAGAAGGTAGATAGCATTGGCTAGCGCGATGTCTTCCAGGCCCAGGCCAATGGAACGGAAGAATACGTGGCGGTCGTAGGCCGGGCGCGGCGCCTTATCGGCAAGCAGCTCTGGCAGGTCGCCTAGAATGGCGCTCCTGTCCCAGCCATGCTGCTCGCTGGCGATCAGCATTTCCCCGGCCGAGCCTGGGGTGGTCTGACGATAGTCGCAATAGACCTGCATTTCATTCAGGGTTTGCGGCGGCACTTCGTGAGCCCGTGGCGCGTTGGTGCTGATCGAGGTGATCAGTGCCGGTTTACTGAGGGTGCGCGGGTCGATCACCGGGCCCGCGGAGGAGGTGCAGAGCATGATCACGTCGGCGTCCTGAAGCGCCTGCTCGCGGCTGGCAACGATTTGCAAGCGCGGGTCAAGGGTGCTGATTGGCGCCAGCTCTTCAGGGCTTTTGCCGGCCAGGGCTGGCGAGTAGAGGCTGATGCTCTGCCAGTCGCGCAGCGTCTTCACATAGCGCAGGTGAGCCAGGGCCACCGGGCCGCTGCCAATAATCGCAAGACGCCTGGCGTGCGGCTCAGCCAGGGCGTCGATGGCCACAGCGGTCGCGGCGGCGGTGCGGGCGACCGTCAGTTCGCCTGCGTCGCAGAGTAGCAGCGGTTGACCATTGTCCATCGACATCAGCAGCGTCCAGGCCGTCACCAGTGCGCCTTCGCTGCGCACGATATAGGGTGAGGTTTTCACGCCGTAGACGCGGTCTTCGGCCAGAACGCCAAGGTAATTGATGAAATCGCCGGCGCCTTGGGGGAACTCCACCAATTGCTGGGCTGGTTGCACGGCATGCCCGGCGGCCAGATCACGAAACATCTTGCGCAGAATCTGCGGCACGTCGAGGTGTTCGAGTAGCTGGCGGGCCTGGGCTTTGGCGACCACATAAGGCGTGCTGGACATGCTGATGCTCCGTGGAAGTGAATGTAAACTAATTTGTCCATTATGGACTTATAGTTCCATATGACAATATCCAGACGAAAAAAAACGCAGACCGTTTCCGGGCTGCGTCTCTTTTGTTGCGCCGGGTTCTACGGGCGCTTGCGCTCTACTGCGCGCAGTAGATGCGTCGGCGGTGTCTCGCAACTGATCTTGCGACCCAGCAGCGCCTCGATGGACGGTAGCTGGTAGGAGTCGTCTTCACCGGCGAAGCTGATGGACACACCATCGGCGCCCGCACGACCGGTCCGGCCAATGCGGTGGACGTAATCGTCCGGCACTTCCGGCAGGGTGAAGTTGATCACGTGGCTGATGCCGTCGATGTGAATCCCGCGACCGGCGACATCGGTGGCCACCAGCACGCGAATCTTGCCTTCGCGGAAGCCTTCCAGGGTCTTGATGCGCTTGTGTTGTGGAACGTCGCCGGAAAGCTGGGCGGCGTTGACACCGTCACGCACCAGACGTTCTTCGATGCGCCGCACTTCGTCCTTGCGGTTGGCGAAGACCATCACCCGTTCCCAGCCGTTGTCGTTCACCAGGTTGTAGAGCAGTTTGTATTTGTCGGCAGCGGCAACAGCATAGATGTGCTGTTCGACGTTCTCGCTGGCAACGTTCTCGGATTCGATTTCAACGATGGACGGGTCGGTGGTCCATTGCTTGGCCAGGTTCATCACGTCTTCGGTGAAGGTCGCAGAGAACAGCAGGGTCTGACGCTCGTTTTTCGGCGGAGTCTGGCGAATGATCTGACGCACTTGTGGGATGAAACCCATGTCGAGCATTCGGTCGGCTTCGTCCAGGACCATCACTTCGACCATGTCCAGGTGCACGTCGCCGCGCTGGTTGAAGTCCAGCAGACGGCCCGGGGTGGCCACGAGGATGTCGCAGTGGCGGGCCTCGAGGTGCTTGAGCTGCTTGTCGAAGTCCATGCCGCCAACGAACGTCATGACGTTGAGGTCGGTGTACTTGGTCAGGTTGGCGGCGTCCTTGGCGATCTGCACCACCAGCTCGCGGGTCGGCGCGATGATCAGCGCCCGCGGTTCACCCATGTAGCGCTCTTTCGGCGGTGGGGTTTGCAGCAGCTGGGTGATGATCGAGATCAGGAACGCGGCGGTTTTGCCGGTACCGGTCTGGGCGCGGCCGATAGCGTCTTTGCCTGCCAGGGTGAAACCCAGCACCTGCGCCTGGATCGGGGTGCAGTACGGGAAACCCAGGTCCTGGATCGCGTGCATTAATTCTGGCGCAAGCTTGAAATCGTGGAAACGGGTTTTGCCTTCCTGGGGTTCGACGACGAAATCTTCGAGTTTCCAGGGAGTGACAGGCGCTTTCGGCGCGTGCGCGCGACGAGGTTGCTCTGGTTTGGGCTTTTCGCTGCGCGGTTGTTCGGAGGCCGGAGCCGCTGCCGGTTGAGCTTGGGGAGTGTTCACCGGCTCTTTTTTAGGCGCGGTGTCAGGCACGGCGCGACCAGGCTGATTACCGTCGGTGCGGCTGCCGGGGCTGTGGGAAGGTGCAATGGAGCCAGGCGCGAGCTGCTCAGCCTCGCTTTTACCAAACATTTTCTTGAGTGCTTTGAGCACGGTCATCTCATCAATTGGTTAAGGAATGTACGCCGGGCAGTGTAATGCAAGAATCGGGCGCGGCGTAGTGGATTGCTTAAAGGGCTACAGGAAGTTTCTATTTCAACGCAAACGGTTGGTGATCCAGGCGCCAATGTCGCGAATTTCATCGGGTAACACTTCATGGCCCATTGGGTATTCCTGCCATGTCACGGTGACATCAAGTCGCTTCAAATGCTCGTAGGCAGTTCGACCCATGGCGTTTTGTACGACGTCATCGTAGTGGCCATGCAGGCAATACACCGGGATCCGCTGTTGGCTGGCCGACAATTGCAGTTCGTCACTGAATGTCGGTGCATAAGTAGAGAGGGCGATTACGCCACCCAAGGGGCCTTGCCATTTCAAGAAGGCGGTGTGCAGCACCACCGCACCGCCCTGGGAAAAACCGGCTAGAAAAATCCGCGAGGCGTCTATTCCGCTGGCGCGCTGTTCTTCGATCAAATCGGTGAGCGACCGCGCGGACTCATCCAGCTGCTCGCGGTTGATTGCCCGCGCCGGGTTCATGGCCAGAATGTCGTACCAGCTCGGCATTTCATAGCCGCCGTTGATGGTCACGGCGCGGGTCGGCGCTTGTGGCAGAACAAAGCGGGTAGTCAGCAGGCTTTCTTGTAGCGCCTCGGCTACCGGCAGGAAATCGTAGCGGTCGGCGCCCAGGCCATGCAGCCAGATCACGCAGGCATCGACGGGCTTGCTGGGCTGAAGAATCAAGGTCTGGGTCATGTCTGCTCCATTAGTGTGCGTGCGCTCTGATTGAGTGCGACGTCAGAGTGCGCTTCTGGTTAATCAGTTAAGAAGATGTCGCAAGGTTGCAAGTTTTGCTATTGACCTGCCGCTGAAACGCTTTAGCGGCAGGTGTGGTACGGGCTTTGCTATGTGGAAAGCTGTGCAAGTAATCCTGCGCCGAGCGGTAACACTATCAGTCTACCTTCGGTTGTGGGATAGCAAAGAATCCGGTGATGGACGTTCGCCAAGGGCCGCTACGGGCTTCGCGAACATGAAGGGCTACAGCCTGTTCGGCCGATTGGTGAGAAGTGAGTTTTCCATTAAGTGGATTTTCTCCTACTAGACTCATGGCTAGGTCTTACGCCGCTTGACCCTTAAAAAAGCCAACACGGGTCAACAGCGCCTCATAAGGGTGCGGCAAGACTCAAGCTCCGACACAACAAGAGCAAAACTGGAGGTTTGAATGAAGATGTTGAAATCCACCCTGGCCATCGTGACTGCGGCCGCAGTACTCGGTGTCAGTGGGTTCGCTCAGGCGGGTGCAACCCTGGATGCGGTGCATAAGAAAGGTTTCGTACAGTGCGGTGTAAGCGATGGTCTGCCGGGTTTCTCGGTACCGGACGCAACTGGCAAGATCCTCGGGATCGACGCTGACGTCTGCCGCGCTGTGGCCGCTGCCGTATTCGGCGACGCGACCAAGGTCAAATTCAGTCAGTTGAACGCCAAGGAGCGTTTCACCGCGCTGCAATCCGGTGAAATCGACGTACTGTCGCGTAACACCACCATGACCAGCTCTCGCGATGCGGGCATGGGCCTGAAATTTCCGGGTTTCATCACCTATTACGACGGTGTGGGCTTCCTGGCCAACAACAAGCTGGGCGTGAAAAGTGCCAAGGAACTGGATGGCGCGACCATCTGCATTCAAGCCGGTACCACCACTGAGCTGAACGTTTCTGACTACTTCCGTGCCAATGGCCTGAAGTACACCCCGATTACCTTCGATACCTCCGATGAAAGCGCCAAGTCGCTGGAATCCGGTCGTTGCGACGTGCTGACCTCCGACAAATCCCAGCTGTTCGCCCAGCGCAGCAAGCTGGCCTCGCCGAAAGACTATGTGGTGTTGCCGGAAACCATCTCCAAGGAACCTCTGGGGCCGGTGGTCCGTAATGGCGACGACGAGTGGCTGGCCATCGTGCGCTGGACAGGCTACGCCATGCTCAACGCTGAAGAAGCCGGTATCACTTCGAAAAACGTTGTGGAACAAGCCAAGTCCACCAAGAACCCGGACGTTGCCCGTCTGCTGGGCATCGATGGTGAGTACGGCAAGGACCTGAAGCTACCGAAGGACTGGGTCGTCCAAATCGTCAAGCAGGTTGGTAACTACGGCGAAATCTTCGAGAAGAACCTCGGCAAGGGCACGCCGCTGGAAATCGACCGCGGCCTGAACGCCCTGTGGAGCAACGGCGGCATTCAATACGCACCACCTGTGCGCTGATGGTTCTATCACCCGGTGGGCCAACCACCGGGTGATGTTCTGTTCCATTATTTCTGGGGCACTTCATGCAAAATTCAATCGGCGCACCAAAGCAGAGGTTCTCCCTCAGCGATCCTCGAGTGCGTGCGTGGCTCTTCCAGATCATCACGGTTGTCGCGGTGATCGCCATGGGTTGGTACCTGTTCAACAACACTCAGACCAACCTTCAGCACCGGGGCATCACCTCAGGGTTCGGTTTTCTTGAGCGCAGTGCCGGGTTCGGTATCGCCCAGCACCTGATCGATTACACCGAATCGGACAACTATGCCCGCGTCTTCCTGATCGGCCTGCTCAATACCCTGCTGGTGACCTTCATTGGCGTCATTCTGGCGACGATCCTCGGCTTCATCGTTGGCGTTTCCCGACTGTCGCACAACTGGATCATCAGCAAACTGGCGACCGTTTACGTCGAGGTTTTCCGTAACATTCCGCCGCTGCTGCAGATTCTGTTCTGGTACTTCGCGGTGTTCCTGACCATGCCAGGGCCGCGCAACAGTCATAACTTCGGCGACACTTTTTTCGTCAGCAGTCGTGGCTTGAACATGCCGGCAGCCCTGATCTCCGGCGGCTTCTGGCCGTTCATGGTCAGCATCGTGGTGGCCATCGTTGCCATCGTGCTGATGTGCCGCTGGGCCAACAAGCGTTTCGAAGCGACCGGCGTGCCGTTCCACAAGTTCTGGACCGGCCTGGCAATGTTTCTGGTGATTCCTGCGTTGTGCGCGCTGATCTTTGGCGCTCCGCTGCATTGGGAAATACCGAAGCTGCAAGGCTTCAACTTCGTCGGTGGCTGGGTGTTGATCCCGGAACTGCTGGCCTTGACCCTGGCGCTTACGGTGTACACCGCGGCGTTTATCGCCGAGATCGTGCGCTCGGGCATCAAGTCGGTCAGCCATGGCCAGACCGAAGCGGCCCGTTCCCTGGGGCTGCGCAACGGCCCGACCCTGCGCAAGGTGATCATCCCGCAAGCTCTGCGCGTGATCATTCCGCCGCTGACCAGCCAATACCTGAACCTGGCGAAGAACTCCTCGCTGGCTGCCGGTATCGGTTACCCGGAAATGGTTTCGCTGTTTGCCGGCACCGTGTTGAACCAGACCGGTCAGGCCATCGAAGTCATTGCCATCACCATGAGCGTGTACCTGGCGATCAGTATCAGCATTTCCATGCTGATGAACTGGTACAACAAGCGCATTGCGCTGATCGAGCGGTGAGGAAACGCGCATGACGACTCATATTTTCAAACCTGACATGCCACCACCAGGCATCCGCATCGGTGTCGTGGCGTGGATGCGCGAGCACATGTTCTCCAGCTGGATCAACACGCTGCTCACGCTGTTCGCGTTCTACCTGATCTATCTGGTCGTGCCGCCCATCCTGCACTGGGCGTTTCTCGATGCCAACTGGGTCGGTACGACCCGCGCCGACTGCACCAAGGGCGGCGCCTGCTGGGTGTTCATTGAGCAACGCATCGGCCAGTTCATGTACGGCTACTACCCGGTGGATCTGCGCTGGCGCGTGGACCTGACCGTGTTGCTGGCGGTGATCGGCGTGGCCCCGTTGTTCATCACACGCGTCCCGCACAAGGCGATCTACGGCCTGAGCTTCCTGGTGCTGTACCCGATCATTGCCTACACCCTGCTGCACGGCGGCTACCTGGGCCTGAGCAATATCGCCACCAGCCAGTGGGGCGGCCTGATGTTGACCCTGGTAATCGCTACCGTCGGTATTGTCGGTGCGTTGCCGCTGGGAATTCTGCTGGCGCTGGGACGCCGTTCGAACCTGCCGGCGATCCGCGTGGTCTGCGTGACCTTCATCGAGTTCTGGCGCGGCGTGCCCTTGATCACGGTATTGTTCATGTCCTCGGTGATGCTGCCGCTGTTCCTGCCTGAGGGCATGAACTTCGACAAGCTGCTGCGGGCGCTGATCGGCGTGATCCTGTTCCAGTCGGCCTACATCGCCGAGGTGGTGCGCGGTGGTTTGCAGGCCATACCCAAAGGTCAGTACGAAGCGGCCGCGGCGATGGGCCTGGGCTACTGGCGCAGCATGGGCCTGGTGATTCTGCCGCAAGCCCTGAAGCTGGTGATCCCGGGGATCGTCAACACCTTCATCGCACTGTTCAAGGACACCAGCCTGGTGATCATCATCGGCCTGTTCGACCTGCTCAACAGCGTCAAGCAAGCCGCCGCCGACCCGAAATGGCTGGGTATGGCCACCGAAGGCTATGTGTTTGCGGCCCTGGTGTTCTGGATTTTCTGTTTTGGTATGTCCCGCTATTCCATGCACTTGGAACGTAGGCTGGACACAGGCCACAAGCGTTAGGAGTTTTGTGATGAGTGAAGCGATCAAACAGCCTGTGGGCCCTGAAGGCATTATTCAAATGCAGGGTGTGAACAAGTGGTACGGCCAGTTCCACGTGCTGAAAGACATCAACCTGAACGTCAAACAGGGCGAGCGCATCGTCTTGTGCGGGCCGTCCGGCTCTGGCAAGTCGACCACCATTCGTTGCCTCAATCGCCTGGAAGAACACCAGCAGGGCCGCATCGTGGTCGATGGCGTGGAGCTGACCAACGACCTCAAGCAGATCGAAGCGATCCGCCGTGAAGTCGGCATGGTGTTCCAGCACTTCAACCTGTTTCCGCACCTGACCATCCTGCAGAACTGCACGCTGGCTCCGATGTGGGTGCGCAAGATGCCCAAGCGCCAGGCCGAAGAAATCGCCATGCACTATCTGGAGCGCGTACGCATTCCAGAGCAGGCGCACAAATTCCCGGGGCAGCTTTCCGGTGGTCAGCAACAGCGTGTGGCGATTGCCCGTGCGTTGTGCATGAAGCCGAAAATCATGCTGTTCGATGAGCCGACCTCGGCGCTCGATCCGGAGATGGTGAAGGAGGTTCTGGACACCATGATCGGCCTGGCCGAAGACGGCATGACCATGCTCTGCGTAACCCACGAAATGGGCTTCGCCCGCACCGTGGCTAACCGGGTGATCTTCATGGATAAAGGCGAAATCGTCGAACAGGCCGCGCCGAACGACTTCTTCGACAAGCCGCAGAATGAACGGACCAAGCTGTTCTTGAGCCAGATCCTGCATTGATGGGTTAGCCGCTGCACCGATAAACCCGGCCATGTGCCGGGTTTATTTTTGTCTGGAATTTGTGTCCTGCTAGTTGAACTCGTGGCTATATCTGACTATGTTGTCAGGAAATTCATCCGATGATTGGATGAAAAGGCGATTTCCATGACAGATATTTCCCCGTTAGTAAGGCGTTCCCTGGTCGATCAGGCTCTGGAACAGTTGCGTCTGCGCATCAATGACGGCACCTGGACGATCGGCCAGCGCTTGCCCACCGAGCCGGAGCTGGCGATCGAGTTGGGCATCAGCCGCAACACGGTGCGTGAGGCTATGCGGGTGTTGGCGTTTTCCGGGCTGATCGAGATTCGTCAGGGCGACGGCAGTTACTTGCGGGCGGTGGTCGATCCGCTGGACACCATGAAGGTGTTGTCACGCTGTTCCCACGAGCAGGCCCGGGAGACGCGGCACATCCTTGAAGTCGAGGCAATCGGCCTTGCGGCGTTGCGGCGTACGGATGAAGACCTCAAAGCGCTGCATGAAGCGCTGGGCGTCAGCGGCAGTCATTACCACGGCGACCTCGAGAGCTACATCGCGTGTGATCTGGTGTTTCACCGACGGCTGGTGGATGCCGCGCACAACCCCACCTTGAGCGAACTGTACCGCTACTTTTCCAGCATGGTCGGCGCGCATCTGCGCCAGACACTGAGCATCACGCCGCGGCGTCAGGAAGTGTTCGACCTGCACATCGAACTGCTTGAGGCCGTCGAGCAACGGGACCCGGAACGGGCCAAAGCCATTTCCCGGAAGCTGATCAATGAACCTTGAAACCGAGAATCCCATGTCCACCCCACAGGCGACCCGGCGCGGTGTGACGCAACCCAGACGCACGGCGGAGCTTGAGGAGCTATTGATCGACGCCGAAGCGGATGACGAAGAAATCCAGCAAAGCCATCCGCTTTTACGTCGGCCGTGGCTGTTGCTACTGGGATTGATTCTGGTTGCGTTGAACCTGCGCCCGGCGCTGTCGAGCATGGCGCCGTTGCTCAGTGAGGTGTCAAAAAGCCTCGGGCTGTCGGCGGCGCAAGCGGGGCTGCTGACCACATTGCCGGTGCTCTGCCTCGGTCTGTTCGCCCCGCTGGCGCCGATTCTGGCGCGACGTTTCGGTGCCGAGCGGGTGGTGCTGGGAATCTTGCTGACCTTGGCCTGCGGAATCATTCTGCGCAGTTCATACGGTGAAGTCGGCTTGTTTTCCGGCAGCATCCTGGCCGGTGCCAGTATCGGTGTGATCGGTGTGTTGCTGCCGGGCATCGTCAAACGGGACTTTGCCAAACACGCCGGGACCATGACCGGTGTCTACACCATGGCTCTGTGTCTGGGCGCGGCCATGGCGGCGGGGGCGACGGTTCCTCTGAGCCAGCATTTCGAGGGCAGTTGGGCCATGGGGCTGGGTTTCTGGATCCTGCCGGCATTGGTGGCGGTGGTGTTCTGGTTGCCGCAAGTCGGTCAGAAACACGCTACCCACAATGTGGCTTATCGGGTGCGTGGCTTGCTGCGTGATCCGTTGGCCTGGCAGGTGACGCTGTATATGGGCCTGCAATCTTCGTTGGCTTACATCGTTTTCGGCTGGTTGCCATCGATCCTGATCGGTCGTGGCCTGGCACCGACTCAAGCGGGTCTGGTGCTGTCCGGCTCGGTCATCGTCCAGCTGGCCAGCTCGCTGGCCGCGCCTTGGCTGGCAACCCGTGGCAAGGACCAGCGTCTGGCGATCGTCATCGTCATGTGCCTGACGCTCGGCGGTCTGTTCGGTTGTCTCTACGCGCCGCTCGAAGGCCTCTGGGGTTGGGCGATTCTGCTCGGCCTGGGGCAGGGTGGTACCTTCAGCCTGGCGTTGACCCTGATCGTGCTGCGCTCACGGGATGCCCATGTCGCGGCGAACCTCTCGGGCATGGCCCAGGGCATCGGTTACACCCTGGCGTCCATGGGCCCCTTCGCTGTCGGACTTGTGCATGACCTGACAGGCGGCTGGACTGCGCTGGGCTGGATCTTCGGGGTGATCGGTAGCGGTGCCATCATCGCCGGCCTCGGCGCCGGGCGTTCGCTGTACGTTCAGGTCGAAAGCGAAAAGGTCTGAGCCAGGCGCACTATCGGTATTCCCGCCACGAATGCCGATAGTTTTCCCGAGCGCTGCAGACTATCGTGCAGGCATCCTTTCGATTTTTCGGAGCCTGTTTATGAGTGATGCCCACAGCGCATTGATCACTGAGTTCTACACCGCTTTCCAGCGGCTGGATGCCGAGGCCATGAGCGCCTGCTACACCGAGGACGTGGTGTTCAGTGATCCTGCGTTTGGCGAGTTGCGCGGCCGCGATGCCGGCGATATGTGGCGCATGCTGACCACTCGGGCCAAGAACTTCTCTCTGACCTTCGACGATGTCCGTAGCGATGAGCGCACCGGTAGCGCCCAGTGGGTGGCGACCTATCTATTCAGTCAGACCGGCAACACCGTGATCAACGACATTCAGGCACGGTTCGTTTTTCGCGATGGCAAGATCTGTGAACACCACGACCACTTCGATCTGTGGCGCTGGTCGCGGCAGGCGCTGGGTACCAAGGGCTTGTTGCTGGGCTGGACACCATTGGTGAGAAACGCCGTCCGGACCCAGGCCTTGAAGGGATTGAGGGCTTTCCAGGCCAGTCGTTAAGGGCGGGCCTCTGATAAGATCGCAGCTTGTTTTCTGCAAGCCAAGATCCTCACGTGAACAGCAGCCTTGAAGCCCCCATCAACAGCGTCGAACCAGAGCCCGCGGTGAGCAAACCATGGTTCGTCTATCTGGTGCGCGCGGCCAATGGTTCGCTGTATTGCGGGATCAGCGATGATCCCGTGCGACGGTTTGCGGTGCATCAGAGTGGCAAGGGCGCGCGGTTCTTTCTTTCCAGCCCGGCGGTGGCACTGGTTTACACGGAAGTCTGCCGCGACAAGGGTGAAGCCCTGCGTCAGGAACGCCTGATTAAAAAACTCAAGAAAAGCGCCAAGGAATGCCTGGTGACGAGTGCCTCCACAGGCTTTATCAATCTGACTGATAAGGTCCCATCAGGCTGATGGGTAGGCCGCCTACCATTTGCGCGCTAAGCTGGCGACTCTTACTCGTGCGGTGGACTTGAGCATGTCAGATCTGATTCTTCACCATTACCCGACTTCCCCTTTTGCGGAAAAGACCCGGCTGTTGCTGGGTTTCAAGGGCCTGTCATGGCGCTCCGTGAAGATCTCGCCGGTGATGCCAAAACCCGATCTGACAGCGCTGACCGGTGGTTATCGCAAGACGCCAGTCTTGCAGATTGGCGCTGATATCTATTGCGACACCGCGTTGATTGCCCGTCGTCTCGAGCAAGAGAAAGTCTCACCGGCACTGTTTCCTGAAGGTCAGGAAATGATCGCCGCGATGTTCGCCACCTGGGCCGATTCGGTGGTTTTCCAGCATGCGGTCAGCCTGGTGTTCCAGCCAGAGTCGGTGGCGGTGCGCTTCGCCAAATTGTCGCCGGAAGCGATCAAGGCGTTTGTCGCCGACCGTGCCGGTTTTTTCAGTGGCGGTAGTGCCACGCGCTTGTCGGCCGAACAGGCCAAGCATCAGTGGCCGACAATCATGGCCCGTCTGGAGCAGCAACTGCAGCGCGAGCAGGGCGACTTCCTGTTCGGTGAACCGTCGATCGCCGACTTCTCCATGGCCCACCCCTTGTGGTTCCTCAAAGGCACACCGGTTACTGCGCCATTGGTCGATGCGTACCCGGCGGTGTCCGCCTGGCTTGCCCGGGTGATGGGCTTCGGCCATGGCGCATCGAGCGATATGACCGGCGAAGAGGCGCTGGAAATTTCCCGTCAGGCCACGCCAGCCGCTTTGCCGGACGAGCAGTTCGAAGATCCGAATGGTTTCAAGGCCGGTCAGCAGGTGGTGATTGCCGCGATCGACTATGGCGTTGATCCGGTCGCAGGCGAGTTACTGTTTGCGGGTCGCGAAGAGTTGATCCTGCGTCGCGAGGACGAGCGGGGCGGTGTAGTACATGTGCACTTTCCGCGGTTCGGCTTTCGGATTGAAGCACGTTGATTGACAGGTCGAGCGCATAGAGTTGGATGTGTAGGAGCGAGGCTTGCCCGCGAGCAGACGGCGCATTTTTTCAGATGTACCGCGTTGTCTTCATCGCGGGCAAGCCTCGCTCCTATAGCGCTGACAAAATAGCTTCAGGGCTGTAACCGCGAATCAAGGTGCCGTTTACGTCCAGCATCGGAATCCCGCGTCCACCCAATGCCTCATAGGCCTTGCGCCCTTGGGCATCTTTCTCGAAGTCGAACTCGCTATACGGGATGCCTTTCTGGTCCAGGAAGCGTCGGATCAGTTTGCAGTAGCCACACCAGTCGGTGGCGTAGAGCACGACCCTGGCATTGGCCCGGGTCTGCTCGGACACCACCGCTTGCGGGTTGAACACTCGCTCGATTTTCCCCCAGTTCTGGTAGGCCACGACCACCAGCAGAATCAGCAGGAATTTCTTCAGGATCCCGTTCAGCATCAGTTGCGACGCTTGAGCTGATCAGTCAGTTGGGTCGGCAAGCCCTTGATGATGAGCGTGCCGGCTTCTTCGTCGTATTCAATCTTCGAGCCCAGCAGGTGCGCTTCGAAGCTGATGGACAGACCCTCGGCACGCCCGGTGAAGCGGCGGAACTGGTTGAGGGTGCGTTTATCTGCCGGGATTTCCGGCGACAAGCCGTAGTCCTTATTGCGGATGTGGTCGTAGAACGCTTTCGGGCGCTCTTCGTCGATCAGCTCGGACAATTCCTCCAGCCCCATCGGCTCGCCCATTTTTGCCTGGCTGCTGGCGTAGTCCACCAGGGTCTTGGTCTTCTCCCGGGCGGACTCTTCCGGCAGGTCTTCGCTTTCGACGAAATCGCTGAAGGCCTTGAGCAGCGTGCGGGTCTCGCCAGGGCCATCGACGCCTTCCTGGCAGCCGATAAAGTCGCGGAAGTACTCCGAGACCTTCTTGCCGTTCTTGCCTTTGATAAAGGAGATGTATTGCTTGGACTGCTTGTTGTTCTGCCACTCGGAGACGTTGATTCGCGCCGCCAGGTGCAACTGGCCCAAATCAAGGTGGCGCGAGGGGGTCACGTCCAGCTCGGCGTTCACCGCCACGCCTTCGCTGTGGTGCAGCAGGGCAATGGCCAGGTAGTCGGTCATGCCTTGCTGGTAATGAGCGAACAGCACGTGGCCGCCGACCGACAGGTTGGATTCTTCCATCAGCTTTTGCAGGTGTTCGACCGCGATTCGGCTGAAGGCGGTGAAGTCCTTGCCGCCGTCGAGATATTCCTTCAGCCAGCCGCTGAAAGGATGCGCCCCGGACTCGGCATGGAAAAAGCCCCAGGCCTTGCCTTGCTTGGCGTTGTAGCTCTCGTTGAGGTCGGCGAGCATGTTTTCGATGGCCGCGGACTCAGCCAGTTCGGAGTCGCGAGCGTGGAGAACAGCAGGTGTGCCGTCGGGTTTTTTGTCGATCAGGTGGACGATGCAATGACGGATCGGCATGGGCTTCTCGGCTGGTCGTATAGGGAGGGTTGAGCCCCCCAAAAAAGTGCCCAGTGTACCGCACCTATTGGTTTTGGCGCTGTTCGACGGTCGTTTTGGGACTGTCTGACCGGCGTTATGCATTTTTTTACGGTTTTAGTGTGATAAAGCTGACCAAATGGGTAGGTAGAGGCGGATATTTCCCCGTCTCTGTGCTAGTTTTGCCCCGTCTTACGCGCAGTAATGGCGTTAAGCGTGCATTCAGCATTTGTCAGGTCGAACCAAACCCCATTTCCGGTATCTATAACCCCGATCTGTGGTGGTTGTAGCCAGGGGTGCCAAGTCCTGAGGATCTGGCTCGATGGCTGACACTGCACTCTGCAATCCAAATGAATTTGATAGGGAAGGAACACCACAATGGCTATTACTAAAGACCAATTGATCGCTGATATCGCTGAAGCTATCGACGCGCCGAAAACCACCGCGCGTAACGCTCTGGACCAACTGGCTCAAATCGTTGCTGATCAATTGGAAAACGGCGGCGAAATCACTCTGCCAGGTATCGGCAAGCTGAAAGTGACCGAGCGTCCTGCCCGTACTGGCCGTAACCCATCGACTGGCGCTGCCATCGAAATCGCTGCCAAGAAAGTTATCAAGCTGGTCGTGGCTAAAGGCCTGACTGACGCTGTTAACAAGTAAGACGCAGTAAAAAAACCGTGCTCCGGAGCAATCCGGACACGGTTTTTTTGTGCCTGCGATTTCTGCGATTGACCCAGGGTCAATCGCTGTTTCAGCCGTTACTTAGTTTTTGCGAGCCCAACGTTCGCGCCAAGTCTGCTGCTCGGATTTAGTCTGGAAGGTCCAGGCGACGAAGCGGCTTTGCTTCTGCCCTTGGGACATTTCCACGACCTGACTTTCCAGTACGCCGGCCTTTTTCAGCGCCGTCTGGATTGCAGGCAGGTTTGAGGTTTTCGAGACCAGGGTGCTGAACCAGAGCACTTTGTGTTGAAAATGCGCGCTCTCGGCGATCAGTTGCGTCACAAAACGTGCTTCGCCGCCTTCACACCACAGTTCGGCCGATTGACCGCCAAAGTTCAGCACCGGCAGTTTGCGTTTTGGGTCGGCGCGGCCCAGGGCGCGCCATTTACGCTCGCTGCCCTTGGTCGCCTCGTCCATAGATGCGTGGAATGGCGGGTTGCACATGGTCAGGTCAAAGCGCTCGCCGGGTTCGAGCAGGCCCAGCAGAATGTGCTTGGGATTGCTTTGTTGGCGCAACTGGATGGCTTTGTTCAGCCCGTTGGATTGCACGATGGCTTTGGCGGCAGCTACGGCCGTCGGGTCGATTTCCGAGCCGAGGAAGTGCCAGCGGTAATCGCTGTAACCGATCAGCGGATAGACGCAGTTCGCGCCCATGCCGATATCGAGCACCTTGACCGGCGCACCGCGAGGGATTTCGCCGTCGTTGACGCTGGCCAGCAGGTCCGCCAGGAAGTGCACGTAATCGGCACGACCCGGAACCGGCGGGCACAGGTAGTCGGCCGGGATATCCCAATGGGCGATGCCATAGAACGATTTGAGCAGCGCCCGGTTGAACACCCGCACCGCGTCAGGGCTGGCGAAGTCGATGCTTTCCTTGCCGTACGGGTTGATGATCACGAACTTCGCCAGTTCCGGCGTGGTTTTTATCAGCGCCGGGAAGTCGTAACGACCCTGATGGCGATTGCGCGGATGCAGGCTGGCCTTCTCGCGGGGTACGACGGCTTTGGGCGTAGTCGCGGGTTTAGGTTTTTTGCGCGCTGGTTTGGGTGTGCTGGGGGCGGTCATGGGCGAGGTCGATTCGGGTATGGCTTAAAGTGACGGGCATTGTCCCACATCTATCGTCGGGTGCGAGATCGCCAAGATCGCAGGCTTCGCCAATGGCTGTACGCACCCCCTGTAGGAGCAGCCGGTCGACGCTCGATTGCTCGCGATGGACTTGAAGCTGATGCGTTTCGTCAAAAAGCACGCGTTATCGTTGACGACCATCGCGAGCAAGCTCGCTCCTACAAAAAGCAATCGTGCCAATTTTGCCGACAAAAAAAGGGAGGCCTTATGGGCCTCCCTTTTTTCAACTGCCTGATTTGCCGTTACAAACTGGCAATCCGCGCATGCTGTTCAGCCAGCTTGCCCAGAGCCTGTTCGGCTTCGGCCAGTTTGGCGCGCTCTTTGTCGATGACTTCGGCTGGAGCCTTGTCAACGAACGCGGCGTTGGACAGCTTGCCGCCGACCCGCTGCACTTCGCCTTGCAGGCGCTGGATTTCCTTGTCCAGACGCGCCAGTTCCGCTGCCTTGTCGATCAGGCCGGCCATCGGTACCAGCACTTCCATCTCGCCAACCAGAGCGGTGGCGGACAGCGGTGCTTCGGCGCCTGGGGCGAGAATCGTGATCGATTCAAGCTTGGCCAGCTTCTTGAGCAGTGCATCGTTTTCGCACAGGCGACGCTGATCTTCGCTGCTGACGTTTCTCAGGAACAGCTGCAACGGCTTGCCCGGGCCGATATTCATCTCACCACGGATGTTGCGCGTGCCGAGCATCAGGCCTTTGAGCCATTCGATATCGTCTTCGGCCGCCGGATCAATGCGCGCCTCGTTCGCCACCGGCCACGGTTGCAGCATGATGGTCTTGCCTTCGATACCGGCCAGCGGCGCCAGGCGCTGCCAGATTTCTTCGGTGATGAACGGCATGAACGGGTGCGCCAGACGCAGGGCGACTTCCAGCACGCGAACCAGCGTACGACGAGTACCGCGCTGACGTTCGATCGGCGCGTTTTCGTCCCACAGCACAGGCTTGGAGAGTTCCAGGTACCAGTCGCAATACTGGTTCCAGATGAACTCGTACAGCGCCTGAGCGGCCAGGTCGAAACGGAACTGGTCGAGTTGGCGGGTCACTTCGGCTTCGGTGCGTTGCAGCTGCGAAATGATCCAGCGATCGGCCAGGGACAGTTCGACTTCTTCGCCGTTCTGACCGCAGTCTTCGCCTTTATCGAGCACGTAGCGCGCGGCGTTCCAGATTTTGTTGCAGAAGTTGCGATAGCCTTCGACGCGGCCCATGTCGAACTTGATGTCGCGGCCGGTGGAGGCCAGCGAGCAGAACGTGAAGCGCAGGGCGTCGGTGCCATAGCTGGCGATACCGTCAGCAAACTCGTCGCGGGTCTGCTTTTCGATCTTCTTCAGCAGTTTTGGCTGCATCAGACCGGTCGTGCGTTTTTCCACCAGTGCTTCGAGTTCGATGCCGTCGATGATGTCCAGCGGGTCCAGGACGTTGCCCTTGGACTTGGACATTTTCTGGCCCTGGCCATCGCGGACCAGGCCGTGCACGTAGACAGTCTTGAACGGGACCTGCGGCGTGCCGTCTTCGTTTTTCACCAGGTGCATGGTGAGCATGATCATCCGGGCAACCCAGAAGAAAATGATGTCGAAGCCAGTCACCAGCACGTCGGTGGAGTGGAACTTCTTCAGGAACTCAGTCTGCTGCGGCCAACCCAGGGTGGAGAACGTCCACAGACCCGAGCTGAACCAGGTGTCGAGAACGTCGTTGTCCTGTTGCAGCGCTACGTCCGGGCCAAGGTTGTTTTTGGCACGCACTTCGGCTTCGTCGCGACCTACATAAACTTTGCCCGATTCGTCGTACCAGGCCGGAATCCGGTGACCCCACCACAACTGACGGCTGATGCACCAATCCTGGATATCGCGCATCCAGGAGAAGTACATGTTTTCGTACTGCTTGGGTACGAAAGCAATCCGGCCGTCTTCAACGGCGGCAATCGCCGGTTCAGCCAACGGCTTGGTGGAGACGTACCACTGGTCGGTCAGCCACGGCTCGATGATGGTCCCGGAGCGGTCGCCTTTCGGCACTTTCAGGGTGTGATCGTCGACGCTGACCAGCAGGCCTGCAGCCTCGAAGTCGGCAACGATTTCCTTGCGTGCCTGGAAGCGGTTGAGGCCGGCGTACACGGCGGGCAGTTTACCGTCGATCTGCTCGTTGAGCGTGCCGTCGAGGTTGAACACCTGAGCGACCGGCAGTACATCGGCGTTCTTGTCGAAGATGTTCAGCAACGGCAGATTGTGACGCTTGCCGACTTCATAGTCGTTGAAGTCGTGGGCCGGGGTGATTTTCACACAGCCGGTGCCAAATTCCGGGTCGCAATACTCGTCGGCGATGATCGGGATTCGACGGCCAACCAGCGGCAGCTCGACAAACTTGCCGATCAGGGCCTTGTAGCGCTCATCTGCCGGGTTCACCGCGACGGCGGCGTCGCCGAGCATGGTTTCGGGACGCGTGGTGGCAACGATCAGGTAATCCAGACCTTGCGCAGTCCTGGCGCCGTCGGCCAGTGGGTAGCGCAGGTTCCACAGGAAGCCTTTCTCGTCATGGTTTTCCACTTCGAGGTCGGAAATCGCCGTGTGCAGTTTGGTGTCCCAGTTGACCAGACGCTTGCCACGGTAGATCAGGCCGTCTTCGTGCAGGCGCACAAAGGCTTCTTTAACGGCTTCCGAAAGACCGTCGTCCATGGTGAAGCGCTCGCGGCTCCAGTCTACGGACGAACCCAGGCGGCGAATCTGGCGGCTGATGTTGCCACCGGACTGATCCTTCCATTCCCAGACTTTTTCGAGGAATTTTTCGCGGCCCAGGTCATGGCGATTCTGGCCTTGAGCTTCAAGCTGACGCTCCACCAGCATTTGTGTGGCGATACCGGCGTGATCGGTGCCCGGTTGCCACAGGGTATTGCGACCCTGCATGCGGCGGAAACGGATCAGGGCGTCCATGATCGCGTTGTTGAAGCCATGGCCCATATGCAGGCTGCCAGTGACGTTCGGCGGCGGAATCATGATGGTGTAGGAATCGCCCGCGCCTTGCGGAGCGAAATAATTCTCGGACTCCCAGGTGTTGTACCAGGAAGTTTCAATGGCGTGCGGCTGGTAGGTCTTATCCATGCGCGGCGGGACCCTATTGGCATTTATTCAGGAAAAGCCGGCAAGTATAGCGGGGATGTTCGATTGGGCGTAGAGCGAGGTGATAGCAGGAGGGAGAAAAAACGATAGGGGGGAGGCTGGCGGCGAGGGCGGCAAGCCCTAATGCCCCCCTGTAGGAGCGCAATGCTGTTCAGTTAAGGCGACGAAGCGATCCGTAGCAGCTGGCGAAGCCTGCGTTCGGCTGCGCAGCAGTCGCAAATCATGCAACCACGGTCAACCTGTAACACCACAGTGCCTGATTTTACGACCGCTACGCAGCCGAACGCAGCCTTCGGCTGCTGCTACGGGGAATGTGCGGAGCCAGAAATTCCTTAACTGAACAGCATTGCCCTGTAGGAGCGAGCTTGCTCGCGATGGACGTTAACGATAACGCGTGCTGTCTGAATGAACGCGTCGTCCTCAGGTCCATCGCGAGCAAGCTCGCTCCTACAGGGGGGCATTGGGGTTTGCCCTATCGCCACAAAAGAGATGTGTTTGGGGTCAGAACTGATACTGGCTCAACAACCGTTCCATCCGTGCGTCGAGCCGGCGTTTGATTTCGGTTTCGATGTGCGGGGCGAAGTCGTCGATCACGTCTTGCATGATCAGCAGTGCGGCGGCACGCAGTTCGCTGTCCAGATGCAGCAGGGCATCAGGGCCTTTGTTGGCGACCGGCGCTGCTGCCAATGCAGGGGCGGGCTCTGGCTCTGCGATCGGTACCGGCGTCGGTTGTGCCGTGGAGTTTTCGATGGTTTCGGCAGGTTTCTTGCCTGCGACCATGTCAAACAGCATGGGGATCTGTACATCGCTGGCAACCGTTTCGGTCAGCAGCGGTGGTTGCAGGTTGTCATCGCCGAGCAGTTGGCGGATCGACTCGAGGTCGTCCAGCAGGTGCGCGGACTTTTGCAGCGGATTTGGAGTGTCCATCGGGTGCTCAGAGTCGCTGTAGACGGTGATCTTGCAGAGGATAGCCCTGTTCGCGGTAGAAACGGAAACTCTCCCGCGCGGCCTGACGAATAGTAGGGTCTTCGACCACGACTTCTGCCACACGGGCGAAGTGCTGAGCGAATGCCGGGACTTTCAGGTCCAGATTGACCAGCAGGTCGTGATGTTGTCCGCAGTCTTGGCCCAAGCCGAGAACAATCAGCCCGTCCGGCTCGTTTTCAGCGGGGCCATGAGGCACAAAGCTTTCGCCTTTGAAGCTCCACAAGCGGGCGTCGAGATCCTCACGCTGGGCCGCGTCGCTGCAATGCAGATAGACCCGGTGCCCAAGGCGCCAGGCTTTTTCGGTGAGTTTGCAGGCGAAGTCCAGGCGCGCGGACGGATCGGCGCTGGGCAGAATATAAAAGTCGACTTTGGTCATTGCGGGTCCTGACGCCTGCGCTGCGTCATCCTGGGATGACGCAGCGCAGGGTCTTCAGTTTCAGGCTTTGGCGCGGTCCAGCAGGTACTGGGTCAACAGTGGAACTGGACGGCCAGTGGCGCCCTTGTCCTTGCCACCGCTGGTCCAGGCAGTCCCGGCGATGTCCAGGTGCGCCCAGTTGTATTGCTTGGTGAAGCGCGACAGGAAGCAGGCGGCCGTGATGGTGCCGGCTTTCGGGCCGCCGATGTTGGCGATGTCGGCGAACGGGCTGTCCAGCTGTTCCTGATACTCATCGAACAGCGGCAGTTGCCAGGCGCGGTCGTCGGCCTGAACGCCTGCGCTCAGCAGTTGGCCGATCAGCTCGTCGTTGTTGCCCAGCAGGCCGGAAGTGTGAGCCCCCAGAGCGACGACGCAAGCACCGGTCAGCGTTGCGATGTCGATCACCGCTTGTGGCTTGAAGCGCTCGGCATAGGTCAGGGCGTCGCACAGCACCAGACGGCCTTCGGCGTCGGTGTTGAGGATTTCCACTGTCTGGCCGCTCATGGTGGTGACGATGTCGCCCGGGCGGGCCGCGCCGCCGCTCGGCATGTTCTCGGCGCAGGCCAGGATGCACACCAGGTTGATTGGCAGTTTCAGTTCGAGCACGGCATGCAGGGTGCCGAAAACGCTGGCCGAACCGCCCATGTCGTACTTCATCTCGTCCATGCCGGCGCCAGGCTTGAGGCTGATGCCGCCAGTGTCGAAGGTGATGCCCTTTCCGACCAGTACGAATGGCTTCTCGGACTTCTTGCCGCCCTGGTAGTTCATGACGATCAGGCGAGGCGGTTGATCGCTGCCCTGACCTACGGCGTAGAACGCGCCCATGCCCAGTTCTTTGATTTTCTTCTCGTCGTGAATCTCGACTTTCAGGCCTTTGTGCGCCTTGCCGAGGTTTTTCGCTTGTTCGGCGAGGAAGCTCGGGTGGCAGATGTTTGGCGGCAGATTGCCCAGGTCGCGGGTAAAAGCCATGCCGGTGGCGATCGCTTGCGCGTGGGTTACGGCGCGTTCGACTTCGGCTTGTGCCGCCTTGATGGTCAGCAGGGTGATTTTTTTCAGGGCGCGCGGTTCGGTTTTCTGGCTCTTGAATTGCTCGAAGAGGTATTCACCATCCACCAGAGTTTCGGCCAGCAGGCGCGTCTTGCCGTAGCTGTCACGGCCTTTGACGATCACTTCGTCCAGGGCCAGTACCGCGTCGCTGCCGCCCAGGTTTTTGAGGGTGTTCAGCACGCTGCTGATGATTTTGCGGAAAGGACGGTCGCCCAATTCGGCATCTTTACCGATACCTACCAGCAGCACGCGTTCGGCTTTGAGGTTCGGCAGGCTATGCAGCAACAGGCTCTGGCCCACTTTGCCGGCCAGGTCGCCGCGCTTGAGGACTGCGCTGATGGCGCCGCCGCTGAGTTCGTCGAGTTGTTTGGCGACAGTGCCGAGCGTGCGGTCTTCGCCGACGGCGACCACCAGAGTGGCGGTTTTCAACGTTTCTGGGCTAACGCTTTTTACAACCAGTTCCATGTCCGGGTCCCTGAATAAATGGTCAAAGTGCGCACCGCTCAATGGTGTGCGCTTGGCTTATCTATATAAAACTTGCTTATAAAGAGAAGTGCGCCAGTACGTACCAGCGACAAAGCCGCCAGTTTGAACCTCGCTGCCCGAGGCTGACAACCCTCCCATGAGCGATCTCCAGCGCTTTGCGTGCCAGCTTGAGCTTGCGCAGTGACAGGCGTGCTCAATCACAGGATAATGCGCCAGCTTTTTCAGCGGCTCAGCTTCACGAGCCAGCTCGATACGTTTGCTTGTTTGGCCGCCTTAGCCTGACAACCCTGGAGTGTCTGGTTTGATCGTCTTCCGTTATTTGTCCCGCGAAGTCCTGTTGACCTTGAGCGCCGTCAGCGCTGTGTTGTTGGTCATCATCATGAGCGGGCGCTTCATCAAATTCCTGGCTCAGGCAGCTTCCGGCGCCCTTGACCCGGGTTCGCTTTTCCTGATCATGGGTTTTCGCCTGCCCGGCTTCCTGCAGCTGATTCTGCCTTTGGGGCTGTTTCTCGGGATCCTGCTGGCTTACGGCCGTCTGTACCTTGAAAGCGAAATGACAGTGCTCTCGGCCACGGGCATGAGCCAGCAGCGTCTGCTGGGCATGACCATGGTCCCGGCCGTCCTGGTTGCGCTGGTGGTTGCATGGCTGAGCCTTAGCCTGGCGCCGCAGGGTGCGAAGCAGTTTCAGTTGCTGCTCAATAAGCAGGATGCGATGACCGAGTTCGACACGCTGGTGCCGGGTCGCTTTCAGGCCTTGCGTGACGAGACGCGTGTGACCTACACCGAGCAACTGTCCGATGATCGTGCCAATTTGGGCGGCGTATTCATTTCGGAAAAGCGCATGTCCACTGACAAGAAGGATCGTGGCATTTCTGTGCTGGTTGCGCAGAAGGGGCGTCAGGAAGTCAAAGAGGATGGTAGCCGCTACCTGATCCTCGACAATGGCTATCGCTACGACGGTAATCCGGGGCAGGCCGACTACCGCGCCATCAAGTACGACACCTATGGAGTGCTGCTGTCCAAGCCGGATGTGAGCGAAGAAGTGACCGATCGCGATGCGATGGCGACCCGCGATCTGCTGGGTAATCCGGATCTTCGTGCGCGTGCCGAGCTGGAATGGCGAGTCTCCCTGCCGTTGCTGGTGTTTATCGTGACCCTGATGGCGGTGCCGTTGTCACGAGTCAATCCGCGGCAAGGTCGTTTCCTCAAGCTGCTCCCGGCGGTTCTTCTTTATATGGCTTATCTGACCATCCTGATTGCGGCCCGTGGCGCCTTGGAAAAAGGCAAGATCCCGGCGGCGCTGGGGTTGTGGTGGGTGCACGCGATCTTCCTGACCGTTGGTCTGGGGTTGCTGTACTGGGAACCGTTGCGCTTGAAGCTGGCGAGTCGCCGTAGTGTGCTGGAGATGGCCCGTGGATAAGCTGGATCGCTACATCGGTAGAAGCGTGTTCGTAGCCATTGTGGGAGTGTTGGGGGTCATTCTCGGTCTGGCGTCATTGTTTGCCTTCATCGACGAGATGACCGACGTCACTGATACCTACACCTTGGTCGACGTCTTGAGCTTCGTATTGCTGACCGCGCCGCGGCGTGTCTACGACATGTTGCCAATGGCAGCCTTGATCGGCTGCCTGATCGGGCTGGGCAGCCTGGCCAGCGCCAGCGAATTGACCATTATGCGCGCCGCTGGCGTGTCCATCGGTCGTATCGTCTGGGCAGTGATGAAGCCAATGCTGGTGTTGATGCTGGTTGGGGTTCTGGTCGGCGAATACGTTGCGCCGGCCACTGAAAGCCAGGCACAGGCCAATCGCTCCCTGGCTCAGGGTAGCGGTGATGCGCAAAGTGCCAAACATGGTTTGTGGCACCGTCAGGGCGATGAGTTCATTCACGTCAACGCCGTGCAGCCCAATGGTCTGCTATTTGGCGTGACCCGTTATCGTTTTGACGATCAGCGTCATATGCTCACTTCGAGCTTCGCCAAGCGCGCGGAATTCGATAAGGACCATTGGCAGTTGAGTGGTGTGACCACGACGCTTTTCCATGATGGCAGCACCGAGGTCGTCACGGCTCCCGAGGAGCGCTGGGACGTGGCGTTGAGCCCGCAACTGCTTAATACGGTCGTGATGGTGCCGGAAGCGCTGTCTATCACCGGGTTGTGGAGCTATATCCACTATCTGGCCGATCAGGGCTTGAACAACGGTCGCTACTGGCTCGCGTTCTGGGTCAAGGTGTTGCAACCCTTGGTCACCGCCGCGCTGGTGCTGATGGCTATTTCGTTCATTTTTGGCCCGTTGCGCTCGGTAACCCTTGGTCAACGGGTATTCACTGGTGTGTTGGTGGGCTTTACCTTCCGTATCGCTCAGGATCTGCTGGGGCCATCGAGTCTGGTGTTCGGTTTCTCGCCATTGTTCGCGGTATTGGTGCCGGCCGGTATCTGTGCGCTGGCCGGGGCCTGGTTGTTGCGCCGAGCCGGTTGATAGCGGGCTCTGCCCTGCGCTGGCTGAATAGAAACGCCCCTGTCGAAAGATCGGGGCGTTTTTTTCGTTAAGCCTTGCTACCCCTGCGCTGCAGACTGATCAAAGGAACTGAAGTTACAACTGCTACGCAGCCGAGCGCAGGCAAACGTGACGCTTGCTCGGTGTATCAGGTACAATTCCCGGCTATTTTTCGGCGGGCTATGCCTGCAGCCTTTTTGAGTGTTGATCCGTGAGTGATTTGAGTCATATCCGCAATTTCTCCATCATCGCCCACATTGACCATGGCAAGTCGACTCTGGCCGATCGCTTCATCCAGATGTGCGGCGGCCTGGCCGAGCGCGAAATGGAAGCCCAGGTACTGGACTCCATGGACCTTGAGCGTGAGCGCGGGATCACCATCAAGGCTCACAGCGTTACCCTGTATTACACCGCCAGAGATGGCATCAAGTACCAGTTGAACTTCATTGACACCCCCGGCCACGTTGACTTCACCTATGAAGTCAGCCGCTCGCTGGCGGCCTGTGAAGGCGCCTTGCTGGTGGTCGATGCCGGTCAGGGTGTCGAAGCGCAGTCGGTTGCCAACTGCTACACCGCGATCGAGCAGGGCCTTGAGGTCATGCCGGTCCTGAACAAGATCGACCTGCCACAGGCCGATCCGGACCGCGTCAAAGAAGAAATCGAAAAAATCATCGGCATCGATGCCACCGATGCGGTCGAGTGCAGTGCCAAGACCGGTCTGGGCGTCGATGAAGTGCTCGAGCGTCTGGTGCGCACCATTCCTGCGCCGACCGGCAATATCGAAGATCCGCTGCAAGCGTTGATCATCGACTCCTGGTTCGACAACTACCTGGGCGTTGTTTCCCTGGTTCGCGTGCGCCACGGCTGCGTGAAGAAGGGCGACAAGATTCTGGTCAAATCCACCGGCAAGATCCACCTGGTGGACAGCGTCGGTGTGTTCAACCCGAAACACACCGCCACCGTTGATCTGAAAGCCGGTGAAGTAGGCTTCATCATCGCCGGCATCAAGGACATTCATGGCGCGCCGGTCGGCGACACCCTGACCTTGAGCTCGACGCCGGACGTCGACGTGCTGCCAGGTTTCAAACGCATTCAGCCGCAGGTGTATGCCGGTCTGTTCCCGGTCAGTTCCGACGACTTCGAAGACTTCCGTGAAGCCCTGCAAAAGCTCACCCTGAACGACTCCTCCTTGCAGTACACCCCGGAAAGTTCCGACGCCCTGGGCTTCGGTTTCCGTTGCGGGTTCCTCGGCATGCTGCACATGGAGATCATCCAGGAGCGCCTGGAGCGCGAGTACGACCTGGACCTGATCACCACCGCGCCGACGGTAATTTTCGAGCTGTTGCTCAAGAGCGGTGAAACGATTTACGTCGACAACCCGTCCAAACTGCCGGATCTGTCGGCCATCGAAGACATGCGCGAGCCAATCGTTCGGGCCAATATTCTTGTGCCGCAAGAGCACCTGGGTAACGTCATTACCCTGTGCATCGAGAAGCGTGGCATTCAGCACGACATGCTGTTCCTCGGTAGCCAGGTCCAGGTGACCTACGATTTGCCGATGAACGAAGTGGTCCTGGACTTCTTCGACCGTCTCAAATCCACCAGTCGCGGCTATGCTTCGCTGGATTACCATTTCGATCGTTATCAATCAGCTAATCTGGTGAAACTGGATGTGCTGATCAACGGTGACAAGGTCGACGCCCTGGCGCTGATCGTGCACAAGGATAACGCGCACTACAAAGGTCGCCAGTTGACCGAGAAGATGAAAGAACTGATTCCGCGTCAGATGTTCGACGTCGCAATCCAGGCCGCCATTGGCGGGCAGATTATTGCGCGAACCTCCGTCAAGGCACTCAGAAAGAACGTATTGGCCAAATGCTACGGCGGTGACGTTAGCCGTAAGCGCAAGCTGTTGGAAAAGCAGAAGGCCGGTAAAAAACGCATGAAGCAGGTCGGTAACGTGGAAATTCCACAAGAAGCCTTCCTTGCTGTGCTCAGGTTGGATAGTTAGGTCCTATGTCACTAAATTTCCCGCTGTTGCTGGTCATCGCTGTCGCCGTTTGCGGTTTGTTGGCGTTGCTCGATCTGCTCTTTCTGGCACCGCGCCGGCGTGCAGCCATCGCCACTTATCAGGGCAGCGTCAGCCAGCCCGATGTAGTCGTGGTCGAGAAGCTGAACAAAGAGCCGTTGCTGGTTGAATACGGCAAATCGTTCTTCCCGGTGTTGTTCATCGTGCTGGTACTGCGTTCGTTCCTGGTGGAACCGTTCCAGATTCCTTCGGGCTCGATGAAGCCGACCCTGGATGTCGGCGACTTTATTCTGGTGAGCAAGTTTTCTTACGGGATCCGCTTGCCGGTGATCGACAAGAAAGTCATCGAAGTCGGTGATCCGCAGCGCGGCGATGTGATGGTGTTCCGCTACCCAAGCGATCCGAACGTCAACTACATCAAGCGCGTAGTCGGCTTGCCAGGCGACGAAATTCGTTACACCGCCGACAAGCGACTGTTCGTCAATGGGCAATCGGTGGCCGAGCAGTTGGTGGGTTCCGAGCCAGGTACGTTGGGCAGTGCAGAGCTCTATAAGGAAAAACTCGGCGCTGTCGAGCACCTGATCCGCAAGGAAATGAGCCGCTTTCGTGCAACTCCGGACCATCAGTGGACCGTGCCTGCCGGGCATTACTTCATGATGGGCGACAACCGCGACAACTCCAATGACAGTCGCTACTGGGATGACCCGAGTATTCCCAAGGATCTTCTGGGCATGGTTCCCGACAAGAATATTGTCGGTAAGGCCTTTGCAGTCTGGATGAGCTGGCCCGAACCAAAACTCAGCCGCCTGCCGAATTTCTCGCGGGTTGGCCTGATCAAGTAATCACACACGGCGCTGTTGAACACAGCGCCGAATGCTTTTCTGGGTCTTGTAGAACGCTTCACGACGCCGGTTCCGCCGTCGTCAGTGATCTTTACAGCGATGTCGCCAGAAGCATGCAGTCAACAATATTCAGGATGTGGATTTGAACACAGCGTTAATTGTCGAGGGCCAGCGGTGCCTTGTCCCAATGGTGGCGATATTCGACCACGAACTCAGTGTGGGTAAACCGTGAGCGTCTCTTTAAGCCGTCTCGAGCGTCAGCTCGGCTATACCTTCAAGGATCAGGAACTGATGGTCCTGGCCCTGACTCACCGCAGTTTTGCCGGGCGCAACAATGAACGCCTGGAGTTTCTCGGTGATGCCATTCTCAACTTCGTCGCCGGTGAAGCACTGTTCGATCGCTTTCCGCTCGCTCGCGAAGGCCAGTTGTCGCGTTTGCGCGCACGGCTGGTGAAAGGCGAAACCCTGGCGGTGCTGGCTCGTGGTTTCGATCTGGGCGAGTACCTGCGTCTGGGCTCCGGCGAGTTGAAGAGCGGGGGCTTTCGTCGCGAGTCGATCCTCGCTGATGCCCTGGAAGCGCTGATCGGCGCCATCTACCTGGATGCGGGCATGGAGGTGGCGCGCGAGCGCGTACTGGCCTGGCTGACGTCCGAGTTCGAAGGCCTGACGCTGGTCGACACCAACAAAGATCCAAAGACCCGACTGCAAGAGTTCCTGCAGTCGCGTGCCTGTGACCTGCCACGTTATGAAGTGGTAGATATCCAGGGTGAGCCCCATTGCCGGACGTTCTTCGTCGAATGCGAAATCACCTTATTGAATGAAAAAAGCCGAGGTCAGGGTGTGAGTCGTCGTATTGCCGAACAGGTAGCGGCCGCCGCAGCACTGATAGCCCTGGGCGTGGAGAATGGCCATGACTGATTCAACTGCAACTCGCTGTGGCTATGTCGCCATCGTCGGCCGTCCCAACGTGGGCAAATCCACGCTGCTGAACCACATTCTCGGGCAAAAGCTGGCGATCACTTCGCGCAAGCCGCAAACCACCCGCCACAACATGCTCGGCATCAAGACTGAAGGCACCGTTCAGGCCGTCTATGTCGACACCCCGGGTATGCACAAGGGCGGCGAAAAAGCGCTCAACCGTTACATGAACAAAACCGCGTCAGCGGCGTTGAAAGACGTCGATGTGGTGATTTTCGTGGTCGACCGCACCCGCTGGACCGATGAAGACCAGATGGTGCTCGAGCGTGTTCAGTACGTTCAAGGCCCGGTCATCGTGGCATTGAACAAGACCGACCGCATCGAAGACAAAGCTGAACTGATGCCGCATTTGAGCTGGTTGCAAGAACAGTTGCCAAACGCGCAGATCATGCCGATTTCGGCGCAGCACGGTCACAACCTCGACGCCCTGGAGCGCGTGATCGCCGAGCACCTGCCGGAAAACGATCACTTCTTCCCGGAAGACCAGATCACTGATCGCAGCAGCCGTTTCCTTGCAGCGGAACTGGTGCGCGAGAAAATCATGCGTCAGATGGGCGCTGAATTGCCGTACCAGATCACAGTGGAAATCGAAGAGTTCAAGCAGCAGGGCAAGACCTTGCATATCCACGCCTTGATTCTCGTCGAGCGCGACGGTCAGAAGAAAATCATCATTGGCGAGAAGGGCGAGCGGATCAAACGCATCGGTACCGAGGCGCGCAAGGATATGGAGCTGCTGTTCGACTCCAAGATCATGCTCAACCTGTGGGTCAAGGTCAAAGGCGGCTGGTCCGACGACGAACGCGCCCTGCGTTCCCTGGGTTACGGCGACCTGTAAGCGCCAAGGCTGGATGCAACAAAGATCTAATGTGGGAGCGGGCTTGCTCGCGAAGGCGGTGTCACAGTCGACAGAGATGTTGAATGTTGAACCGCTTTCGCGAGCAAGCCCGCTCCCACATTAGGTATGTGCCGTTTTCACTGGCTGTATTCTCTTAGAGATACTCGACTTCCATGCCCCCAACCCCACCCATCGCCCAACCCGCCTACGTACTGCACAGCCGGGCTTACCGCGAAAACAGTGCGCTGGTGGATTTCCTCACGCCTCAAGGTCGGCTGCGGGCGGTGTTGCGCAGTGCGCGGGGTAAGGCCGGGACATTGGCACGGCCGTTCGTGCCGCTGGAAGTCGAATTTCGTGGGCGCAGCGAGCTGAAAAATGTCGGGCGTATGGAAAGCGCCGGTGTTTCCACCTGGCTCAACGGTGAGGCGCTGTTCAGCGGGCTCTACCTCAATGAGTTGTTGATCCGCCTGCTGCCTGCCGAAGATCCTCACCCAGCCGTTTTCGATCACTACGCCGCGACCTTGCTGGCCCTTGCTGAAGGGCGTCCGCTCGAACCTTTGCTGCGGGCCTTCGAGTGGCGCCTGCTGGATGATCTCGGTTACGGATTCGCGCTGGACACCGACATTCATGGCGATCCGATAGCTGCGGACGGTATGTATCGCTTGCAAGTCGATGCCGGGCTTGAGCGGGTCTACTTACTGCAACCGGGATTGTTCAACGGCACTGAGCTGCTGGCCATGGCTGAAGCCGACTGGACTGCCCCCGGCGCGCTCTCCGCTGCCAAGCGTCTGATGCGTCAAGCGCTGGCTGTGCATCTCGGTGGTCGGCCATTGGTCAGTCGCGAGTTGTTTCGCAAGCCGTAGCGAGCGGTTTCCGGTCTCGGAAATACGTTCGAGTTTTGACGAGTGGATCTCGAAGTCAGGCAAGGCGCCGCGACGAGTCATCGCCCGCTGTGGCGAGGAGCGGCAACGCAACATGGCCGAAGTGTCGGACCGAACGAAAGACGCCGTCAAAAGCGAACAGTTATTTTCGTGACCGGACACTATATGCTGTGCGCCGAATCTTCCATTCTTCAGGAGCGCTTCCGTGACCACCAGCAATCGCATTCTTCTTGGCGTGAACATCGACCACGTTGCCACTCTGCGCCAGGCCCGGGGCACTCGTTATCCTGATCCGGTCAAGGCGGCGCTGGATGCGGAAGAGGCGGGGGCTGACGGGATTACCGTGCATTTGCGTGAAGACCGCCGACACATTCAGGAGCGTGATGTGCTGCTGCTCAAGGATGTGTTGCAAACCCGCATGAACTTCGAAATGGGCGTCACCGAAGAGATGATGGCTTTCGCCGAGCGCATTCGCCCGGCGCATATCTGTCTGGTCCCGGAAACCCGTCAAGAGCTGACCACCGAAGGCGGTCTTGATGTCGCGGGGCAAGAAGCGCGGATCAAGGCAGCGGTAGAGCGCCTGGCCAAATTCGGCTGTGAGGTCTCGCTATTTATCGATGCCGATGAGCGGCAGATCGAAGCGTCCAGGCGGGTCGGCGCACCGGCGATTGAATTGCACACCGGCCGTTACGCCGATGCGCAGACACCGACCGAAGTTGCAGAAGAATTGCTGCGAGTCGCTGATGGCGTGGCCTGCGGTCTGGCCCAAGGTCTGATCGTCAACGCCGGTCACGGCCTGCATTACCACAACGTCGAAGCCGTTGCCGCGATTAAAGGCATCAACGAATTGAACATCGGGCACGCGTTGGTGGCACATGCGCTGTTCGTCGGATTCAAGTCGGCAGTGGCGGAAATGAAGGCGTTGATTCTGGCGGCAGCAAAGGCCTGACAAGATCGTTCCCACGCTCCCGCGTGGGAATGCCTCACTGGACGCTCCGCGTCCGTTTTCAGTCATGATCTACAGCGGTGGCATTTCTTCGGTCGGCTTGGTCTTGTCCACGCCGGGTACGTGCAGATTGCCTTCAGCCACCTGATTGCCCTCCAGCTGCGGCTGCGTGACCCAGGTCAGGATGTCGTAGTAACGACGGATGTTGGCGACAAAGTGCACCGGCTCACCGCCACGGGCATAGCCATAGCGGGTTTTGCTGTACCACTGCTTCTGCGCCAGGCGCGGCAGCATCTTCTTCACATCGAGCCATTTGTTCGGATTCAGGCCTTCTTTTTCGGCCAGTTTTCGAGCGTCATCAAGATGGCCGGTACCGACGTTGTAGGCCGCAAGTGCAAACCAGGTGCGATCCGGCTCTTCGATTTTGTCGTCCAGCTGATCCTTCATATACACCAGGTACTTGGCCCCGCCGCTGATGCTTTGCCTGGCGTCCAGGCGGTTGGACACGCCCATGGCCTGCGCGGTGTTCTGAGTCAGCATCATCATGCCGCGAACGCCGGTTTTGGAAGTGACTGCCGATTGCCATAACGACTCTTGATAGCCAATCGCGGCAAGCAGTCGCCAATCGACTTTTTCATCCTTGGCCGACGCTTTGAAGTGCTTTTCGTATTTGGGTAAGCGTTGCTGCAAATGCTGGGCGAAGGTGTAGGCACCGACATAGCCAAGTACGTCCACATGCCCATAATAGCGATCCTTCAAACGTTGCAAGGTGCCGTTCTTCTCCACCTTGTCGAGGAAAGTGTTGATCTCGTTGAGCAGGCTGTTGTCATCGCCAGCGGCCACGGCCCAGCTCTGGTTGCTGGCATCACCCAGGTCGAAGGCGACCCGCACATTGGGGAAGTAGACCTGGTTCATCGCCACTTCGTTGGAGTCGACCAGCGTCAGATCAATCTGGCCCTCATCAACCATGCGCAGCAGGTCGACGACTTCAACGGCGTCGGACTCTTCGTATTCAATACCGGGATATTTGCGTTTCAGATCCGCCAGCTGTTCGGCGTGGGTGCTGCCCTTGAGCACTATGATGTGCTTGCCCACCAGGTCGGCAGCGTTGGTCGGGCGTGACTGGCCGTTGCGGTAGATGATCTGTGGAGTGACTTCCAGATAGGTGTGGGAAAACCTGACCTGCTGTTTGCGCTTCTCGCTGCTGACCAGACCGGCAGCCGCCAGCACCGGGCCATTGGGTTTGCCTATCTGACTGAAAAGATCATCGAGGTTGTCAGCGGTTTCGATCTTCAGCTTGACGCCCAGGTCCTCGGCGAAACGTTTCACCAGCTCGTATTCGAAGCCGGTTTCGCCATTGCGATCCTGGAAGTAGGTGGCGGGGCTGTTACGGGTGACCACCCGCAGCACGCCATCCTCCTTTACGCGCTCGAGTGTGCTGGGTTTATCAACACAGGCACTGAGCATCAGGAAGAGTCCGGTTGCGATGAGCCATTTGACACAGCGCGGACGGAAAGCCGTTTTGGAAAACATTCGCGCAGTATACGCAAAGGACCACGACCGCCATATCTCGACAGCGAAGGGCATGTCTGCTAGCGAGAGAAAAAACCGGCTGAAGCCCTGAAAAACAGGCTCTGTGGCGCGAATGTGACGACAAAAATAACCCGTCGCACGCGCCTTGATAGCCATTGGTTAAAGGTGCTGGGCCACGGGCCGACGTTCGGCCAAAGGCTGGCGTGCCGTTTCGGGTGCCGTCGCGGGCGGTTTAGGCTAGAATGCACGGCCTCAAAGCACACCCCTTCCCGAGGCTGTCCCGAAGATGTTGATCCTGCGCGGCGCTCCTGCCCTTTCTGCCTTTCGCCACAGCAAACTTCTTGAGCAACTGAGCCGATGCGTCCCGGCTGTCAGTGGCTTGTATGCTGAATTCGCTCACTTCGCCGAAGTCACCGGCGTTCTGACCGGCGACGAACAGCAGGTGCTGGCGCGCCTTCTGAAGTACGGCCCAAGTGTGCCGGTACAAGAGCCGACCGGCCGTCTGTTCCTGGTGTTGCCGCGTTTCGGCACCATTTCGCCATGGTCGAGCAAGGCCAGCGACATCGCCCGCAACTGCGGCCTGGCGAAAATCCAGCGCCTGGAGCGCGGTATCGCTTTCTACGTGGCCGGTGAATTCACCGACGCGCAAGCACAGCTGATCGCCGATGCGCTGCACGACCGCATGACCCAGATCGTGCTGGAAAACCTCGAGCAGGCTGCCGGTCTGTTCAGTCACTCCGAACCCAAGCCGCTGACTGCTATCGACGTGCTGGGTGGCGGTCGCGCCGCGCTGGAGAAAGCCAACGTCGAGCTGGGCCTGGCCCTGGCGGAAGACGAAATCGATTACCTGGTCAACGCCTTCGTAGGCCTTGCGCGCAACCCGCACGACATCGAACTGATGATGTTCGCCCAGGCGAACTCCGAGCACTGCCGTCACAAGATCTTCAACGCCAGTTGGGACATCGACGGCGAGAACCAGGAAAAAAGCCTGTTCGGCATGATCAAGAACACCTACGTGATGCACAGCGAAGGCGTTCTGTCGGCTTACAAGGACAACGCTTCGGTGATTGTCGGCAACGTTGCCGGCCGTTTCTTCCCGGACCCTGAAACCCGCCAGTATGGCGCGGTGCAGGAACCGGTGCACATCCTGATGAAAGTCGAGACCCACAACCACCCGACCGCGATTGCCCCGTTTCCGGGCGCCTCCACCGGTTCCGGTGGCGAGATCCGCGACGAAGGCGCCACGGGTCGCGGTGCCAAGCCAAAGGCTGGCCTGACCGGTTTCACCGTGTCCAACCTGCAGATCCCGGGCTTCGAACAACCGTGGGAAGTGCCATACGGCAAACCCGAGCGCATCGTCACCGCGCTGGACATCATGATCGAAGGCCCATTGGGCGGCGCTGCGTTCAACAACGAATTCGGCCGTCCGGCGCTGACCGGTTATTTCCGTACCTTCGAACAATCCATCACCACCCCGCATGGCGATGAAGTGCGCGGTTACCACAAGCCGATCATGTTGGCGGGTGGTATGGGCAACATCCGTGAAGAACACGTGAAGAAAGGTGAAATCGTCGTTGGCTCCAAGCTGATCGTGCTCGGCGGCCCGGCAATGCTCATCGGCCTGGGCGGCGGCGCAGCTTCTTCCATGGCCACCGGCACCAGCTCGGCAGACCTGGACTTTGCTTCGGTACAGCGCGAAAACCCGGAAATGGAACGCCGTTGCCAGGAAGTCATTGACCGTTGCTGGCAGTTGGGTGAACACAACCCGATCAGCTTTATCCACGACGTGGGGGCGGGCGGTCTGTCCAACGCCTTCCCGGAACTGGTCAACGACGGCGACCGTGGTGGCCGCTTCGAGCTGCGCAACATTCCAAACGACGAGCCGGGCATGGCCCCGCACGAGATCTGGAGCAACGAATCCCAGGAGCGCTACGTTCTGGCCGTCGGCCCGGCCGACTTCGAACGCTTCAAGGCGATCTGCGAACGTGAGCGCTGCCCGTTCGCCGTGGTCGGCGAAGCCACTGCCGAGCCACAGCTGACTGTCACCGACAGCCACTTCGGCAACAGCCCGGTGGACATGCCGCTCGAAGTGCTGCTGGGCAAAGCCCCGCGCATGCACCGTTCGGTCGTTCGTGAAAGCGAGCTGGGCGACGATTTCGATCCGTCGACGCTGAACATCGCCGACTGCGTCGAGCGCGTTCTGCATCACCCGGCCGTGGCCAGCAAAAGCTTTTTGATCACCATCGGCGACCGCACCATCACCGGCCTCGTGGCCCGTGATCAGATGGTCGGTCCGTGGCAGGTTCCGGTGGCCGACGTCGCCGTCACCGCCACCAGCTTCGACGTTTACACCGGTGAAGCCATGGCCATGGGCGAGCGCACTCCGCTGGCGCTGCTGGACGCTCCGGCGTCGGGCCGCATGGCCATCGGCGAAACCCTGACCAACATCGCCGCGTCGCGCATCGGCAAGATCTCCGACATCAAACTGTCAGCGAACTGGATGTCCGCAGCCGGTCACCCGGGCGAAGACGCGCGTCTGTACGACACCGTCAAAGCGGTCGGCATGGAACTGTGCCCGGAACTGGGTATCACCATTCCGGTGGGCAAGGACTCGATGTCCATGGCCACCCGCTGGAACGATAAAGGCGTGGACAAGAGTGTAACCTCGCCAATGTCGCTGATCGTGACCGGTTTTGCACCGGTGACCGACATCCGTCAGACCCTGACCCCGCAACTGCGCATGGACAAGGGCACCACCGATCTGATCCTGATCGACCTGGGCCGTGGCCAGAACCGCATGGGCGCCTCGATCCTGGCACAGGTTCACGGCAAGCTCGGCAAGCAGGCTCCGGACGTCGACGACGCCGAAGACCTGAAAGCCTTCTTCGCGGTGATCCAGGGCCTCAACGCCGACGGTCACCTGCTGGCCTACCACGACCGTTCCGACGGTGGTCTGCTGACCAGCGCCGTGGAAATGGCCTTCGCCGGCCACTGCGGTCTGAGCCTGAACCTCGACGGTCTGGCTGAAACCTCGGCCGATATCGCTGCGATCCTGTTCAACGAAGAGCTGGGTGCCGTGATTCAGGTTCGTCAGGACGCCACTGCGGACATCCTCGCGCAGTTCAGCGCTGCCGGCCTGGGCGACTGCGTTTCGGTGATCGGTCAGCCGCTCAACAACGGCGAAGTCACCATCAGCTTCAATGGTGAAACCGTTTTTGAAGGCCAGCGTCGTCTGCTGCAACGTCAGTGGGCCGAAACCAGCTACCAGATTCAGCGTCTGCGCGACAACGCTGATTGCGCCGAGCAAGAGTTCGACGTACTGCTGGAAGAAGACAACCCGGGTCTGAGCGTCAAGCTGAGCTACGACGTGAACCAGGACATCGCTGCGCCGTACATCAAGAAAGGCATTCGTCCTCAGGTGGCGGTACTGCGTGAGCAGGGCGTCAACGGTCAGGTGGAAATGGCTGCGGCGTTCGACCGTGCCGGCTTCAACGCGATCGACGTGCACATGAGCGACATTCTTGCCGGTCGTGTCGACCTCAACGAGTTCAAAGGTCTGGTGGCGTGCGGTGGTTTCTCCTATGGCGACGTTCTCGGCGCGGGTGAGGGCTGGGCCAAGTCGGCACTGTTCAACAGCCGTGCACGGGATGCCTTCCAGGGCTTCTTCGAACGTAACGACAGCTTCACCCTCGGTGTGTGCAACGGTTGCCAGATGATGTCCAACCTGCACGAACTGATCCCGGGCAGCGAGTTCTGGCCGCACTTCGTGCGTAACCGTTCCGAGCAGTTCGAAGCCCGTGTGGCGATGGTTCAGGTGCAGGAATCGAACTCGATCTTCCTGCAAGGCATGGCCGGTTCGCGTATGCCAATCGCCATCGCCCACGGTGAAGGCCATGCTGAGTTCGAGAGCGAAGAGGCACTGCTCCAGGCCGATCTGTCCGGTTGCGTGGCGATGCGTTTCGTCGACAACCACGGCAAGGTCACTGAAAACTACCCGGCCAACCCGAACGGCTCGCCGCGCGGGATCACCGGGCTGACCAGCCGCGACGGTCGTGTGACCATCATGATGCCGCACCCTGAGCGGGTGTTCCGTGCCGTGCAGAACTCCTGGCGCTCGGAAGACTGGAACGAAGACGCGCCATGGATGCGCATGTTCCGTAACGCTCGGGTCTGGGTTAACTAAAGGCCGTGTACAAGCTCAGCTTTTTTGTGCCGCCCAGCCACGTCGACGTGGTCAAAAGCGCCGTATTCGCCGCCGGTGGCGGGCGGATCGGTGCTTATGATCAGTGTTCGTGGCAGGTGCTGGGCCAGGGCCAGTTTCGTCCACTGGACGGCAGTCAGCCGTTTCTCGGGCAAACCGGTCTGGTTGAGCAAGTGGCGGAATGGAAGGTTGAGCTGGTGGTGGCCGATGAGTTGATCCACTCGGTGGTGATGGCGCTCAAGCAAAGCCATCCCTATGAGACGCCGGCTTATGAAGTGTGGCGGTTGGAAGATTTATGATCCGACGCCGTAAAATGAAAAACCCGCTGAATCGGTAACGGTCAGCGGGTTTTTTGTTGTTCGTTCTGGCGCCTCGCGGGCAAGAACCAGGCGGCTCCTGCAGTTGATCGCATTTCCCGGTAGGAGCTGGCGCAGCCTGCGATCTTTTGATCTTCTTTTAAATTACGGACGAATTTCGATCATCGTGCCGTCCGGGACCAGGCCCCAGATTTCGCGCATGTCGATGTTGCGCAAGGCAATACAGCCGTCGGTCCAGTCCAGGGTATGGAAAAGCTGCTCCGGGTAATCCAGGGTATCCGGGGTGCCGTGGATCATGATCATGCCCCCGGGCTCTACCCCTTCACGACGCGAGCGCACCGAGTCGCTGACGTTTGGGTAGGAGATGTGCATGGCCAGGTTGAAGCGGTCACTGATCTTGCGCCAGTCCACCCAATAAATACCTTCCGGCGTGCGTTTATCGCCTTCCATGAGCTTCGCGCCTCTGGGCTGTTTGCCCAGGGAGATGCGATAGGTCCTGACCGGCTTGCCGCCGTTGAGCAATTGCAGTTGGCGGGCTGATTTGAGTACCAGCACTTTTTCGATGACTTTGCCATCCAGGGTTACCACCGTGGAGGCGGTGGCCTGGGAGGCAGTAACGAACAACAGGCAGAAGAGGGCAAGCAACCAGCGCATTACAGCGATATCCCTAAGAGTACGGTGTACTTTCTATTATTTAAGTGTAATCGCAGGTTGCGCGAGTGGTGGAATCGATTCGGACCGGACCGGGTAAACCTGTGTCTGTCTGTCAGCGAAGAAGCATTCTAAAGTACGCCCGACGGTGCGGAAAGCCAGCTCGGACCAAGGGATGTCGGCTTCTTCGAAAAGTCGCACTTCCAGGCTCTCTTCGCCGGCAGCAAAGTCGAGGTCCGCCAGCTCTGCGCGAAAGAACACATGCACCTGATTGATATGCGGCACGTCGATCAAGGTGTAGATGCTCAGGTTACGTACCCGTGCGCAGGCCTCCTCGCTGGTCTCGCGAATCGCGGCTTGCTCGACGGTTTCGCCGTTCTCCATGAAGCCCGCCGGCAACGTCCAGTAACCGCGTCGCGGTTCGATGGCGCGACGGCAGAGCAGTACCTGGGTGCCCCAGGTCGGCAGGCAACCGGCGACAATATTCGGGTTCTGGTAATGAATGGTCTGGCAGTGATCACAGACAAAACGCAGGCGCGAATCGCCTTCGGGAATGCGCTGGGTAACCGGGTTGCCGCAGTGGCTGCAGAATTTCATGCTGGGTTTCCGTAAATGCTGTGCCTATCTTGGCGTGCGGGGCCCTGTGTCGGCAAGTTGTCGTTAAGCGACATGCAGTGGATCGGGGGTTGGGCGAGGGATTTCTTTGGTGCATGATGCAAAGTAGCCAACAGATCGAGATGACTCATGCTGGACGAGCTACTTCATCGCGTAAGCAATCACATTCCGCGTACGCTGGAGACTGACCGACGTTTCCCCGAAGCCGCAGTGCTGGTGCCTATCACCCGCAGTGACGAGCCAGAGCTGGTATTGACCCTGCGCGCGAGCGGGCTCTCGACCCATGGCGGCGAAGTGGCTTTTCCGGGGGGGCGGCGCGATCCGGAAGATCCCGACCTGATCTTTACCGCCCTGCGCGAAGCCGAAGAAGAAATCGGCTTGCCGCCTGGTCTGGTAGAAGTGATCGGGCCACTCAGTCCGCTGATCTCCCTGCACGGCATCAAGGTCACACCTTACGTCGGGGTGATCCCGGATTTCGTTGAGTACCGGGCCAACGATGCCGAGATTGCTGCGGTGTTCAGCGTGCCGTTGGAGTTCTTCCGCGAGGACCCACGTGAACATACCCACCGTATCGACTATCAGGGGTGCAGTTGGTATGTGCCCAGCTATCGTTTCGGTGAGTACAAGATTTGGGGGCTGACAGCGATTATGATCGTCGAGTTGATCAACCTGCTCTATGACGCAAAAATCAGCCTGCATCACCCGCCCAAAAGCTTTATCAATATTTGAAGCCATTGCTCACATGGCCTGAACCCGTGGCACCGTAAGCCTTGAGGATAACTAGATGAAATACCGCCTGGGCGACGCCCGAGTCGAAACCCATCCACAGAGCTGGGTTGCACCCAACGCCACGCTGGTGGGCAAGGTCAAACTGGAGGAGGGCGCCAACGTCTGGTTCAACGCGGTATTGCGCGGTGACAATGAACTGATCCTGATCGGCAAGAACAGCAATGTGCAAGATGGCACCGTCATGCACACCGATATGGGGTATCCGCTGACCATCGGTACCGGTGTGACCATCGGCCATAACGCCATGCTGCATGGTTGCACCGTCGGCGACTTCAGCCTGATCGGTATTAATGCAGTGATCCTTAACGGCGCGAAAATCGGCAAGAACTGCATCATCGGCGCCAATTCGCTGATTGGCGAAGGCAAGGAAATTCCCGATGGTTCGCTGGTGATGGGCTCGCCGGGCAAGGTGGTGCGCGAGTTGACCGAATCGCAGAAGAAAATGCTCGAAGCCAGCGCCGCGCACTATGTCCACAACTCCCGGCGTTACGCCCGGGATCTCGTTGAGCAGCAAGAATGAGCACGACCGAAAGACCAGTCGTCTCGCCCTGCGTGAACATTTGCGCACTCGATGAGGATGACGTCTGCACCGGCTGTCAACGCACCGTCGATGAAATCACCCGCTGGAGCCGGATGGACAACGACGAGCGCCGTAAGGTGCTGGGGTTGTGTCATGAACGGGCGAAGTCCAGCGGGTTGGTGTGGATGATCGGGGCCAAGCCGAATATCTGAACCTCGCCACAGGTTTGGTGTGACTTCCTTGGCCCAACCCCATCGCCTGACGTACCCTGTGTGCCTTGTTTCCAGGTTCCCCTGCGCGCCAGCTCTTCCTGATCGCTTACATCGCCAGCGTCGTGCTGATCAACTACGCCTTTTCCACCGCCCCGCAGCTGGACATTATCTGGTCGGCCTGGGGCGGGTTGGTGTTCGTGTTGCGAGACATGGTGCAAACCCGTTTTGGCCACGGCGCCATTCTTGCGATGCTGGCTGCGCTGGTGCTGTCCTACGTCACTTCGGATCCGTCGATCGCGCTGGCCAGCGCGATCGCCTTCGCAGTCTCCGAATGCATTGACTGGCTGGTGTTCAGCATCACCAGGCGGCCGTTGCACGATCGCCTGTGGATAAGTTCGGCGCTGAGCATTCCGCTGGATACCGTCATCTTTTTCGGCCTGATCGGCGCACTGACTCCGGGTGTGGTTCTCACTGCTCTGGGTTCGAAATTCGCTGGCGTGACCGTCGTTTGGCTGGCCATGGCCTGGCGTTTGCGCAAGAACGCGGTCCTGGGTTAAAGCCAAACCGCCCGGTTCATGTAAAATGCCGCGCTTTCTCCCCATGGGAAGCCCGCTCAGCGTGCGACCCTCGATGATCCGCTCCTTTGAGGACCTGAGATGACCCGTATCGGAACTCCATTGTCGCCAACCGCGACCCGCGTTTTGCTGTGTGGCTGCGGTGAGCTGGGCAAAGAGGTGGTAATCGAGCTGCAACGCCTGGGCGTTGAAGTGATTGCCGTGGATCGCTACGCCAATGCGCCGGCCATGCAAGTGGCTCACCGCAGCCATGTGATCAACATGCTCGACGGTGCGGCGCTGCGTGCAGTGATCGAAGCCGAGAAGCCGCACTTCATCGTGCCGGAAATCGAAGCCATCGCCACCGCCACCCTGGTTGAGCTAGAGGCCGAAGGTTTCACGGTGATTCCAACCGCCCGTGCCGCTCAGCTGACCATGAACCGCGAAGGCATCCGTCGCCTGGCCGCTGAAGAGCTGGACCTGCCGACCTCGCCGTACCATTTCGCTGATACCGTCGAAGACTACCGCAAGGCGGTCGAAGATCTCGGCTTCCCGTGTGTGGTCAAGCCGGTGATGAGTTCGTCGGGCAAAGGCCAGAGCCTGCTACGCAGCGTCGATGACGTGCAGAAAGCCTGGGATTACGCGCAAGAAGGCGGCCGTGCCGGCAAAGGGCGGGTGATCATCGAAGGCTTTATCGACTTCGATTACGAAATCACGTTGCTGACGGTGCGTCATATCGGCGGTACCACCTTCTGCGCGCCGGTCGGCCATCGTCAGGAGAAGGGTGACTACCAGGAGTCCTGGCAGCCGCAGGCCATGAGCCCGATCGCGCTGGCTGAATCCGAGCGTGTTGCCAAGGCCGTGACCGAGGCCTTGGGTGGCCGTGGTCTGTTCGGTGTTGAGCTGTTCATCAAAGGCGATCAGGTCTGGTTCAGCGAAGTGTCGCCACGTCCGCACGACACTGGTCTGGTGACCCTGATTTCCCAGGATCTTTCGCAGTTCGCCCTGCATGCCCGGGCAATCCTTGGTTTGCCAATCCCGTTGATCCGTCAGTTCGGCCCATCGGCCTCGGCGGTGATTCTGGTGGAAGGGCAGTCGACCCAGACTGCATTCGCCAACCTGGGCGCTGCGTTGAGCGAACCGGATACTGCCCTGCGTTTGTTTGGCAAGCCAGAAGTGAATGGCCAGCGCCGCATGGGCGTTGCCCTGGCGCGTGACGAGTCGATCGAGGCTGCAAGGGCCAAGGCGACCCGTGCTTCGCAAGCGGTTGTTGTAGAGCTGTAACCGAGTCGCGGCCATCGCGAGCAAGCTCGCTCCCACAAGGACGATGCATTTCCCTGTGGGAGCGAGCTTGCTCGCGATGCGATCTATCAGGCGACTCGATTCAAATCATTTCCTCTGGTCTCTTTCAAGCACAGCACAGCCATCAAGCTGAGCAGCGCTGCGCCTGACACATAGCCGCCGACCCAACTCAAACCGCCCATTGCCACCAGCTTCTGCGCAAAGAACGGTGCCGCCGATGCACCGACAATGCCGCCCAAATTGTAGGCTGCTGATGCGCCGGTATAACGCACATGTGTGGGAAACAGTTCCGGCAGCAAAGCGCCCATGGGTGCGAAGGTCACGCCCATCAAAAACAGCTCGATGCACAGGAACAGCGCAACACCCCAGGTCGAGCCCTGAGTCAGCAACGGCTCCATGGTAAAACCGGAAAGAACCGCCAGTACAGCGCCGACAATCAACACCGGTTTGCGCCCGTAACGGTCGCTGGCCAAGGCTGCCAGTGGTGTGGCCGCGGCCATGAACAGTACGGCGAAGCACAGCAGGCCAAGGAAGGTTTCACGGCTATAGCCGAGGGTCGAGACACCGTAACTCAGCGAGAATACTGTCGAAATATAAAACAGTGCATAGCAGACCACCATCGCAGCCGCGCCGAGCAGCATCGGCGCCCAATGCTGGCTGAACAGTTCAACGACCGGGATCCTCACCCGCTCCTGACGGGCAATGGCGTTGGCGAAAACTGGAGTTTCATGCAGTTTCAGGCGCACATAGAGGCCGACCATTACCAGTGCTGCGCTGAGCAGGAACGGAATTCGCCAGCCCCACGAGCGGAACTGTTCGTCGTTCAGGGTCATTGCCAGGGTCAGGAACAGGCCGTTGGCGGCGAGGAAACCGATCGAGGGGCCGAGCTGAGGGAACATGCCGAACCAGGCGCGTTTGCCCTTCGGTGCGTTCTCGGTGGCGAGCAGCGCCGCGCCACCCCATTCGCCGCCCAGACCAAGCCCCTGACCGAAGCGCAGCACGCACAGCAGGATCGGGGCCCAGGCGCCGATGCTGTCATAGCCGGGCAGCACGCCGATCAGCGTGGTGCAGACGCCCATCAACAGCAAGGATGCGACCAGCGTCGATTTGCGGCCGATGCGATCACCGAAGTGACCGAACAGCGCCGAACCCAGAGGTCGGGCCAGAAAGGCGATACCGAACGTGAGGAATGCCGAAAGCATTTGCGCAGTGCCGGAGGTCTGCGGGAAGAACACCGGGCCGATGACCAGCGCCGCCGCAGTGGCGTAAACGTAGAAGTCGTAGAACTCGATGGCGGTGCCGATGAAGCTGGCAGTGGCCACGCGGGTGGCGGAGTTCGTCGGTTGGGCGGGTGCAGTGTCACTATACGTGGTGCTGGTAGTCATGCGGTTATCCCTGACAGTCATGTGCTCCGTTGGAGCGAATTATTATGGTCGAACACCCAGGGATGTGGGTTTTACGCAGGCGCGACTCGGGATGGGAGTCGGCGCCGGACAGGTGCAGGCAATGCGGGGCCAGAACTCGCTGAGTGCGGGTAGCACGTGGTCCGGCGGGGCTTGGGTAAGCGGGTTCGATTATAGGAAGCCGCTTATCGATCAAACAAGGAGTAGAGCAGCCTAAATACAGCTGCTAGGGAGCTGCGTTTTATAAAGACACTGGAACGGAGCCGGTGTGCCAGATCAGTACACGGCTGACGCGATTGTCTTCGGTGGCGAGGATTTCCAGGCGATAGCGGCCAATCTTCAGGCATACCGCGCTGTCCGGGATGGTTTCCAGAGCTTCGGTGACCAGCCCGTTGAGGGTTTTCGGGCCGTCGCTGGGCAAGTGCCAGCCGAGACTCTTGTTCAGATCGCGAATCGATGCAGCGCCGTCGATCACCAGGCGGCCGTCGGCCTGGGGATGAATGTGTGGATTGTCGATGCGTTGCTCGCTTTCGAACTCGCCGACGATTTCTTCGAGAATATCTTCCAGAGTGACTATGCCGAGCACTTCACCGTATTCATCAACCACCATGCCCAGACGGCGCTGCTGTTTGTGGAAATTGAGTAACTGCAGCTGTAGAGGGGTGCTTTCCGGAACGAAATAAGGTTCGTGACAGGCATCCAGCAATGCGTTCTTGGTCAGGCTCGCGTCTGGCAACAAGTGGCGAATCTGGCGGGTGTTGAGCACCGCCTCGACCTGGTTGATATCGCTGTGGAACACCGGCAGCCGAGTGCGTTTGGAGAGTCGCAGCTGTTCGATGATCTCTTCGATCGGATCGTCCAGATTGATCCCGTCGACTTCGCTGCGTGGTACCAGGATGTCGTTGACCGTGATGTTGTCCAGTGCATGAATGCCGGACAACAGGTGTGGGCGGCAGGCGGCGTGTTCGTGGTTCGGTTCGTGGTCAAGGGCTGGCGGTAACTCATCATCGCTCAGTTTGACGCTGGCGGATTTGACGCTGAGCGGGCGCAGAAGCAATCGGGCGATGCTGTTCAATAGCCATGCGGCGGGATAGAGGATCTTCAGTGGCACGCCAAGCAGGGTATTGCCCAATCCAAGGATTGCTTCGGGATAACGTGTGGCGAGGGTTCGCGGCAGGTAGTCGGCGAACACCAACAGGATCGCGGTGGCACTCAGGAAGGCCAGCAACGGCCCTTTCTCTTGCCAGTAACCTACGGCTAGCAACGTGCCGATAATCACCGCCAGCACCCGGCTCAGCGTGTTGCAAAAGATCAGGCTCTCGCGCGGGAAGCTCAGTCTGGCCAGTGGCTTGTCACCCGAACGCGACGCGGTGCGCTGGGCCAGCAGATGCTGTTGAGCGATCTCGATGGCGGTAAATAGTCCCGACCATAAAACCAGCAGGGCCAGTACCGCGAGCATAGGCCCCAAGGGCAAGTTGTCCATTATGGTTGCCCGTCAGATATGCAGGATGTATTCACGGACCAGCTTGCTGCCGAAGTACGCCAGCATCAGCAGGCAGAAACCGGCAAGGGTCCAGCGAATGGCCTTGTGTCCGCGCCAGCCGAGGCGGTTACGGCCCCACAGCAGCACACTGAAGACGATCCAGGCCAGGCACGCCAGCAGGGTCTTGTGCACCAGGTGTTGGGCGAACAGGTTCTCGACAAACAGCCATCCGGAGATCAGCGACAGCGACAGCAGCGTCCAGCCAGCCCAGAGGAAACTGAACAGAAAGCTTTCCATGGTTTGCAGTGGCGGGAAATTCTTGATCAGGCCGGAGGGGTGTTTGTGCTTGAGCTGATGATCCTGCACCAGCAGCAGCAAGGCCTGGAACACCGCGATGGTGAACATGCCATAGGCCAGGATCGACAACAGAATATGTGCAAGGATTCCTGGCTCTTCATCGATTACCTGCACGGTGCCCGAAGGTGCGAACTGCGCCAGTAACACCGTCGCCATTCCTAACGGGAATAGTAATAAAAGAAGGTTTTCCACCGGGATCCGCGAGCAAGCCAGCAGGGTCAGGGCAATTACCGCTGCGGCGATCAGGCTGGCGGCGCTGAAGAAGTCCAGGCCCAGGCCGCCCGGGGTCATCAGATGGGTGAAGAGGCTGGCGCTGTGAGCCAGCACCGCGAGGATGCCGAGCGTGACCAGCAGGCGTTTGTTTGCCTTGGCGCCGTTGGCCAGCCGGGTGCCTTGATAGATAGTCGCAGCGGCGTATAGGCAGGCGGCGGCGAGGGTGGTTAGCAAGCTGGGTGACAAGGGGAGCATAAATCCTGTTAGGCAAGCCCGAAAGGAACTGAGTTTGGCATAGAACCCACATATCACGAAAGACCACGCAACCAGACGGCGAGGTGTGCGCCGGGCCCAGTCTTCGCTATAATCCGCGACCTGCCCACGCCGCAGGCTCGCCGAGCGTTCGTTTTTCACGGGCTGGGCCGCCATTACCTCGGTCTACAATAGGGCCTGAAAGGATCGCGCATGTTTGAAAACCTAACCGACCGTCTCTCGCAGACGCTGCGCCATGTCACCGGCAAGGCCAAGCTGTCCGAAGACAATATCAAAGACACCCTGCGTGAAGTGCGCATGGCGTTGCTCGAAGCCGACGTCGCCTTGCCGGTGGTCAAAGACTTCGTCCATGCGGTCAAGGAGCGCGCTGTCGGCACAGAGGTGTCGCGCAGTCTGACGCCGGGCCAGGCCTTCGTGAAGATCGTTCAGGCCGAACTCGAAAGCCTGATGGGCGCCGCCAACGAAGACCTGAACCTGAGTGCTGTGCCGCCGGCCGTAGTGCTGATGGCCGGTCTGCAAGGTGCCGGTAAAACCACCACCGCCGGTAAACTTGCGCGCTTCCTTAAAGAGCGCAAAAAGAAGAGCGTCATGGTGGTTTCGGCGGACGTCTACCGTCCGGCGGCGATCAAACAGCTGGAAATGCTCGCCGGTGAAGTCGGCGTAACCTTCTTCCCGTCTGATCTCAGCCAGAAGCCGGTGGCGATCGCTGAGGCGGCTATTAAAGAAGCCCGACTCAAATTCATCGATGTGGTGATCGTCGATACCGCCGGTCGTCTGCACATCGACGCCGAGATGATGGGCGAGATACAGGCCCTGCATGCGGCGATCAAACCTGTAGAAACACTGTTCGTGGTCGACGCCATGACCGGTCAGGACGCCGCCAACACCGCCAAGGCCTTTGGTGATGCGCTGCCGCTGACCGGTGTGATTCTGACCAAGGTCGACGGTGACGCCCGTGGCGGTGCTGCGCTGTCTGTGCGTGCGATTACCGGCAAGCCGATCAAGTTCATCGGTATGGGCGAGAAGAGCGATGCGCTCGATCCGTTCCACCCTGAGCGGATCGCTTCGCGGATCCTCGGCATGGGCGACGTGCTCAGCCTTATCGAGCAGGCCGAGCAGACCCTTGATAAAGACAAAGCCGAAAAACTGGCGAAAAAGCTCAAGAAAGGTAAAGGTTTCGATCTCGAAGACTTCCGCGATCAACTGCAACAGATGAAGAGCATGGGCGGCCTCGGCGGTCTCATGGACAAACTGCCAAATATCGGTGGTGTGAATCTGGCGCAAATGGGCAATGCCCAGGGCGCAGCAGAGAAGCAGTTCAAGCAAATGGAAGCCATCATCAACTCCATGACCCCGGCCGAGCGCCGTGACCCTGAGCTGATCAGTGGTTCGCGCAAACGTCGGATTGCCATGGGTTCCGGTACCCAGGTGCAGGACATCGGTCGCTTGATCAAGCAGCACAAGCAGATGCAGAAGATGATGAAAAAATTCTCCGCCAAAGGCGGAATGGCGAAAATGATGCGCGGCATGGGCGGAATGTTGCCCGGCGGCGGCATGCCGAAAATGTAAAGTTTTCGCGCCGGCAGTTATGTCGGCGCTACCCCACACGGACGTGGGATCTCCAGCAAACCCGCACTTGGCGGGAGCTGACCCGCCGTCGTTCGCGACGGCTCTATAGCAAATCTTGATGGCATGCCGATAGGCGCCGGAAAAAGACATTTGCAAAAGTCCGGATATTCCTTAGAATATGCGGCCTTTCGGGCACCTATGCCCGCTGTGCATTTAGATTTGCAGCACCGACTACAGGAACGATGTTCACATGCTAACAATCCGTCTTGCCCTTGGCGGCTCCAAAAAGCGCCCGTTTTACCACTTGACCGTGACCGACAGCCGCAACCCACGCGACGGTTCGCACAAAGAACAAGTTGGTTTCTTCAACCCGATCGCTCGTGGTCAAGAAGTCCGCCTGTCCGTGAACCAAGAGCGCGTAGCCTACTGGCTGAGCGTTGGTGCACAACCTTCTGAGCGTGTTGCTCAGTTGCTCAAGGATGCTGCTAAGGCTGCGGCCTGAGCAATATGAACGCGACGCCAGCAATCGCTGATGATTTGATCGTTATCGGCAAGATTTATTCTGTTCACGGCGTTCGCGGCGAAGTGAAGGTGTATTCCTTTACTGATCCGATTAAAAACCTGTTGGACTACAAAACCTGGACGCTGCGGCGCGAAGGCAATGTGAAACAGGTTGAGCTGGTCAGCGGACGCGGGAACGACAAGTTCCTGGTCGCAAAGCTCAAGGATCTTGATGATCGTGAAGAAGCTCGTCTTCTGGCCGGTTACGAGATCTGCGTGCCGCGCAACCTGTTCCCTGAACTGACCGACGGCGAGTACTACTGGTACCAGCTGGAAGGTCTGAAGGTTATCGACACTCACGGGCAATTGTTCGGGAAAATCGATCATCTTCTGGAAACCGGCGCCAATGATGTAATGGTGGTCAAGCCTTGCGCTGGCAGCCTGGATGATCGCGAACGCCTATTGCCGTATACCGGGCAATGCGTGTTGGCCGTCGACCTGGCAGCGGGCGAGATGAAGGTGGAATGGGACGCGGACTTCTAAACGTGGCTAATTTGCGCGTAGAAGTGATCAGTTTGTTTCCCGAGATGTTTTCCGCCATCAGCGACTATGGCATTACCAGCCGCGCGGTGAAACAGGGGCTCTTGCAGCTGACCTGTTGGAATCCGCGAGACTACACAACGGATCGACATCACACTGTGGATGATCGCCCATTTGGCGGTGGCCCGGGCATGGTGATGAAGATCAAGCCCCTGGAAGATGCTCTGGTTCAGGCCAGGCAGGCAGCCGGGGAGGCGGCGAAGGTAATTTACCTGTCGCCCCAAGGCCGTCGATTGACTCAGTCGGCGGTACGCGAGTTGGCGAATGAGGAAGCATTAATCCTGATTGCCGGCCGCTATGAAGGCATTGACGAGCGGTTTATTGAGGCTCATGTCGATGAAGAGTGGTCGATTGGCGACTATGTACTTTCCGGTGGCGAGCTGCCGGCGATGGTCCTGATAGATGCGGTTACACGACTGCTGCCCGGAGCTTTAGGGCATGCGGACTCCGCCGAGGAAGATTCCTTTACGGATGGTTTGCTGGATTGCCCGCATTACACCCGACCGGAGGTGTATGTGGATCAGCGTGTTCCCGACGTGTTGCTAAGTGGCAACCACGCACATATCCGGCGATGGCGTTTACAGCAGTCCCTTGGCAGGACCTTTGAACGACGCGCCGATCTTCTGGAAAGCCGCTCGCTTTCTGGAGAAGAGAAGAAGCTGCTCGAGGAATACATCCGCGAGCGGGACGATAGTTAACAACGTATCGATGGTAGATCCGACGATTTACCTTAGGAGCACAGCATGACTAACAAAATCATCCTTGCACTCGAAGCAGAGCAGATGACCAAAGAGATCCCTACCTTTGCCCCGGGCGACACCATTGTCGTTCAGGTGAAAGTGAAGGAAGGCGACCGTTCGCGTCTGCAAGCGTTCGAAGGCGTAGTAATCGCCAAGCGTAACCGTGGTGTGAACAGTGCTTTCACTGTTCGTAAAATCTCCAACGGTGTTGGCGTAGAGCGTACTTTCCAGACCTACAGCCCGCAAATCGACAGCATGGCCGTTAAACGTCGCGGTGACGTACGTAAAGCCAAGCTGTACTACCTGCGCGACCTGTCCGGTAAAGCAGCTCGCATCAAGGAAAAACTGGTTTAAGTCCAGCTTCTCCGATGCGAAAAAAGCAGCCTGCGGGCTGCTTTTTTGTTGCCTGTTTTTTGCCCCCGATCCCACTGGAGATCGGCTAAAACTGTGGACTCGCAGTTGCCCTGTTCCTTGAAATGGCGTGCTATGAAAGACTAGTGATCATCACCACTGTTCGCTATTTATTTATACGCGGCCTTGAGCTTGCGAATCCTGAGTGCTCATGCCTGCCATCGATCATCCCCTGATAGACCAGTTTCTCGATGCCCTATGGTTGGAAAAGGGTCTTGCCGAAAATACCCGTGACGCCTATCGCAGTGACTTGGCGCTGTTCAACGGCTGGCTGCGCGAGCAAAGCCTGGAGCTGGTCAACGCCGGTCGCGAGCTGATTCTCGATCATCTGGCCTGGCGTCTGGAGCAGGCCTATAAACCACGTTCCACAGCGCGTTTTCTCTCGGGTGTACGTGGTTTTTATCGTTACCTGCTGCGGGAAAAATTGATTGCGGTCGACCCGACGTTGCAAATTGATATGCCGCAGCTGGGCAGGCCATTGCCCAAATCCCTGTCAGAAGCGGACGTTGAGGCGCTGCTGACGGCACCGGACCTGAGTGAGGCTATCGGTCAGCGTGATCGCGCCATGCTCGAAGTGCTGTATGCCTGTGGTTTGCGCGTGACCGAGCTGATCAGCCTGACCCTGGAGCAAGTCAATCTGCGCCAGGGCGTGCTGCGGGTGATGGGCAAAGGCAGCAAGGAGCGGCTGGTGCCGATGGGCGAGGAGGCGATTGTCTGGGTCGAGCGCTACATGCGCGACGCTCGTGGCGAGCTGCTGGGCGGGCGACCTAGCGACGTGTTGTTCCCCAGCCTGAGAGGTGAACAGATGACCCGGCAAACGTTCTGGCACCGGATCAAGCACCAGGCAAAAGTCGCCGGGATCGGAAAATCCCTGTCCCCCCACACCTTGCGCCATGCCTTTGCCACCCACTTGCTCAACCATGGCGCCGATCTGCGGGTGGTGCAGATGCTGCTCGGTCACAGCGACCTGTCGACCACGCAGATCTACACTCATGTGGCGCGAGCCCGGTTGCAAGACCTGCACGCCAAACACCACCCTCGAGGATGATTGCCGGCTCTGTGTAGGCGCGAGCTTGCTCGCGATGGTCGCGGACGATAACGCGTGTTGTCTGAGTGAGCGCGTCGTCCTTGCGTTAATCGCGAGCAATCGAGCGTCGACCGGCTGCTCCTGCAAGGGGCGATTTTGATGTGTTGTCTGAGCGGCAGTCGGCCCCGCAGGCCAACTGTGGTAGGCTTTGTCGGTTTGCACAGTGGGCGGCTAAAACCCGATGTTTCAGTACCGGCGTTGTACCCGTTCCATTTGTCCGCCTTCAGGAGTTCCCATGCGTGTGACCCAGATTATTGCCGCTGCAGCCATTGCGTTGGTCAGCACCTTTGCTGTGGCCGATGACGCCGCCGAGCAAGCGATTCGCAAGAGCCTCGAAAGCCTGCATCTCGAAGTGCCCGTCGAGACCATCACTGCCAGCCCGTTGGCCGGTCTGTACGAAATCAAACTCAAGGGCAGCCGTGTGCTGTACGCCAGTGCTGATGGCCAGTTCGTCATGCAGGGTTATCTGTTCCAGCTCAAGGATGGCAAACCGGTAAACCTGACTGAAAAAGCCGAACGTTTGGGCATTTCCAGGTTGATCAACGGCATCCCCGTCGCAGAAACTGTGGTTTATCCGGCCATCGGCGAAACCAAAACGCACATTACTGTATTCACCGACACCACGTGCCCGTACTGCCACAAGCTGCACGCCGAAGTGCCTGAGCTGAACAAAATGGGCATCGAAGTGCGCTATGTTGCTTTCCCGCGTCAGGGCCTGGGCTCGCCGGGTGACGAGCAGCTGCAAGCGGTCTGGTGCTCGAAAGACAAGAAAGCGGCCATGGACAGTATGGTCGATGGCAAGGAAATCAAGGCTGCCAAGTGCGACAACCCGGTTTCCAGGCAGTTCGCTCTCGGTCAGTCTATCGGTGTGAACGGTACACCGGCCATCGTTTTGGCCGACGGCCAAGTGATTCCGGGCTATCAGCCTGCGCCACAAGTCGCCAAACTGGCGTTGGGCGCGAAATAATCCTGCGTCGTCACGGTAAGCCTTTGACGATCATGGTTCGGCGACAGCAGTCGTCGTTCCGTTAAATAGAGCGCCGCGTGCTTGCGGCTGTTTTCCACGGCCGACCTTGAGTCGGCCGTTTTATGGGGAGTTCAGAGTGAATCCGGTCAAAGTAGGCATCTGTGGGTTAGGTACCGTCGGTGGCGGCACCTTCAACGTACTTCAGCGTAACGCCGAGGAGATTGCCCGCCGTGCCGGGCGTGGAATCGAAGTGGCTCAAATTGCCATGCGTACGCCTAACCCTCAGTGTGAGATTACCGGTACCCCCATTACCAACGATGTCTTCGCTGTCGCGACCAACCCTGAAATCGATATTGTCATCGAGCTGATTGGTGGTTATACCGTGGCCCGTGAGCTGGTACTCAAGGCCATCGAGAACGGCAAGCACGTGGTCACCGCGAACAAGGCACTGATTGCCGTTCACGGCAATGAAATCTTCGCCAAGGCTCGTGAGAAGGGCGTAATCGTCGCCTTCGAAGCTGCCGTGGCCGGTGGCATCCCGGTAATCAAGGCGATCCGTGAAGGCCTGTCGGCGAACCGCATCAACTGGGTCGCGGGGATCATCAACGGCACCGGTAACTTCATCCTCACCGAAATGCGTGAAAAAGGCCGGACCTTCGAAGACGTGCTGGTCGAGGCGCAGGCCCTGGGCTACGCGGAAGCTGATCCGACCTTCGACGTTGAAGGTATCGATGCGGCGCACAAGCTGACGATTCTGGCGTCCATCGCCTTCGGTATCCCGCTGCAATTCGACAAGGCCTACACAGAAGGCATCACCAGGCTGACCACTGCTGACGTGAACTACGCCGAAGCGCTGGGCTATCGCATCAAGCACCTGGGTGTGGCACGCAGCACGCCAAGCGGCATCGAGCTGCGCGTACACCCGACGCTGATCCCGGCTGATCGTCTGATCGCCAACGTCAATGGCGTGATGAACGCCGTCATGGTCAACGGCGACGCTGCGGGTTCAACGCTGTTCTATGGTGCCGGTGCTGGCATGGAGCCAACGGCTTCGTCGGTGATCGCGGATCTGGTGGACGTGGTTCGCGCCATGACCTCGGACCCGGAAAACCGCGTACCGCACCTGGCCTTCCAGCCGGACTCGCTGTCGGCCCATCCGATCCTGCCGATCGAAGCCTGCGAAAGTGCCTACTACCTGCGTATCCAGGCCAAGGACCACCCGGGCGTGCTGGCCCAGGTTGCGAGCATCCTGTCGGAGCGTGGCATCAACATCGAATCGATCATGCAAAAAGAAGTTGAAGAGCACGACGGTCTGGTACCAATGATCCTGCTGACCCACCGTGTGCTGGAGCAGCACATGAACGATGCGATCACCGCTCTGGAAGCGTTGCAGGATGTGGTCGGTCCTGTCGTGCGGATCCGGGTCGAGCACTTGAACTAAGCCGTTATTGTTCCGAGGGCTGTTTGCCAAGCCCTCGTTTGAGAACTCTTTTTAGAGGAGCCAGTCATGCGTTATATCAGTACCCGCGGCCAGGCACCGGCCCTGAATTTCGAAGATGTCCTGCTGACCGGTCTGGCCAGCGATGGCGGCCTGTACGTGCCAGAAAACCTGCCACGCTTCACTCAGGAAGAAATTGCCTCCTGGGCCGGCCTGCCATACCACGAGCTGGCATTCCGGGTGATGCGCCCGTTTGTCAGCGGTAGCATTCCGGATGTGGACTTCAAGAACATCCTTGAAGAAACCTACGGTGCGTTCTCCCACGGCGCTGTTGCGCCGTTGCGTCAGCTCAACGGTAACGAATGGGTGCTCGAGCTGTTCCACGGCCCGACGCTGGCGTTCAAGGATTTTGCTCTGCAACTGCTCGGTCGCTTGCTCGATTACGTGCTGGAGAAGCGTGGCGAGCGCGTGGTGATCCTTGGTGCCACCTCGGGTGATACCGGTTCTGCCGCCATCGAAGGGTGCCGTCGTTGCGACAACGTCGACATCTTCATTCTGCATCCGCACAACCGCGTTTCTGAAGTTCAGCGTCGGCAGATGACGACCATCTTCGGCGAGAACATTCACAACATCGCCGTTGAAGGTAACTTCGACGATTGCCAGGAAATGGTCAAGGCCAGCTTCGCCGACCAGAGCTTCCTCAAGGGCACTCGCCTGGTGGCGGTGAACTCGATCAACTGGGCGCGGATCATGGCCCAGATCGTTTACTACTTCCATGCAGCCCTGCAGCTGGGCGGCCCGGCCCGTTCGGTATCGTTCTCGGTGCCAACCGGCAACTTCGGCGATATCTTCGCTGGCTACCTGGCGCGTAACATGGGTCTGCCGATCAATCAATTGATTGTCGCTACCAACCGCAACGACATCCTGCACCGCTTCATGAGCGGCAATCAGTACGTCAAGGAAACCCTGCACGCGACCCTGTCGCCGTCGATGGACATCATGGTCTCCTCGAACTTCGAACGTCTGTTGTTCGATATGCACGGTCGCAATGGTGCGGCGCTGGCCGGCCTGATGGAGACCTTCAAGCAGGGTGGCGGTTTCAGCGTCGACGAGGATCGCTGGACTGAAACACGCAAGCTGTTCGATTCGCTGGCGGTCGACGATGAGCAAACCTGCGAAACCATTGCCGAAGTCTTCGCACAATGTGGCGAGTTGCTGGATCCGCATACCGCCATCGGCGTCAAGGCCGCGCGTGAGTGCCGCCGCAGCCTGGATATACCGATGGTGATTCTGGGGACGGCCCACCCGGTCAAGTTCCCTGAAGCCGTGGAGAAAGCTGGTGTAGGAAAAGCGCTTGAACTGCCCGCTCATCTTTCTGATTTGTTTGAACGGGATGAACGCTGCACCGTTTTGGCAAATGACTTGAAAGCCGTGCAGGCCTTTGTCAGTCAACATGGCAACCGCGGCAAGCCACTTTGATTGACTGGACCCGTCACATATTGAAGCCCGTCTCATGATGGGCTTTTTATTGTGCCGCACCAGAATCACCGGAAGGTTGACGATTCGACGTGGCTGTTTTTTCTCTGTCATCTTTTCCATGCATGCTCCATGTACTCAGGTTGACGAGGTTCGCTCTTCGTTGACGTGAAGGGCTTTCTTCTCGGGCTGGTGGTCATTTGCAGTGGACAGGCCCTTAGGCACTTTGTTTTCGGACTATTGAGTGGTGATCGAGATGGAAAGTATCAGCCTATTGCTGGGTGAGGCTTTGAGCCCGTATCAGGTCGCACTGGGCCCCTCGGGTGCCGGTGGCGAATGCCTGGTGACGTTGAAGAATGCGGCCGGGTCCATCGTGGTCGAGCGGGCGTTCAATCAGGCTCAGTTGACCGATAAACGTTTGCTGACAGACGTAGTCGACGGCCTGCACCGTGACGTGCTGATTGCCGAGGGGCGTCTTGAGCCCAGCGTCATCGCTGCTTTGCGTAATGCCGCGCAGGACAAGGCTTTTGCCAGCAGAAATTGATTCTATTTATTTTTGAACCTTAATACCGTCTGGTAAGTCAGACTTTGTACAACGGGACCAAGCATTGTGCTCCGGTGCTTGCAGCTTGTTGTACGGGTCTTTGTAGGCCACGTTTAACCCCGAGTCGTTTCCCCACTTCTCGGGGTTTCTTTTGCCTGGCGTTTGTCATTGCTCTTGAGGGAGCTGAAAAAATGCCCTGGCGTCCTCCAGGTAATCGCGGCGCATCTCTGGATCAAGCCAAGCGGTATAAAAATCGATCAGTGTGTTCTGACGCAGGTCGCGCAAGGCTTTGTTGATGCTGGCAATGGCCTGACGGCCCTCTGCCGTATTCGAGCAACCGACATGGATCGACTGGTACTTTTCCGTATCCTTGATCGGGTAGAACTCCAGCTCAGCGGGCGATATGCCTTGCCGTTGTGCCTGGTACCGGATTTCCAGCCAGTAGCCCAATAACGCGGTCAAGCGTCCCAGGCGCTGCATTTGCAACAAGCTACCCAGCGCGTCATTGCCATAGTGCGCAGCCAATGTGTCGACCGGAGCGTGTTGCAGTTGAGCATCGATCCGTTGGCCATAGCTGCGTTCGGCAACCACTCCGAGCTTCTGGCTGCTGGCCAGAAGTGCCGTCAGATCGACCTTGCCGCCGACGATGAACGGCTCCAGGGTGGCGCGGTCTTGATGGCGCACTGCCAGACCGTTACTCAGGATCCTCAAGGCGGGAATCGAAAACTCGATCCACTGCGTGCGCTCTTTGCTCCAGAGCAATGAAGGATCGCAGGTAAATGAGGGTTCATGGAGCATTTGCATGCCGCGCGCGCGGTTGACCCGCATGATGTTGTGCTGGTATTGCGGCATGCTGGCGATCAACAGCGGCATCAGCCGATCAATGGCGCCTTGACCTTTTTCTGGTGCTTCGAGAATCGTCAACGGTGGCAGGTCGCGCAGCAGCCAGATCAGCGTCTCCTTGGCTTGAGCCGCCCTTGGTGCGGCCAATAGCCACACCAGCATCGGCAAAATCCCCAGCATGCGAAGCGTTCGCCACCAGGCGCGACGAAGCATTGCGCTGCTTGCCAGCGTCGGCCTCCGGCGAGCCAAAGACAGTGGTTTCAGCTTAGATAGCCCCGACTTCACGTAGCCGGTTGATCTGCACGGCGTCGTAGCCAAGGTTGTTCAGCACTTGCACGTTATGTTCACCGAGCGCTGGCCCGACCCATTCGGATGTGCCCGGTGTGTCCGAAAGTTTTGGCACTATCCCCGGCATCTTGAAGGCCTTGCCATCGGGTAGCTTGGCCTGCAGGAACATTTCCCGGGCCAGAAACTGCGGATCACTGAACATGTCTTCGGCGCTGAAAATCCGGCTGGCCGGTACTTCGGCAAGGTTCAATCGCTCGATCACCGCGTCCAGCGGCAGTGAGCTGACCCAGCGATCAATCACGCCGTATATTTCATCGCGGCGGCTGTCGCGACCATCGTTGCTGCTCAGGGACGGATCGTCAGCCAGATCCTCGCGACCGATCGCCTGCATGAAACGTTTGAAGATCGCATCGCCGTTAGCGCCGATTTGCACATGTTTCCCGTCGGCGCTGGTGTGGATGGAGGAGGGCGTGATGCCAGGCATGATGTTGCCGGTGCGCTCACGGATAAACCCGAAGACGTCGAACTCCGGGACCATGCTTTCCATCATGGCGAAGATCGCCTCATACAGCGCAACGTCCACCACTTGCCCCTGACCACCATTAACCTCGCGGTGACGTAGCGCCATGAGCCCGCCAATCACGCCCCAGAGCGCGGCGATCGAATCACCGATGGAAATGCCGGTGCGCACGGGTGGCCGGTCCTCGAAGCCGGTGATGTAGCGCAGGCCGCCCATGGACTCGCCGACCGCACCGAAGCCGGGCTGATCCTTCATCGGTCCGGTCTGACCGAAGCCGGACAGGCGCACCATCACCAGTTTCGGGTTCAATGCGTGCAAAACCTCCCAGCCGAGGCCGAGTTTTTCCAGCACGCCTGGGCGGAAATTTTCGATCAGGATGTCCGCTTCACTGAGCAACTGTTTGAGAATCGCCAGACCGTCCGGGTGTTTCAGGTTCAAAGTCAGGGATTTCTTGTTGCGCGCCTGGACGAACCACCACAGCGATGTGCCTTCATAGAGCTTGCGCCATTTGCGCAACGGGTCACCGCCATCCGGGGATTCGACCTTGATCACGTCGGCGCCGAATTCGCCGCAGATGCGTGAGGCGAAGGGGCCGGCGATCAAGGTGCCGAGTTCGATGACTTTTACCCCGGCAAGAGGTTTGGCGGTGAGCGGCATGGGAAATCCTGTAGGGCAAACGGCTGAGCGGAGAGAGCGTTTTAACATAGCCCGGCTATCTGGCTAAAGGATGATGAGTCGCGGGAGTCGTTGATTAGCCTTCGCATCGGTTAGACTTGCCGCCTTTCCTCGTATCAAGAAGCGCGTTCATGGCCCAGCCGTCCACGACCTACAAATTTGAACTGAACCTTACTGACCTCGATCGTGGGGTGTATGAAAGCGTCAAACAGACCATCGCCCGTCATCCTTCGGAGACTGAAGAGCGGATGACCGTGCGCCTGTTGGCCTATGCCTTCTGGTACAACGAGCAGCTGTCCTTTGGCCGTGGTCTGTCAGAAGTAGACGAACCTGCCTTGTGGGAAAAAAGTCTGGATGACCGTGTCCTGCACTGGATCGAAGTCGGCCAGCCGGATGCCGATCGCCTGACCTGGTGCTCGCGTCGTACTGAGCGCACCAGTTTGCTGGCCTATGGCAGCCTGCGTGTCTGGGAAACCAAAGTGGTCCCAGCCGTGAAAAACCTGAAAAACGTCAACATCGCCGCCGTGCCGCAAGAGATTCTGGAAGTGCTGGCCAAGGACATGCCGCGCGCTATCAAGTGGGACGTGATGATCAGCGAAGGCACGATTTTCGTGACCGATGATCGCGGCCAGCACGAAGTCCAGCTGCAGTGGCTGACGGGCGAGCGCGGCTGATTCTTCGCCGCTCGTCTGCATCATTCTGTTTCATCCCTTTTCTTGAAGAGAAGCACCCCTCGCCCCATGCGTATCGAACCCCGCCTGCTGCCCGCTACCCTGCCGTTTCTCGGTGACCTGCCGCCGCTGCTGACCCGCCTCTACGCGGCGCGTGGTGTGCAGTCCGAGGCTGAACTGGACAAGAGCCTGGCGCGTTTGATTCCCTATCAGCAGCTCAAGGGCATTGAGGTGGCGGTGGATTTGCTGGTGGTGGCACTGGAGCAGCGCCAGCGCATCCTCATCGTCGGTGACTTCGATGCTGATGGCGCAACCGCCAGCACGGTCGGCATGCTCGGATTGCGCCTGCTGGGCGCCGCCCACGTCGATTATCTGGTGCCCAATCGCTTCGAATACGGCTACGGGCTGACCCCGGAAATTGTCGCGGTGGCCTTGCAGCGCGAACCGCAATTGCTGATTACCGTGGACAACGGTATTTCCAGTGTCGAAGGCGTGGCGGCGGCGAAAGCGGCGGGGCTGACCGTGTTGGTCACCGATCACCACTTGCCGGGGCACGAGTTGCCTGCCGCGGACGCCATCGTCAATCCGAATCAACCGGGTTGCGAGTTCCCGAGCAAAGCGCTGGCCGGCGTTGGGGTGATTTTTTATGTACTGATGGCGCTGCGCGCTCGTCTACGCAGCCTGGGTTGGTACGAGAGTAGACCGCAGCCGAACATCGGTGAGTTGCTGGATCTGGTGGCGCTGGGCAGTGTGGCCGACGTGGTGCCGCTGGACGCCAATAACCGCATTCTGGTGCATCAAGGGCTTGAGCGGATTCGCGCCGGGCGTGCACGGCCGGGACTCAAGGCAATCCTTGAAGTCGCCAAGCGCGACCATTCGCGAATTACGTCCACCGACCTTGGGTTCATTATCGGCCCGCGTCTGAACGCGGCAGGGCGACTGGATGACATGAGCCTGGGCATCGAATGCCTGCTCAGCGAAGACAACGCTTCAGCGCGGGAAATGGCGACCCAGCTCGATGAGCTGAACCAGGATCGCAAATCCATCGAGCAAGGCATGCAGCGCGAAGCCCTGGCTCAACTCAAGGACTTGCCGCTGGAGTCGATGCCGTTCGGCTTGTGTCTGTTCGAAGCCGATTGGCACCAAGGCGTCATCGGTATCCTCGCTTCGCGTATGAAAGAGCGCTACCACCGCCCGACCATCGCCTTTGCCGATGCGGGTGAAGGTATGCTCAAAGGCTCGGCGCGTTCGGTGCCGGGGTTTCATATCCGCGACGCATTGGATGCAGTGGCGGCGAAACATCCTGAGTTGATCAGCAAGTTCGGTGGCCACGCCATGGCGGCGGGGCTGTCGCTGCCGGAGCAGAACTTCCCGGCGTTTGCCGAGGCGTTCGACACCGAGGTTCGTCGGCAACTGCGTGAGGACGATTTGACCGGGCGGCTGCTGTCTGACGGTACGCTGGCAGTCGAGGAGTTCCATCTGGAACTCGCCCGCGCCTTGCGCCACGCCGGTCCTTGGGGCCAGCACTTTCCTGAACCGTTGTTCCATGGCGTGTTTCAGTTGGTCGAGCAGCGCATCGTCGGTGAGCGGCATCTCAAAGTGGTGCTCAAAAGTGAATGCGGCTCGCTGAAACTCGATGGTATTGCATTTGGCATCGATCGCGAGATCTGGCCGAACCCGACCATTCGTTGGGTCGAGCTGGCCTACAAGCTTGACCTCAACGAGTTCCGTGGGCAGGAAACCGTGCAGTTGATGATTGCCCACATCGAACCGCGGTAGTCAGATCGCAGATCGTTCCCACGCTCCGGCGTGGGAATGCAGCCCGTGACGCTCCGCGTCACAGAGGCGGACGCAGAGCGTCCATTGAGGCATTCCCACGCGGAGCGTGGGAACGATCAAATCTCCCAAATCGGGTTCTTTAGTTTTCTGAACCCTCCCTCATTCTCGGTTGTCGACTAGGCTCTAAACACTGTCTGATTGTGCCTTGTGACGTCTTCTCATTTTTTGCCCGCGGGGGCGGGTGCTGCATCCTTCTTGTCACTCGTCGACTTTTCAAACAGAACCCTGGAGCCTGACCACTGATTGAGAGGTGCCCCATGAGTCTGCTGCTTGAACCCTATACCCTTCGTCAATTGACGCTGCTCAACCGCATCGCGGTCTCGCCAATGTGCCAATACTCCTGCGTCGATGGGCTGGCCAATGACTGGCATCTTGTTCATCTCGGCAGTCGTGCCGTGGGCGGTGCCGGTCTGGTCTTTACCGAGGCCACGGCGGTGACTGCCAACGGGCGTATCACCGCTCAAGACCTTGGTCTGTGGAACGATGATCAGATCGAACCCTTGCAACGCATCACTCGTTTTATCACCGCCCAGGGCGCTGTCGCCGGTATCCAGCTGGCCCACGCCGGGCGCAAGGCCAGCACCCATCGGCCATGGCTGGGCAAGCATGGAAGCGTGAAACCGGCCGACGGCGGCTGGACTCCGGTCGGCCCATCGCCGATTGCCTTTGACCCCGAACACAGCGCACCGATACAACTGAATGAAGGACAGATCGCCGACGTCATCCAGGCCTTCGTCGATGCCGCCAAACGCGCCTTGGTCGCCGGATTCAAAGTAGTCGAAGTGCATGCTGCGCACGGTTACCTGCTGCACCAGTTTCTATCGCCCTTGAGCAACCAGCGAAGCGATCAATACGGTGGCTCTTTCGAAAACCGCATTCGTCTGGTGCTGCAAGTGACCGAAGCGGTGCGTACGGTCTGGCCTGAAGAGTTTCCACTGTTTGTGCGGGTGTCGGCCACCGATTGGGTCGAAGATGGCTGGAACCCGGATGAAACCGTGGAGCTGGCGCGACGTCTGAAAGCCTTGGGTGTAGACCTGATTGATGTGTCCTCGGGCGGCACCGCGGCCAACGCGGAGATTCCAACCGGGCCGGGTTACCAGACGCGTTTTGCCGAGCGTGTGCGCAAGGAGTCGGGTATCGCCACCGGGACTGTCGGTTTGATCACCGAGCCCGCTCAGGCCGAGCACATTCTGCGTACCTGTCAGGCTGACATCATCCTGCTGGCTCGGGAGCTGCTACGCGATCCTTACTGGCCGCTGCATGCCGATGATGACCTGGGCGGACACAAAGCCATCTGGCCGGCGCAATACCAACGGGCGACTCACCGCGATCAGCCGATTCATGAGTCGGATTTGCGTGAATAAACGCATTTGTAAAAAGCCAAAGCCCCGGTCGCGAGACTGGGGCTTTTACTTATCCAGCTGAACGCTTTATGGGGCTTGTTACCGTCATCGCGAGCAAGCTCGGCTCCTACAGGTACCGCGTCATCCTTGTGGGAGCCGAGCTTGCTCGCGATGAGGTCAGTCCAGGCACCGACGATCTCAAGGCTGACCCTGTCAGGTGTATTTGCGCTTATCCGGTGCTGGCGGGAAATACTGATACAGCCAGGTCTCGCTCAACGTCCGGTCATGGGTACGAATGAACAGCCGCAACTCCACCGCAGCTACGCTATCGTCGGTGGGGTACCAGTCGAAAGTCACTCGATAGCCTTTGATGTCCGGCAACTGCAGGACGTTGAAGTCTTTCACCTGGCCGTTCGACGCCGTGACGATCGGCTCGATGGCAGTTCCTTCGGGCAGGCGATCCAGACCGCCGCCAGTAAAGTCGACAGCAAAACGCCGCGCCCAGACCTCAGGATAATGCTCGCCCGGTGCCCATCCCTCGATGAAGCCACCCATGCCCGAGCGCGTCGCATTGACCTGCGCCAGCGGTGTGCTGACGGGTGGCAGAGCGCTCCAGTAGAGTTTGTAGCCGTAGTTCAGCGAGTCGCCTGCTGCAACGGGCTGCTTGGGTGTCCAGAAGGCCACGATATTATCGAGGGTCTCGCCCGTGGTCGGGATTTCCAGCAGATCGATAGAGCCTTCACCCCAGGCAGTGGTCGGCTCGACCCATAGACTCGGACGGCGGCTGTACCAGTCCACGGTGTCCTGATAGCTGACGAACTCGTGATCGGTCTGGACCAGACCGAAACCTTTCGGGTCTTTATCGACGAAGGCATTGAATTGCAGCGTCGCCGGGTTGTTCAGTGGCCGGCAGATCCATTCACCGTTACCGCGCCACATGGCCAGACGGTCGGAGTCATGGATTTGCGGATGAATGGTGTCGCACATGCGCCGTTCATGGGTGCCGCAGCTGAACATGCTGGTCATCGGCGCGATGCCCAACTGCTCGATGGCGGTGCGCGCATTGACATGCGCGTCGACGGCCATCACCACCTGATTGGCCTGGCAATCGATATCGAAGCGATAAGCGCCGGTTGCGCTGGGCGAGTCGAGCAAGGCGTACACCACGAATCGCGTACTGTCCTTGTCTGGTGTTTCGAACCAGAACCTGGTGAAGTCAGGAAACTCCTCTTTGCGTTTGGCGTAAGTGTCGATCGCCAGCCCACGCGCAGACAAACCGTATTGGCCACTGGCATCCACTGCACGGAAATAGCTGGCGCCGAGGAAGGACAGCACATCGTGCTTGTCCAGCTCCGGGGCCTTGAACAGCTTGAACCCGGCGAAACCCAGGTCTCCCTTGAGCTGCGAGGTGTCGACGCTGGTCTTCCGGTAGTTGAACAGTGATGGCCGGAAGTGCACTTCCCGTGCCTGGCGGGTCTTGGGGTCGACGCTGTACATGCGCACCGGTTGCTTGAAACCCATGCCGACATGGAAAAACTGCACGTCCAGTTGGCCATTCAGCTCATTCCACAGCGAATGATTGGCGTCGTACTGGATCGCGTTGAATTGCTGCGGCGCCATGTTGGCGAGGGTCGGCGGCAACACCTGCTTGGTATCCAGGTAACGATTGCCTGCCAGTTGCCTGGCTTGGGCCTTCAACGTTTCGAAGTCGAACGTCTGAGCCTCGCCATCGGCGGTGCCGGCCCAGGCGCGAGCGGCCAGCAGGCCAGTGGCCGACAGACCGGTATAGGCGGCGATGGCCATGGAGGCTTTCAGGAGATTCCTGCGGTGCATAAATAAAACCTGTCTTGGATGATCCCGCGCCGTTACTGGCTGCGTGATGAATCAGAAATTGAGGTTCGGACATGTCTTGGGCCAAACGCAACGGACGCTTAACAGATAACAAAGAGCGCCAGCCGTTCGCAATGAATTGAAAAAAACACTGAGGGCTCAGGAGCAAGCCTGCACAAATGATCAGGCAATCCGCCGCCAGGCGGGCAAGGCCATGATAGTCACAGACCGCAGCAAGCATTCAAGCGGGCCATATGGATGGCAGCGCATCCACCGTGTGCTCAACCACACTTATACGGCGTACCTTACGATCGCCATCAGCATGATCACAGGCGGGCCTTTGAATCAGTTGCGGCGCTGCCGGACAGCGGTTCGCGGTCATCGTTAACGTCCTTGCAGAAGATGAACCACCAAGCGTTGCAGAATGCGGAGTGGCCTGATGCAGTTACCCGGAGCAGGGATCGAGCAGCAGGCCTTTGTTCAATTCAGCCAGCATTACCAATCCTGTATTCGCTCTGTTCTCTGATGCAAAACCCGCAATACCTGAATTTGTCCGTGCATCAGGCGATAAGGAGCAATAAACGGATACTCAGTTATGACGAGTTCACGCAGATCAGGCATCACGGAAGGTCTGCCTGAGCCGGGGAACAGTTCAAGTTGACCGAATAATTCCAGAATGTTTGTTATCACATCGTTGGCTGCAGAAAAGCCAATCAAGTCGCGGTAATACTCATGGATAGCATCAAGATCACTCTCCGCTTTTTCGGTCAGTACGACTTTCGGCACGGTTTGCCCACTTAGCCTTTACGGCGTCCAGATCGGTCAGTTTGCCAGCGTTGGCATCGGCTATGCCTTCGCTGATGGCTTGTAGATGCCAGGACTCGGCTTCCACATAACGAACCAGTGCACGCTTGAGATGATACTGGCGGTCGCGATCGGTCGCGGCTGCAAGCTGATCCAGTTGCTGGGCAAGGATCTCTTCGACACGAAAGGACAAAACGGGCGAGGCCATGTTGGCTCTCCTGAAAAGGTGTATACGTTGTAGACGATGTAAACACCGTAGGCCTTGCCGAGACTTCAGTCAACCGATGCTATGTGCACTGTCGTCAGCAAACCTTAGCGGGGCTGTGTCGAAAGAGAGTGACCGATATGTTGCCAAATGCTTGGGTGGTCATTCGTTCCGCCACTACCCTCCAGGCTTCATCAATCGCTGCATGGGTAAATAGGCTCCATTGCGCATCTGAGTCACCCCGGCAACCCAAACGATACCGGGGCGAAAGGAGTTACCGGCTGATTTTCCAGGCATCGCCGGCCGGGGCGGTGCCGTGGTCGTACGGCTTGCCGAGCCACATGTAGAGCAGGCCCAGGCCGATAACGATGGCGGTGCTCAGCACCATGGCGTAGTTGATGTACCACGCAGCGTCTGGCGTACGCGGCCAGGCCATGTTGATGATCGCACCGACACCGTAGACCAGCGCACCGATGTTCACCGGCAGGCCCCAGGCCCCGAGAGTGAATTTGCCGCTGGGTCTCCAGCCGCGGGCACGGGCGTAGAGGGCGGCGAGAACGATCATCTGGAACGCCAGGTAGATACCGATGGCGGCGAAGCTGACGATGGTCGCCACTGCGTCTTGCAGGAAAAAGCCCAGAGCGATGATCAGCGCCGGCAGGATACCGGACACGAACAATGCGGCGACCGGAACCTGAGTGGTCGGCGAAATCCGTTTCAGCAGGCTGCTGCCGATGACCATTTCGTCCCGGGCGTAGGAATACAGCAGGCGACTGGCCGCCGCTTGCAGGCTGATGACGCAGGAGATGAAGGAAATCATCACCACCCCCATCACTACTTTCGAACCAACAGGACCGAAGGCGTTGCTGAGGATGGTGGTGACCGGGTCTTTGTCGGAGCCATTGATCACTGCTTGCATGTCCGGCACGGCGAGGATCAGTGCCAGGCAAGCGAACATCGCCGCGATGCCGCCGATGTAGATGGTCATGCGCATGGCCACCGGGATCTGCTTGCTCGGGTTCGGGGTTTCTTCGGCCACGTCGCCGCAGGCCTCGAAGCCGTAGTAGAGGAACATCCCTGCCAACGAGGCGGTGAGGAAGGCCGGCAGGTAGGAGCCGTCAACGCGGATATCAAAGGTGTTGAACAACACGCTGAGCGGTTGATGACGCTCGAATACCAGCAGGTACACCCCGACGATCACCGCGCCCACCAGCTCGCAGAGGAAGCCGAACATGGCGATACGCGCCAGCACTTTGGTGCCGCTGAGGTTGACCAGCGTGGCGAACAACGTCAGCACCAGAGCGATGATGATGTTGGTGTTGTTGCTTGGTTCAAAGCCCATCATCGCCGCCAGATAGGGGCCGGCACCGACCGCAACGGCGGCGATGGTTACGCACAGGGCGATGGAGTAGATCCAGCCGACCATCCACGCCCAGCGCTTGCCGACCAGGCGGCGGGCCCAAGGGTAAACCCCACCGGAAATCGGGAACTGTGAAACCACTTCACCGAAGATCAGGCACACCAGCAATTGCCCGCAGCCGACCAGTAAGTAGGCCCAGAACATCGGTGGCCCGCCGGCAGCCAGACACAGGCCGAACAGGGTGTAGACGCCTACCACCGGCGACAGGTAAGTGAAGCCCAGGGCGAAGTTTTCCCACAGGCTCATGCTGCGATTGAAGTTCGAGGTGTAGCCCAGTTTGCGTAGCTGCTCGGCATCGCTGTCGGCGGCTAATGCAGAGAATTCGGGTGATGCACTCATAAGGTATTTCTCCGGAAAATCGGCAGATTTCGGATGTCCGAATCCGTGGCGGGGCCATGACGGCCCAACCCGGTTCGGTGGTTATTGTTGTGGTTTCGTTGGTGTGGAACCTGGTGGTGCGTATCGCGAAGTCGTCCTTGAACTCGCGGTGACGCCATCGCGGGCAAGCCTCGCTCCTACGGGCTGCGCAGACCTGTAGGAGCGAAGCTTGCTCGCGATGCTTTTAGTGCTTGAACATCACATGCCGCACGGTGGTGTAATCCTCCAGCCCGTACATGGACATGTCCTTGCCATAACCGGACAGCTTCTGCCCACCGTGAGGCATTTCGCTGACCAGCATGAAGTGCGTGTTGACCCAGGTGCAGCCGTACTGCAAACGCGCCGCGAGGCGGTGGGCGCGGCCGACGTCGGCGGTCCAGACCGAAGACGCCAGGCCGTAGTCCGAAGCGTTGGCCCAGCCCAGCACCTGCGCTTCGTCTGTGAATCGGGTCACTGACACCACCGGCCCAAACACCTCGCGCCGGACGATCTCGTCGTCCTGTTGGGCGTCGGCCAGCACCGTCGGTTCGAAGAAGAAGCCGTTGCCTTCCACGGCCTTGCCGCCGGTGATCAAGCGAATGTGCGGTTGTGCCAGCGCACGCTCGACAAACCCGGCCACACGGTCGCGATGCTGAGCGGTGATCAACGGCCCCAGCTCGGTTTGCGGGTCATCCTGCAAGCCGTACTTGATGGTGCTGACGGCCGCGCCGAGCTTTTCGACGAACCTGTCGTAGATGCCTTCCTGGGCATAGACGCGGCAGGCGGCGGTGCAGTCTTGCCCGGCGTTGTAGAAACCGAAGGTCCGAATGCCTTCCACCGCGGCATCGATGTCGGCGTCGTCGAAGATGATCACCGGGGCTTTGCCACCCAGTTCCATGTGCATGCGTTTGACGCTGTCGGCGGTGCTGGAAATGATGTTCGCGCCGGTGGCAATCGAGCCGGTCAAGGAGACCATGCGCACTTTCGGGTGAGTCACCAGCGGGCTGCCGACACTGGGGCCACGGCCAAAGACCAGGTTGAGCACACCGGCCGGGAAAATCTCCGAGGCCAGTTCCGCCAGACGCAATGCGGTCAGCGGCGTTTGTTCCGAGGGCTTGAGCACTACGGTATTGCCGGCGGCCAGGGCCGGGGCGATTTTCCAGGCGACCATCATCAGCGGGTAGTTCCACGGCGCGATGGAAGCGATCACGCCCACCGGGTCGCGGCGGATCATCGAGGTGTGGCCGGGCAGGTATTCGCCACCGGCGGTACCGCCCATGCAACGGCTGGCGCCGGCGAAGAAGCGGAACACATCGGCAATCGCCGGGATTTCGTCGTGCAGCGCCGCGCTATAGGGTTTGCCGCAATTGTCCGATTCCAGTTTGGCCAGTTCTTCGCCGTGGGCCTGGATGGCATCGGCGAGTTTGAGCAACAGCAGCGAACGCTCTTTGGGCGGGGTCTGTGACCAACCTTCGAACGCCGCATCGGCGGCACACACGGCGGCGTCGACCTGGGCTTCGCTGGCTTCGTTGATTTCCACCAGCACACGGCCCAACGCCGGGTTGAACACGGGTTGGCTGGCGCCTTCACCTTCGACCAGTTGGCCGTTGATCAGCAGTTTGGTTTGCATGGCTATGTCCTCTCTTGCAGCGAATTCATTGTTGGATTTATAAGGCCGATCATTTGCCGCCGCTCCCGGCCACGCTTTCACCGCCACGGGTCAGGTAGTAGGCGCCAAGGATCGGGAACATGGTCACGAGCATCACCAGCATCGCCACCACGTTGGTCACCGGCACATCGCGCGGGCGGCTGAGTTGGTTGAGCAGCCACAGCGGCAGGGTGCGCTCGTGGCCGGCGGTAAAAGTGGTGACGATGATTTCGTCGAACGACAGGGCGAACGCCAGCATGCCGCCGGCCAGCAACGCCGAGCCGAGGTTCGGCAGGACGATGTAGCGAAAGGTCTGCCAGCCGTCGGCGCCCAGATCCATCGAGGCTTCGATCAAGCTGTAAGAGGTGCGGCGCAAACGGGCGATGACGTTGTTGTAGACGATCACCACACAGAAGGTCGCGTGGCCGACGATGATGGTGAACATGCCCGGCTCGATGCCCAGGGTCTTGAAGGTCGCGAGCAGGGCGATACCGGTGATGATCCCCGGTAAGGCGATTGGCAGGATCAGCATCAGCGAAATGCCTTGTTTGCCGAAGAAGTCACGCCGGTACAAAGCGGCCGAAGCGAGGGTGCCGAGGACCATGGCGATCAGCGTGGCAATAGCGGCGATCTGCAGTGACAGCTTGATCGCGTCCAGCACGTCCGGTCGCAAAAAGGCCACGCTGAACCACTTCAGGGTGAAGCCCTGGGGTGGAAAGCTGAAGGCTGCGTCTTCAGTGTTGAAGGCGTATATGAAGATGATCAGGATCGGGAAGTGCAGGAACACCAACCCGCCCCAGGCGGCCAGTCGCAGGCCCAGGGAGGCTTTTTCCCCATGCTTTTCTGAATCAGAGCGCATCGAAGGCCCCCAGACGTTTGACGATGGACAGGTAAATGGCGATCAGCACGATTGGCACCAGGGTGAAGGCGGCGGCCATCGGCATGTTGCCGATGGCACCCTGCTGGACGTACACCATGCTGCCGACGAAGTAGCCCGGCGGGCCGACCAGTTGCGGCACGATGAAGTCACCCAGGGTCAGCGAGAAGGTGAAGATCGACCCGGCCGCAATGCCCGGGATCGACAGCGGCAGGGTCACTTGCATGAAGGTCTGTCGTGGTCTGGCCCCGAGGTCGGCGGAAGCTTGCAGCAGCGATGGCGGTAGACGTTCCAGCGAGGCCTGGATCGGCAGGATCATGAACGGCAGCCAGATGTAGACGAACACCATGAAGCGTCCCAGATGCGAGGTGGACAAGGTGCTGCCGCCGACGCCGGGAATGCCGAGCACGAACTGCAACACCGGCTCCAGCCCAAAGTGTTGAACGAACCACTGCGCTACGCCGCCCTTGGCCAGCAGCAGGGTCCAGGCATAGGCCTTGACGATGTAGCTGGCCCACATTGGCATCATCACCGCGATGTAGAAAAACGCTTTGGTCTTGCCCGTGGTGTAGCGCGCCATGTAGTAAGCAATGGGGAACGCGACGAAGGCGCTGGCGATCGATACCACGACGGCCATGCTCAGGGTGCGGGCGATGATGTCGAAGTTCGACGGCTGGAACAGCGCCGTGAAGTTCGCCAGGGTCAGGTCGGGAGTGACCGCCATGGTGAAGTCATCGAAGGTGTAGAAACCCTGCCAGAGCAAGGTCAGTAATGAACCAAGATAGATCGCGCCGAACCAGATCAGCGGCGGCACCAATAACATCGCCAGGTACAGATTGGGTCGGCGATACAGCAGGTCGGAAAACCTGCGCAAGGGTGAACCGCTGGCGGGGGAGGAGGTCATGGCCGGGCTCATGTCACACCTCGCTCGCAACGGTGTCGGTCAGGCTGGTCATGGCTTCGCGCGCCCAGCGTGCGGTGATCCGTTGCCCGGTCTGGTGCTGGGCGCAGCTGTCCAGCCATTGATTGTTGGCCTGGCTGATGTTCAGGGTCTGGCCGTTTTCCAGTTTGAGTTCGTAACGGGTGGCGCTGCCCTGGTACTGGATGTCGTGAAGCTGGCCGCTGACTTCGATTTCGTGGCTGGCCGCAGGACCGTCAGCGAAACGCACATGTTCCGGGCGAATCGAGAAGGGCTTGGTACTGCCGCTCAACTGTTGGGCCAGCTCGCCACGGATAACGTTAGAGGTGCCGACGAACTCGGCGACAAATGTGGTGGCCGGTTTCATGTAGAGGTTGCGCGGGGTGTCGACTTGCTCGATGCGGCCCTTGTTGAATACCGCCACACGGTCGGACATTGACAGTGCTTCAGTCTGATCGTGGGTGACGAAAATAAAGGTGATGCCGAGCTGGCGTTGCAGCTTCTTCAACTCCCCCTGCATTTGTTCGCGCAACTTCAGGTCGAGGGCGCCCAGGGGTTCGTCCAGCAGCAGCACCCGAGGACGATTGACCAGTGCGCGGGCCAGGGCGACTCGCTGGCGCTGACCACCGGACAGTTGCACCGGCTTGCGTTCGCCGTAACCGCCGAGGGCGACCATGTCGAGGGCTTCTTCGGCGCGCATCAGGCGTTCGGTCTTGCCGACGCCCTTGACCTTCAAGCCATAGGCCACGTTGTCCCGTACGTTCATGTGCGGGAACAGGGCGTAATCCTGGAACACGGTATTCACGTCACGCTGATACGGCGGCAGCCCGGCGGCTTCTTCGCCATGAATGCGGATCGAGCCGGCGCTTGGTTGTTCGAAACCGGCAATCAGGCGCAGGCACGTGGTTTTGCCCGAGCCGGAAGGGCCAAGCATGGAAAAGAACTCGCCGTCCTGGATGTCGATGGAAACCCGGTCAACGGCTTTCACTTCGCCGAACTGACGGGAAACGTTGGTGAACTGGACTGCAAGCGTCATGGTGCGGTGCTCCAAAAAGGCGAAAGCCGTCGCAGCGGCCCTTGCCTGGACTTCTGAGAAATCTGAATATCGATCGATCGTTCCCACGCTCCGCGTGGGAATGCCTCACCGGACGCGCAGCAATCGCTTCGGCATGTAACGCGGAGCGTCACTGGCTGCACTCCCACGCAGAGCGTGGGAACGAGTTGTCAGTAGCTACCGGAATGACTTTTAGCGACCGCCCATGATCGCGATGTAGTCCTGGGTCCAGCGGCTGTATGGCACGAACTTGCCGCCCTCGGCCTGCGGGGTTTTCCAGAAGGCGATCTTGTCGAACTGGTCGAAACCGTTGGTCTTGCACCCTTCAGCACCGAGCAACTCGCTCTCTTTGCAGGCCGCCGGAACCGCTGGCAGCGAGCCGAACCAGGCGGCTACGTCACCCTGGACCTTGGGTTGCAGGGACCAGTCCAACCACTTGTAGGCGCAATTGGTGTGCTTGGCATCGGCGTGCATCATGGTGGTGTCGGCCCATCCAGTTGCACCTTCCTTAGGGATGGTCGAAGCGATCGGCTGTTTCTCGTTCATCAGGCCGTTGACCTGATACGGCCAGGCGCTGGAGGCCACCACGCCTTCGTTTTTGAAGTCACTCATTTGCACGGTGGTGTCATGCCAGTAGCGGTGGATCAACGGTTGCTGGGCTCGCAACAGATCAAGCACGGCTTTGTACTGGGTTTCAGTCAGTTCATAAGGGTTCTTGATGCCCAGTTCCGGTTTGCTCGACTTGAGGTACAGCGCCGCGTCGGCGATGTAGATCGGGCCGTCATAGGCCTGCACACGACCCTTGTTGGACTTGCCGTCCGGCAGGTTCTGCGCATCGAACACTACGGCCCAACTGGTGGGCGCCTGCTTGAACACAGTGGTGTTGTACATCAGCACGTTCGGGCCCCACTGATAGGGCGCGCCGTAGGTCTGCTTGTTGACCACGTACCAAGGCCCGTCCTTGAGGCGTGGATCGATGTTCTTCCAGTTCGGGATCAGCGCGGTGTTGATCGGCTGAACACGCTTGCCAGCGATCAAGCGCAAGGAGGCGTCGCCGGAAGCGGTGACCAGGTCGTAACCGCCCTTGGCCATCAGGCTGACCATTTCATCGGAGGTGCCGGCGGTTTTGACGTTGACCTTGCAGCCGGTCTCTTTCTCGAAACCGGTCACCCAGTCGTAGTTCTTGTCGCTCTCACCACGTTCGATGTAGCCCGGCCAGGCCACGATATCCAGTTGTCCTTCGCCGGCGCCAACGGCTTTCAGCGGTTCGGCGGCCTGGATGCTGGCGCTGGCCAGCAGTGCGGTGGTGATTGCACTGAGCAGTGCGGTCTTGTGCACGAACATGGGGTTCCCTCTTCTTTAATTATGGTCGGGGCAGTTGGTGAACGTGGTGAAGCCAGGCCTTTTGAGGCTATTTATTGGAGTAGTGCGTTAATTCAGGTCATTGCCGTGGCGCGCCATGATGTGCCGCACCACGCTGTAATCCTGTAGCGAATCGCTGGACAGATCCTTGCCATAGCCTGAGCGTTTCAAGCCGCCGTGGGGCATTTCGCTGACCAGCATGAAATGGCTGTTGATCCAGGTGCAGCCATACTGCAAACGCGCCGCGACCTGCATCGCCTTGTCCAGATTCTGGGTCCAGACCGACGACGCCAAGCCGTACTCGGAGTCGTTGGCCCAGTCCACTGCTTGCTCCAGTGCTTCGAAGCGGGTCACGGTGACGACTGGGCCGAACACTTCACGCTGGACGATTTCATCACTCTGTTTGCAGCCGGCGAGCAGGGTCGGCTGGTAGTAGAAACCCGCGCCGGAATGTACGGCGGCGCCGGTGACGCGCTCGATGTGCGGCTGACCAAGGGCGCGTTCGACGAAGCTGGCCACGCGGTCGCGCTGACGGGTGCTGATCAGCGGGCCTATCTCGTTATCGGTGTCGCGTTTGCCGGCGAAGCGCAGGCTGCTGACGGCGGCGCCAAGCTCGGCGACCAGGCGATCATGGATCCCGGCCTGGGCGTAAATCCGGCAAGCCGCGGTGCAGTCCTGCCCCGCGTTGTAGTAGCCGTAGCTGCGCACACCTTCGACCACGGCTTGAATGTCGGCGTCATTGCAGACGATCACCGGCGCTTTACCGCCGAGCTCGAGGTGGGTGCGTTTGAGGGTTTTCGCCGCGGCCTGGAGGATTTTCTGCCCGGTGACGATATCGCCGGTCAGCGAAACCATGCGTACTTTCGGGTGGCTGACCAAATGGCTGCCGACGCCTTCACCGCCGCCGCAAATGATGTTGATCACCCCGCGGGGCAGCAATTCGGCCAGCGCCGGGGCCAAGGCCAGAATCGATAGCGGTGTGTGTTCGGATGGCTTGAACACCAGGGTGTTGCCCGCCGCCAGGGCCGGAGCGATTTTCCAGGCGGCCATCATGATGGGGTAGTTCCAGGGGGCGATCGAGGCGACCACGCCAATCGGATCGCGACGGACCATGCTGGTGTAGCCCGGCAGGTATTCACCGCTGAGCTGGCCAGTCTGACAACGCACGGCGCCGGCGAAGAAACGGAACACGTCGACCGTGGCGTTCAAGTCGTCCTGACGCGCCAGGTGCAGCGGCTTGCCGCAGTTCAGCGATTCGAGGCGGGCGAGGTGATCGGCCTGTTTTTCAACGGCGTTGGCGATGGCCAACAGAATGTTCGAGCGTTGCTGCGGGGTGGTCCGCGACCAACCGGCAAAGGCGCGATGGGCGGCCAGAACGGCGCTTTCAACTTGTTCGGTACTGGCTTCGGCGATATGCGTCAGCACTTCACCCGTGGCCGGGTTGAGAATAGGTTCGACAAAACCCTGGCCTGCGACTAATTCACCATCGATCAATAAAGCGGTGAACAACGGGGTCTGCACGCCAGCCATTTTTCGGGTTCTCTTTTCTTGTGTGGCCATGGTGCTCCCCTGGGACTGGAGCCCGGCCCTCTCTTATAGATGCACAGAGACTAGTGGCCGGAGCTACGGTCGACAAATACTAAATACTGAAGGCTACGTTCGATTAAATAGATGGCTTGCGCCCGGCGTGGGGTTGCTCGCGGGCCACGGTCAGGAATGGGTCCACCAACGCGGGGCGTGCGGTGCCGCGACGCCAGGCCAGGCCGACGTCCAGGGTCTGGCTCAGGTCCGCCAGTGGCCGCGCCTCGATGATGTCGCCCTCCAGTGACCACGGGCGGTAGGTCATGTCCGGCTGAATCGACACACCAAGACCGGCCGCCACCAGGCTTCGCACCGCTTCGGTCGAGGCTGTGCGCAAGGTGATGCGTGGCTGCAACCCAGCGCTGGACCACATGCGCTGGGCGTTGCGGTCCATTTCATCGACGTTGAGCTGTATCAGCGGTTCGCGGGCGACGTCGGCGAGGTTGATGCTGTCGTGCTCCAGCAACGGGTGCTGAGCCGGCAGCCACAGGCGATGGGGCGAGTGGGTGAGCACCTCGGTTTGCAGGGCGTGGCGGTCTTCCAGGTTAGAGAGGATCAGCACCCCGACATCGATTTCACCGCTGACCAGCAAATGCTCGATATACGGGCGCTCATCCTCCATCACGCGGATTTCCACGTTCGGGTAGGCACGCTGGAAGCGGGTGAGCAAATCGGCGAGGTAGTAACCGGCCACCAGGCTGGTCACGCCGACAATCAACTGCCCGGCCACCTGGTCGGTGCTTTGTTGCAAGCTACGCTTGGCGTTGTCGACCGTGGCCAGGATCAAGTGCGCCTGGCGCAGGAACTGGTGACCCTGGTGGGTCAGGGTCATGCCCTTGGCATGTCGATTGAACAGGTTGACGCCGATTTCCTGTTCCAGTTGCTGGATTGCCAGGGTCAGTGTCGATTGGGAAATATAGACCGCCTGGGCGGCGGCCGAGATCGAGCCGGTTTCGGCCACAGCGATGAAGTGGCGGATTTGACGCAAGGTCATCATGGGGGAATTACCGGTTAGACGGTTTTATAGATTTGCTTGAGTGTATATCTTTTTAATCGATGGTCTGGTTCAGGACCGGGGCTTCGGTCAGGGCCAAGCAACATCTGGAAGCATTCTCGCCACGTGGAGGAGGGCGCTTCGATCTACGCTGTGGGCCTCAATGATCTGGTTAACCCCCGGTTTTGGAGGTGGCAAATGAATACACGCAGATTGCTCGATCAGTTGCTCAAGTCCGGTCAGGACATATTGCAAAACAAGGCCGGCGGCACTCAGAACAAATCGGTATCGGATAACGGCGCACTGGGCAGCTTGCTCGGCGGCAGTTCGGGCGGGCTTGGCAGTTTGCTCTCAGGCGTTGGTGGCGGCGCGCTGGCGGCGGGCGCGATGGGGCTGTTGCTGGGAAACAAAAAAGCCCGCAAGTTTGGCGGCAAGGCACTGACCTACGGCGGTCTCGCCGCGTTGGGCGTTTTGGCCTACAAGGCATACGGCAATTGGCAGGCACAGCAGGCTGGCGCACCACAGGCTGAGCCGCAAACCGTCGACCGCTTGCCGGCAGCGCAAGTTGAATTGCACAGCCAGGCGATCCTCAAGGCGCTGGTCGCTGCCGCCAAGGCCGACGGCCATGTCGATGAACGCGAGCGAGCGCTGATCGAGGGCGAATTCACCAGGCTGGACAACGATCAGGACCTGCAACGCTGGCTGCACGCCGAACTCAACAAACCCCTGGACCCGGCCGATGTCGCCCGCGCCGCCAGCACCCCGGAAATGGCCGCCGAGATGTACATCGCCAGCGTGATGCTGGTGGATGAAGAGAACTTCATGGAGAAGTCCTATCTGGATGAACTGGCGCGCCAGCTCAAGCTTGAGCCAGGCTTGAAAGCCGAACTGGAGAAACAGGTGCGCCAGGTTTCGCTGTGATCAGAGAAAGCGGGGGAATCGAAAGGATCGTCACTTTCTGCCCCACAGTAGCCATCCAGAGCAGATGCTGACTTTCTTCACCCTGGGTGAGACGTGGTGCGCAACCCACTGCTAAATGATGAGCCGCCCTCGGCTATACTCCCCTCCATTTGAATGCCCCCCGAGGATCGACTGTGAAGAACTGGACGTTGCGCCAACGCATTTTGGCGAGCTTTGCGGTAATTATCGCCATCATGTTGCTGATGGTCATGGTCTCGTTCTCCAGTCTGCTGAAGATCGAGACCAGCGAGGAAACGGTCCGAACGGACGCTGTTCCTGGGGTGTATTACAGTTCGATGATTCGCAGCGCCTGGGTCGACAGCTACGTCCTGACCCAGCAGATCGTTGGCCTCTCCGGAAATCGGGACATCAGCGCTGCTGACCAGGCGTTGTACAAGAGCTTCGAAGAGCGCTTGAAGGCGCAGATGGATAACTATCGCAAAACCGTCTTCGACTCGGACGATCGTGCCTCTTTCGACGAGTTTGAAGTGCGTCATCAAGCGTTCGATCAGACACTGAAGAACGTCATCGATCTCTATCAGCGCAAAGAATACGAACAGGCTCGCCTCGCGCTGGAGAATGAACTGACGCCTGCGTGGATCGCTGGCCGCAAGCATTTGAACGGCATGATCGACCGCAATCGTGATCAGGCGGGTAATGCCACCGGGGCTATCGGTTCCGCGGTAACCGCAGCAAAAATCAGTATGGGCGTCTCTTTACTGATCGCGGTAATCGCTGCCGGTCTGTGCGGTCTGCTGCTGATGCGCGCAATCATGGCGCCGATGAACCGGATCGTGCAGATCCTCGACATCATGCGTACGGGGGACTTGAGCAGGCGCTTGAATCTGGAGCGCAAGGACGAATTCGGTGCCGTAGAAACCGGCTTCAACGACATGATGACCGAGCTCACTTCTCTGGTTTCCCAGGCCCAGCGCTCTTCGGTGCAGGTCACTACCTCGGTCACGGAAATTGCCGCCACCTCCAAGCAGCAGCAGGCTACTGCGACAGAGACCGCTGCCACCACCACGGAAATCGGCGCCACGTCGCGAGAAATCGCTGCGACATCGCGCGATCTGGTGCGCACCATGACCGAAGTTTCTACCGCCGCCGACCAGGCTTCGGTGCTGGCCGGTTCTGGTCAGCAAGGCCTGGCCCGCATGGAAGACACCATGCACTCGGTGATGGGGGCGGCCGATCTGGTCAACGCCAAACTGGCGATCCTCAATGAGAAGGCCGGCAACATCAATCAGGTGGTGGTGACCATCGTCAAGGTCGCCGACCAGACCAACCTGCTGTCCCTCAACGCTGCGATCGAAGCCGAGAAGGCCGGTGAATATGGCCGCGGTTTCGCGGTGGTGGCTACCGAAGTACGGCGTCTGGCGGATCAGACCGCCGTGGCCACCTATGACATCGAGCAGATGGTCCGTGAGATCCAGTCGGCGGTGTCGGCGGGTGTCATGGGCATGGACAAGTTCTCCGAAGAAGTGCGCCGTGGCATGTCCGAGGTTCAACAGGTAGGCGAGCAGCTGTCGCAGATCATTCATCAGGTTCAGGCGCTGGCGCCGCGGGTGTTGATGGTCAACGAAGGCATGCAGGCCCAGGCCACCGGTGCCGAGCAGATCAACCACGCGTTGGTGCAGCTGGGCGATGCCAGCAGCCAGACGGTAGAGTCCTTGCGTCAGGCCAGCTTCGCCATCGATGAGCTGAGCCAGGTGGCGGTGGGGCTGCGTAGCGGCGTCTCGCGTTTCAAAGTCTGATGAGCGAGCTCGCGGCTAAACGCGGCGCTGGAATGACGCCGAAACATTCGTTGTTTTTGCTGTTCCGTATCGGCAACGAACGCTATGCCCTGCAGGCCATCGAGGTGGCCGAAGTGCTGCCGCGCCTGCCACTCAAGCCGATCGCGAAAGCGCCGTCCTGGGTCGCCGGGGTGTTTGCCTACCGTGGCACGGTGGTGCCGGTGATCGACCTCAGCGCGCTGACCTTCGGCCAGCCGGCCCAAGTGCGCACCAGCACTCGCCTGGTGCTGGTGCACTATCGAGCGCAAGCGTCTGGGCCCGGGCAATTGCTCGGGCTGATTCTTGAACAGGCCACCGATACCCTGCGCTGCAATCCAGCGGACTTTAAACCGTACGGCCTGGACAATCGCCAGGCGCCTTATCTGGGGCCGGTGCGCGAAGACCAGCAAGGCTTGCTGCAATGGATTCGGGTCGATGATTTGCTCGATGCCCAGGTCCGCGCGCTGCTGTTTCCGTCGCCGCCGCTGGATCTCGCTCTGTTTGAGGAGCGCCCGTGAGCAACGACCAGCGCTTTTTCGACTTCCTCAAAGAACGCATTGGCCTGGACGTGGCGTCCGTAGGGGCGGCGCTCATTGAGCGAGCCGTCCGCCAGCGTAGCATCGCGCAGCAAGCGCAGACCGTGAATGAGTACTGGCTCACACTGCAGCAATCGCAGGATGAGCAGCAGGCGCTGATCGAAGCCGTGATCGTGCCGGAAACCTGGTTTTTTCGTTATCCGGAATCCTTCGTCGCCCTGGCCAAGTTGGCGAAGGGCCGTCTGGCCGAGATCAAGGGCATGCGTGCCTTACGGATTCTCAGCTTGCCGTGCTCTACCGGCGAAGAACCGTATTCGATTGCCATGGCCTTGCTCGATGCCGGGTTTGCGCCCCATCAGTTCAAGGTCGAAGGGCTGGATGTCAGCGCCTTGTCGGTCGAGCGCGCCAAGCGTGCGGTGTATGGCAAGAACTCCTTTCGTGGGCAACAGACCGACTTTCGCGAGCACCACTTCAGCGCGCAGGAGGAGGGCTACGTTCTCAATGAACGGGTGCGTGATCAGGTGCGCTTGCAGGTGGGCAATCTGCTTGATCCTGCATTGCTGGCCAATGAATCGCCCTATGACTTTGTGTTCTGCCGCAATCTGCTGATTTACTTCGACCCGCCGACCCAGCGACAGGTGCTTGATGTCATCAAGCGCCTGACCCATGTCGACGGCGTGCTGTTTATCGGCCCGGCCGAAGGCGGCCTGCTGGGGCGATTGGGCATGCATTCGATCGGCATTGCACAGTCCTTTGCTTTCAGGCATCACCGCGAGTCTGACCCCGAGCCGTTGCCTGTCTTTAACCCGACACCGTCGCCGGTGTGTCAGCCAATACGCAATGTGGCGCAGCCGCCGCTTCGCAGCCGACCCTTTACCAGCGTTGCACCAGTGATCAGCCCCGGCAAACCTTGTGCTGCGGTGAATGATGCAGCGGCCTTGCTCGCCAATATCGAGGCGTTGGCCAATGAAGGCAAAAGCACTGAGGCGCGAGCGGCCTGTGAGCATTACCTGCATAACCATGAGCCGGTAGCTCAAGTGTTTTATTGGTTGGGTTTGCTCTGCGATGTCGCCGGCAGCGTATTGGAGGCTCAGGGCTTCTATCGCAAGGCGCTGTATTTGCAGCCGCAACACCCTGAAACCCTGATGCACCTGGCGGCCTTGCTGGCTTCCCAAGGCGACGCCACGGGTGCCCGCCGATTGCAGGAACGCGCCGCCCGTAGCGAGCGCACCGCTGACAGTGAGCGTAAACGATGACCGGATCTGTTTCGTTGAACGTGACCCATGAGGATGCGCAGGCCATCGATGACTGCTGGAACCGGATCGGTATCCACGGTGACAAGTCCTGCCCGCTGCTGCCCGAACATATTCATTGTCGCAACTGCGCGGTGTATTCCGCTGCCGCGACCCGCCTGCTCGATCGTTATGCGTTGCAACAAGAGGATCATCGACAGTCGATTGCAGTCGAGAATGATGTCGTCACCCGTTCACTGTTGATGTTTCGCCTGGGCGAAGAGTGGTTGGGGCTGGTCACCCGCTGCCTGGCGGAGGTTGCGCCGTTGCAGCCGATCCATTCGTTGCCGCACCAGCGTTCGCGAGCGTTGCTGGGCGTGGCGAATGTGCGCGGCGCCCTGGTCGCCTGCCTGTCACTGGTGGAACTGCTGGGGCTGGACGCCACCACTGGCGTTGTCTCCGGGGCGCGGGTCATGCCGCGCATGTTGATCATTGCTGCCCACGGCGGCCCGGTGGTGGTGCCGGTGGATGAGGTGGACGGGATTCATGCCATCGATGAACGCACCTTGAGCGCCGCCTCCAGTTCCGGCTCACAAACCGCTGGCAGGTACACCCGTGGCGTATTGCAGTTCAGAGGTCGCAGCTTGCGCTGGCTGGATGAAGAACAGTTGCTGTCAGCCGTGACCCGGAGCCTCACATGACCCCCGATCAAATGCGTGACTCATCGCTGCTCGAACTCTTCAGTCTGGAGGCCGAAGCGCAGACTCAAGTGCTCAGCGCCGGCTTGCTGGCACTCGAGCGCAACCCGACTCAGGCCGATCAACTGGAAGCCTGCATGCGTGCAGCGCACTCGCTCAAGGGCGCCGCGCGGATTGTCGGTGTGGATGCCGGAGTCAGCGTGGCGCATGTGATGGAGGATTGTCTGGTCAGCGCCCAGGAGGGGCGCCTGCACCTGCAACCCGAACACATCGACGCCTTGCTGCAAGGCACAGACGTTCTGATGCGCATCGCTACACCGGGTAGCGACAATGTGGGGCCGAGCGATATCGAGGCCTACGTCGCCTTGATGGGCCAGTTGCTCGATCCCGCGGCATTGACCGTCAACGTGGCACCGCCTGCCGCGCCAATCCTTGATTCGGTCATGCTGCTGATGGCTGAGCTGCAAGTTGATTTGCCCCGTGCCGGGCTTGAGTCCGAAGCGCCGTTGCTGGAGCCGGAACCGTTGCTTGCCGCGCCCATCGAAATGTCGCCTAAAGCCACGCGCGTTACCGAAGGCGGCGAACGGGTGCTGCGGGTTACCGCTGAGCGGCTGAACAGCTTGCTCGATCTGTCGAGCAAATCCTTGGTGGAAACCCAGCGACTCAAGCCTTGGCTGGCGACCATGCAGCGTCTCAAACGCATGCAAAGCAACAGTTTGCGAGCCCTGGAAAATCTCAATGTTCATCTCAAAGAGAGCGAGTTGAGCCTGCAAGCCCAGGAAGCGCTGGGCGATGCCCGGCGCATGCTCGCCGAATCCCGGCAACTGTTGGCCGAGAAAACCGCCGAGCTGGATGAGTTCGCCTGGCAGGCCAGTCAGCGCGCTCAGGTGCTGTATGACACGGCGCTGGCCTGTCGCATGCGGCCGTTCGCCGATGTGTTGGCCGGGCAGGTGCGGATGGTTCGTGATCTGGGTCGTAGTCTGGGTAAGCAAGTGCGGTTGGAGATCGAAGGCGACAAGACCCAGGTCGACCGTGATGTGCTTGAAAAGCTCGAAGCGCCGCTGACCCATTTGCTGCGCAATGCGGTGGATCATGGCATCGAAATGCCGGAGCAACGGTTGTTGGCGGGTAAGCCCACCGAAGGCTTGATCCGGCTGCGCGCCTCCCACCAGGCTGGGCTATTGGTACTGGAGCTGAGCGATGACGGTAATGGAGTAGACCTCGAACACCTGCGTCGCAGCATCGTCGAGCGCCAATTGTCTCCGGCCGAAACCGCTGCCCGGTTGAGCGAAGAAGAACTGCTGACATTCCTGTTTTTGCCGGGCTTCAGCCTGCGGGACAAGGTCACCGAAGTTTCCGGGCGCGGAGTTGGACTGGACGCGGTTCAGCATATGGTCCGACAGCTTCGTGGCGCCGTGATACTGGAACAGACAGCGGGCGAGGGCAGCCGCTTTCATCTTGAAGTGCCGTTGACCCTGTCGGTGGTGCGCAGTCTGGTAGTCGAGGTGGGTGAAGAGGCTTATGCCTTCCCGCTGGCGCACATCGAACGCATGTGCGACCTGGAGCCGGACGAGATCGTACAAGTCGAAGGGCGTCAGCATTTCTGGCACGAAGGCCGGCATGTCGGTCTGGTCGCGGCCAGCCAGCTGTTGCAGCGTCCGGCGGCTCAGAGTAACGATCAAACCCTCAAAGTGGTGGTGATCCGCGAGCGCGATGCGGTGTACGCAGTGGCCGTCGAGCGCTTTATTGGCGAGCGCACGTTAGTGGTGCTGCCGCTGGATGATCGGTTGGGCAAGGTTCAGGACATTTCCGCCGGAGCGCTGCTGGACGACGGCTCCGTGGTGCTGATCGTCGACGTCGAAGACATGCTGCGTTCGGTGGACAAACTGCTCAATACTGGCCGTCTGGAGCGCATCGCCCGGCACAACCACCAGGCTGTGGAAGTCGCGCGCAAACGCATTCTGGTGGTCGACGATTCGCTGACGGTCCGCGAGTTACAGCGCAAACTGTTGCTCAATCGCGGTTACGACGTCGCCGTCGCGGTAGACGGAATGGACGGTTGGAACGCTTTGCGTGCCGAAGACTTCGATTTGCTGATCACCGACATCGATATGCCCCGAATGGACGGCATTGAATTGGTCACCCTGTTGCGTCGCGACAATCGTTTGCAGTCGCTGCCGGTCATGGTGGTTTCCTACAAGGATCGCGAAGAAGACCGGCGTCGTGGACTAGACGCCGGAGCCGACTATTATCTAGCCAAAGCCAGTTTCCATGACGACGCTTTGCTCGATGCGGTAGAGGAACTCATTGGAGGAGCCCCGGCATGAAGATCGCTATCGTCAATGACATGCCACTGGCGGTAGAGGCTTTGCGTCGCGCTCTGGCGTTCGAACCTGAGCACGAAGTGGTCTGGGTCGCGAGCAATGGTGCCGAGGCGGTAAAACTCTGCGCCGGGCTGACGCCGGACCTGATCCTGATGGACTTGATCATGCCGGTGATGGATGGCGTGGAAGCAACCCGGCGGATCATGGCCGAAAGCCCGTGCGCCATCGTGATTGTTACCGGCGACCGCCAGCAGAACGTCCATCGAGTGTTCGAGGCCATGGGCCATGGCGCACTGGATGTGGTCGACACTCCGGCTGTCGGTGCGGGTAATGCCAAAGAAGCCGCGGCGCCATTGCTGCGCAAGATCCTCAATATCGGCTGGCTGATCGGCCAGAGCGGCGGCAGCCGGGCGCGCTCGGCCCCGACGTCGCTGCGCACCATGGTGCAGCGCCAAAGCCTGGTGGCCATCGGCTCTTCCGCTGGTGGCCCGGCGGCGCTGGAAGTCTTGCTCAAGGGTCTGCCCACTGATTTTTCCGCGGCCATCGTGCTGGTTCAGCACGTTGACCAGGTGTTCGCTGCCGGTATGGCCGAATGGCTGAGCAGTGCGTCCGGATTGAAGGTGCGCCTGGCGCAAGAGGGTGAGCCGCCGCAAAGCGGTACGGTGCTGTTAGCCGGCACCAACCACCATATCCGACTCTTGAAGGACGGCACACTGGCCTACACCGCCGAGCCGGTCAACGAGATCTACCGGCCGTCGATCGACGTTTTTTTTGAGAGCGTGGCCAGCTACTGGGATGGCGATGCCGTCGGCGTATTGCTGACCGGCATGGGCCGTGATGGCGCTCAGGGGCTCAAATTGATGCGCCAGCAAGGCTTCCTGACCATCGCTCAGGACCAAAACAGCAGTGCGGTGTATGGGATGCCCAAGGCAGCAGCTGCCATCGACGCAGCCGTCGAAATCCGCCCACTGAACAAGATTGCGCCACGATTGCTGGAGATATTTGCCAAATGACTGACAAAAACAGCTTTCCTGACCAGGTAGTAATTCAGGTGACCGCACATGCATGACTTGCAGCTCGACGATTTCAAAACCGATGAAAATGCCGCGATGGTGTTGTTGGTCGATGATCAGGCAATGATCGGTGAGGCTGTGCGGCGCGGGCTGGCCCATGAAGAGAATATCGATTTCCACTTCTGCGCCGACCCGCATCAGGCCATCGCTCAGGCGATCCGCATCAAGCCGACGGTGATCCTTCAGGATCTGGTCATGCCCGGTCTGGACGGCCTGAGTCTGGTACGTGAATACCGTAACCACCCGGCGACCAAGGATATTCCGATCATCGTGCTGTCGACCAAGGAGGATCCCTTGATCAAGAGCGCGGCGTTTGCCGCAGGCGCTAACGATTACCTGGTCAAGCTGCCGGACAATATCGAACTGGTCGCGCGTATCCGCTATCACTCGCGCTCTTACATGACCCTGCTGCAACGTGATGCGGCGTATCGCGCGTTGCGGGTCAGCCAGCAGCAGTTGCTCGACACCAATCTGGTGCTGCAGCGGTTAATGAACTCCGACGGCCTGACCGGGCTGTCCAATCGCCGGCATTTCGATGAATACCTCGAGCTGGAATGGCGGCGAGCCCTGCGCGATCAGACGCAACTTTCATTGTTGATGATCGATGTCGATTACTTCAAGTCCTACAACGATAACTTCGGCCATCTGGAGGGCGATGAAGCCCTGCGCAAAGTCGCCACGACCATTCGCGACGCCAGCAGTCGACCGTCCGACCTGCCAGCCCGTTATGGCGGCGAAGAATTCGTCCTGGTGCTGCCCAATACCTCGCCGGGTGGCGCGCGGCTGGTGGCCGAGAAACTGCGTCAGACTGTGGCTGCGCTGGGAATTGTGCATATCTCCCCGACCGAAGGCTCGAGCCTGACCATCAGCATCGGCCTGTCGACCATGACCCCGCAGCAGGGCACTGATTGCCGGCAACTGATCTCGGCAGCCGACAAAGGTTTGTACCTGGCGAAAAACAATGGGCGTAATCAAGTGGGGATTGAATGAAGTAGGGCCCCATCGGCCAAGCGGGCTGCCTTGACAGCCTGATTGCGTTATACTCGTCGGCTTTCAAAAGTTCGCCAACGAGTGCTGCCCGCCATGGAAATCAACCCGATCCTTAACAGTATCAAGGACCTGTCCGAGCGCTCCGAAACTATTCGGGGGTATCTTTGACTACGATCAAAAGCATGAGCGTCTGACCGAAGTCAATCGCGAGCTTGAAGATCCGAGTGTCTGGAACAACCCTGAATACGCCCAGAATCTAGGCCGCGAGCGTTCCTTGCTGGCCCAGATCGTCGATACCCTCGATGAAATGCACAGCGGTCTGGCCGATGCCAAAGACCTGTTGCTGATGTCTGCCGAGGAAGAAGACCAGGCGGCTGTAGACGACGTTGCCGCTGAAGTGGAGCGTCTGCGCGAATCCCTCGAGAAGCTCGAATTCCGCCGGATGTTCAGTGGCGAGATGGACGCCAATAACGCGTACCTGGACATTCAATCCGGTTCCGGCGGCACCGAAGCCCAGGACTGGGCCAATATCCTGCTGCGCATGTACCTGCGCTGGGCGGATAAACGCGGTTTCGAGGCGACCATCATGGAACTGTCCGCCGGTGAAGTTGCCGGGATCAAAGGCGCGACCGTGCACATCAAGGGTGAATACGCCTTTGGCTGGCTGCGTACCGAAATCGGCGTGCACCGTCTGGTGCGCAAGAGCCCATACGACTCCGGCAACCGTCGTCACACCTCGTTCTCGGCAGTTTTCGTCTCGCCGGAAATTGATGACAACATCGAAATCGACATCAACCCGTCGGATTTGCGGATCGATACCTATCGCTCCTCCGGTGCCGGTGGTCAGCACGTAAACACCACCGACTCGGCTGTACGTATTACCCACGTACCGACCAACACCGTGGTCAGTTGCCAGAACGAACGTTCCCAGCACGCCAACAAAGACACCGCGATGAAAATGTTGCGGGCGCGCTTGTACGAGCAGGAAGTGCAGAAACGCAACGCCGCCTCGCAAGCCCTGGAAGACACCAAGTCGGACATCGGCTGGGGTCACCAGATTCGCTCGTACGTGCTCGACCAGTCGCGGATCAAGGATCTTCGTACTAGCGTCGAACGCAGCGATTGCGACAAGGTGCTTGACGGTGATATCGACGAATACCTGGTGGCAAGCCTCAAGCAAGGGCTGTAAAGCAGCCATACATGATCACTGCGCAGCTGCGGTGATCATGTAGGAGCATGGGGGGACGCCTAGTCCTTGCCCGCGAACCCTGCCGCAAGGCAGGGGCAACGAACCTGTGATGGAAAATTTAAAGACATGAGCGACCTACAACTCGACCCGCAAGCCCTGCAACAGGAAGAAAACTCCCTGATCGCCCTGCGCAAGGAAAAGCTTGCTGCCGAGCGCGCCAAGGGCCAGGCCTTCCCCAACGACTTCCGCCGCGACGCCTACTGCGAAGACTTGCAGAAGAAGTACGCGGACAAGACCAAGGAAGATCTGGCAGAGGCAGCGATCCCGGTCAAGGTGGCCGGTCGTCTCATGCTCAATCGTGGTTCCTTCATGGTGATCCAGGACATGTCCGGGCGCATCCAGGTTTACGTCAACCGTAAAACCCTGTCGGAAGAAACCCTGGCCGCGGTCAAGACCTGGGACCTGGGCGACATCATTGCCGCCGAAGGCACCCTGGCCCGTTCCGGCAAAGGCGACCTGTACGTTGAAATGACCAACGTGCGCCTGCTGACCAAGTCCCTGCGCCCGCTGCCGGACAAGCACCACGGCCTGACCGATACCGAAACCCGTTATCGCCAGCGCTACGTCGACCTTATCGTCAACGAAGACGTGCGTCAGACCTTCCGCGTGCGTTCGCAAGTGATCGCGCACATCCGCAGCTTCCTGATGAAGCGCGACTTCCTCGAAGTCGAAACGCCGATGCTGCAGACCATTCCGGGCGGCGCTGCGGCCAAACCGTTCGAAACCCACCACAACGCCCTGGACCTGGACATGTACCTGCGCATCGCGCCGGAGCTGTACCTCAAGCGTCTGGTGGTCGGCGGTTTCGAGCGTGTGTTCGAGATCAACCGCAACTTCCGTAACGAAGGCGTTTCGACCCGGCACAACCCCGAGTTCACCATGCTCGAGTTCTACCAGGCCTACGCTGACTACGAAGACAACATGGACCTGACCGAAGAACTGTTCCGTGAACTGGCGCAGCTGGTTCTGGGCAGCACCGACGTGCCTTATCAGGGCAAGGTGTTCCACTTCGGCCAGCCGTTCCAGCGCATCTCGGTGTTTGCTTCGATCCTCAAGTACAACCCGGAAATCACCGCCGCGGACCTGGAAAGCATCGACACGGCCCGTGCCATCGCCAAGAAGGCCGGCGCCGACGTCAAAGGCTTCGAAGGCCTGGGCAAGCTGCAAACCATGATTTTCGAAGAGCTGGTGGAGCACAAGCTGGAACAGCCGACCTTCATCACCGAATACCCGTTCGAAGTGTCGCCGCTGGCACGTCGCAACAACACCAACCCGAACGTCACCGACCGTTTCGAGCTGTTCATCGGAGGCCGCGAAATCGCCAACGCCTACTCCGAGTTGAACGACGCGGAAGACCAGGCGGAGCGATTCCAGGCCCAGGTGGCCGACAAGGACGCCGGTGACGACGAAGCCATGCACTACGACGCCGACTTCGTTCGTGCGCTGGAATACGGCATGCCACCAACTGCCGGTGAAGGTATCGGTATCGACCGTCTGGTGATGTTGCTCACCGACGCTCCGTCGATCCGTGACGTGATCCTGTTCCCGCATATGCGGCCGCAAGCATAAGTGTTATGAATAAGAAGCCGCCTACATCAGGCGGCTTTTTATTGTCTGTGTGGAACTGACGTACTTCTAATTCATAGTGATGTGAGAGGAATATCTGTCGTGAATGGTGCAATTGCTCTAGAAGGTGCAGCTGGAATCGCCACTGCGGTCGCTGAAAGTGTTCAGTACCAGGGCCGCAAGGCCAGCCGACAGGGAAGCGAGCAGCGCCGACAGGTTATTCTCGATGCCGCGATGCGTATCGTCGTGCGTGACGGCGTGCGTGCGGTGCGTCACCGCGCAGTGGCTGCCGAGGCCGATGTGCCGTTGTCGGCGACTACTTACTATTTCAAGGATATCGATGACCTGCTCACCGATACCTTCGCTCAATATGTGGAGCGCAGTGCAGCCTACATGGCCAAATTCTGGGCCAATAGCGAGGGCTTGCTGCGCGAGATGGTCGCTTTCGGTGACGGCAGCCGGGAGTCTCGTTCACAACTGGCTGACGACATTGCCCGGTTGACCGCCGACTATGTGCAGCGCCAATTGCACAACCGCCGTGAACACTTGATGGCCGAGCAGGCATTTCGCCAGGAGGCGCTACTCAACCCGCGTCTGGCGCTGTTGGTGCGTTCGCATCAGCAAATCCTCCTACAGGGCACTTGCCATTTTTTCCAGGTATTGGGTTCCCGTGAGCCACAACAAGATGCCAAAGTGTTGACGGCTATAATCGGACGGATGGAATATCAGGGCCTGCTCAATGACGCGGAACCAGCGGCCGAGGAAGAAATACTCGGTATCCTTACGCGTTACATGCATTTGGTGCTGGCCTCCGTGTGACGACCGCGGTGTTCAAAGGAGTGTTGAATGAAGTCCTGGCGTGAGGTCGTGATCGCCATGTCGTTTCTGCTGCTCAGTGGCTGTCTGGTGAGTGTCAAGCAGCCACTGCCGGCTGATCAGGCGGCACCTGCCGCGCTGCTCGGCAAATGGACGAGCAAGAACGTCTGGGGCGGGGCGCTCAACCTTGAGCTGAGCCGCGTCGCGACCAATCGCTACAAGGCTGTCAGCTACCCCAAAGGCGAGCCGAAACAGCGCGAGGCTTATGACTTCACCGTTTCCCGCCATGGCAGCCGCTGGTACTTGTCGGCGGCGGTGCCGGATCAATTCGGCGGCCACTTCACTATCGCCGGTTTCGAGTTGACCGATAACCATGAATTGGTGGTCTACAACCTGGACCTGGAGCAGATTCGCCAGGCGCTGGGGCAAGAGGCCTTGAGTGGCGAGCCGTTTGAAACCAAAGAAGGCGATGGTGTTCTGATCAGCAACCCGCTGGAACAGGTGTTCGCCTATCTGGATGATCCCGCCAACTCTGACGTATTCGTCGAAGCGGCGCGCTTCCAGCGTTTGGGCAAGTAAACGCGGCATAGAACGTTATCAATAGGAGTTTCGGGTGGACGATTACCAGCAGACGATACGCACTTTGTCCGATCGCATAGTGCTGGCGCAAACACCAATCCGCGTACTGGATGCGGTCAAGTGGGACGAGAACATCCGCAAAGGATTCCTCAAGGCCAAAGGCAAGGAAATGCCTGCCGTCGACCGTGACTACTACCTCAATCGCCCACTGTCGTTCGACTCCAGTGCGGTGAAGCTGGAGTTCCAGAACATCGAGCGTGACATCACCCGTCAACTGGGTCAGTTCAACCCGGTCGGGCAGATCATGCGGCGTATGTGCAAGGAATACCGCATGGTGGTGCGCATGCTCGAAGCGCGCGGCACCGAAGATTTCGGTCTGATCTCCCAAGAGCTTTATGGCGCGGCGTCCGACGCCTTCCATGCCGGTGACCCGACCCTGGCCGACCTGGGCCTGATGCTCTCCGATTATCTGAACAACATCGACGGCCGTGGCGACCTCAAGGACGAACCCAAGACCTTGACCTCCAAAGAGGCTGTCCATCTGCTGCAATGCCGCTTGAACAAAGTCTTTGGCGAAGCCGAGGACACCATCCGGGTGTTCGAGTCCGACGGGATCGTCGCTGACGCGGCAGCCGGTGCCGACTACATCAAGATCCGCACCGATGCGATGTTCAACAACCGTGACGTGCGCGCTTTGGAGGTCCATGAGGGGCTGGTACACGTCGGCACCACGCTCAATGGCCTGAACCAGCCGATCTGCACCTTCCTGTCCAAGGGCCCACCGTCCTCGACCGTGACCCAGGAAGGCCTGGCGATCCTGATGGAAATCATTACCTTTGCTTCCTATCCAAGCCGCCTGCGCAAACTGACCAACCGCACCCGCGCTATTCACATGGTGGAAGAGGGGGCGGATTTCTTGCAGATCTTCGAGTTCTTCCGCGAACAAGGCTTCGAGGCGGAGCAAAGCTATAGCAATGCCAGTCGGGTGTTCCGCGGATCAGTGCCTAATGGTCTGCCATTTACCAAAGACTTGTCCTACCTCAAGGGCTTTATCATGGTTTACAACTACATTCAGTTGGCCGTGCGTAAGGGCATGCTTGAGCAGATACCCTTGTTGTTTTGTGGCAAGACCACTCTGGAAGACATGCGTACCTTGCGCCAGTTGTTGGACGAAGGCCTGATCGTACCGCCCAAGTATTTGCCGGACCAGTTTCGTGACATGAACGCTTTGTCGGCCTGGATGTGCTTCTCCAACTTCCTCAATCACCTGAGCCTGGACCGGATCGAGGCGGACTACTCGAATATCCTGTAACAACACACCATTGCATTGATCGTTCCCACGCTCTGCGTGGGAACGATCAGATGTCCCACCATTTTTTGCGAGGTTTCAAACGGATGAGAATCCTCGGCATTTTTTGTCTGTTACTGACCTTGAACGGCTGCAGCTCCTTGCTGTTCTACCCCGAACCCGGTCTGCCGTTCACTCCGCAAAAAGCCCGACTGCAATACCGCGACGTCACCCTGACCACGGCCGATGGCATCAAACTGCACGGTTGGTGGCTGCCGGCCAAGGCTGGTGTGGCGCTCAAAGGCACGGTGCTGCATCTGCACGGCAATGGCGGCAATCTGGCCTGGCACCTGGGGGGTAGTTGGTGGCTGCCGAAGGAGGGTTATCAGGTGCTGCTGGTGGACTATCGCGGCTATGGCCTGTCTGAAGGTGAGCCGCGGCTGCCGGAGATTTATCGGGACATCGACGCAGCATTCCAATGGCTGGACAAGGCCCCTGAGGTTCAAGGCAAACCGCTGGTGCTTCTCGGTCAGAGCCTCGGTGGTGCGCTGGCCGTGCACTATTTGGTCGAACATCCCGAGCGCCAGCACCAGCTCAAGGCGCTCATTCTTGACAGCGTGCCGGCCAGTTACCGTGATGTCGGGCGCTCCGCCTTGAGCACCTCCTGGCTGACCTGGCCGTTTCAGGTGCCATTGTCCTGGCTGGTGCCGGACGCTGACAGCGCAATCAACGCCATGCCGCAACTGCGCGGTGTACCGAAATTGATCTACCACAGCATCGATGATCCGATCGTGCCTCTTTCCAGCGCTATCCGTCTGTATCAAGCTGCGCCGCCGCCCAGGGTGCTGCAATTGACCCGCGGAGGTCATGTGCAGACCTTTGCCGACCCGATCTGGCGAAAAGTCATGCTGCGCTATCTGGATGACCCGCAGCATTTCAACGGCCTGCGCCGGCTGGGCGAAATCCCGAATTACCCGCTACCCCCGAATTCAGAAGTTGAACCTCCAGAGAGTCCGCAATGAGTGAAGAACGTAACGCCATCCCCCTCATCATCACCGGTATCTGCAGCATCCTCGGCACCGTGGCATGCCTGTGGTACTACGGCTACCTGCACTTCGCCAAACCGGAAGATGCGCTGCTTTTGAACGATTTCACCATGCTCAAGACGCAGCCAGGCGAGGATTACAAAATCTCCCTGGAGCCCGCTGCTGAAGTGGCGCAATGCGTTGATGGTGTGCTGGTGCTGTTCGACACCGAGCAGAAAGGCTTGACCGGCGTGTTGGTCAATAACAAGAAGAAGGCTGTGCGCTGCATGGGCCAGGAGACGCCGCAGCTGGAGCAGTGATGTTACAGTCAGCCATAAATCCGGAATCCTTAACAGATTCCGGATTTATGGCAGTGAATTACGCCGTATGCCAGGTGATCTCTTCTTCACCATCAACGCTGATGCGAATCCAGCGATCAGCCGTTTCCTCGCCTTCATCCTCAACCCAGCTACCCGGTGCGCAACGCACCTCGACGTTCAACGCGGCGAAAGCGGCGCGAGCGCAGGCGATGTCGTCGTCCCATGGGGTCTGGTCGCTATCCAGGTGCAGGCTGTTCCACTTGCCCACAGCCTTCGGCAGCCAGGTTACCGGCACGTTGCCGGCCTTGCATTTGTAAGTCTGGCCTTTCTGCACCCAGTCGGTGCAAGGGCCCAGAGCCGTGCCGAGCCAGGCCGCAATGGCCTTGTGATCAACGTCGGCGTCTTTCAGGTAAATCTCGATATCGGGTTGGCGCATGGATGTCCTCACTGCGGGTCTGAAAAATCCATTCGCGGATTTAGTCGGCCTCAAGACTAATGCTCAAGACCATAAATTAATGGGTTATTGAAGAACGAAGTAATCGTAGCGCATTGATACGCTGACCTCGAACGGCTCGGCCTGTTCGATGACATTCGCCCGGCGTTCGGCACTGGCACGCCAGCCGTGGGGCGTCATTGCCAGCAGGTTGGCGCGGTCCTGGGGCGCGACCAGGCTGAGTTTGAAGTCCAGGGTTTCACTGTGTTGCAACTGCATGCCTTCTGGTACCAGGGCCAGATGCTTGTCGTCGGCGTAATCGCGGACTTCGTCATACAGGCGCTCGCGTAATTCCATCAAGTGACCGCTGGTCGGTCCGACGCGCATCAAGCCACCACCGGGGCTGAGCAGGCGCTTGGCTTCCTGCCAGTCCAGAGGGCTGAAGACGCTGGCGAGGAACTGGCAGCTGGCATCGGCCAAAGGTACGCGGGCCATGCTGGCGATCAACCAGGTCAGCTTCGGATTGCGCCGGCAGGCGCGTTTCACTGCTTCGCGGGAGATATCCAGGGCGTAACCGTCAGCGTTGGGCAATCCTTCGGCGATTTGTGCGGTGTAGTAACCCTCACCACAACCGATATCCAGCCAGCGCTGTGGCGCACGTTCGGCGGCCAGTTCGGCAAGGCGCCTGGCCACCGGTGCGTAATGGCCGGCGTTAAGGAAATCACGGCGCGCTTCGACCATGGCCTGGTTGTCGCCGGGATCGCGGCTGTTCTTGTGCTGCACCGGCAGCAGGTTCAGGTAACCCTGGCGCGCGCGGTCGAAGCGGTGCCCGACGGGGCAGACCACTCCATTGTCGACCGCGCTCAGCGGCGCGGTGCAGATAGGGCAGGTGAGCATCAGGCGAGCAACTTGATCAGGGTCTGGTAGTAGATTTCGGTCAGTACATCGAGGTCGCTGGCGAGCACTCGCTCATTGACCTGATGGATCGTCGCGTTGACCGGGCCCAATTCGACCACTTGGGTGCCCATGGTCGCGATGAAGCGCCCGTCGGACGTGCCGCCGCTGGTGGAAGCCTTGGTTTCACGGCCGGTAATGGCCTTGATGCTGTCCGATACGGCATCGAGCAACGCGCCCGGTTCGGTGAGAAACGGCAGACCGGACAGCGCCCACTCCACGTGCCAGTCCAGGCCATGCTTGTCGAGGATATCGGCGACCCGCTGTTGCAGGCCTTCGACGGTCGACTCGGTGGAGAAACGGAAGTTGAACACGGCAACCAGATCACCCGGGATCACGTTGGTCGCACCGGTGCCGGAGTTCAGATTGGAGATCTGGAAGCTGGTAGGCGGGAAGAAGCTGTTGCCATTGTCCCAATGCTCGGCGGCAAGTTCCGCCAGTGCCGGGGCAGCGAGATGGATCGGGTTCTTCGCCAGGTGCGGGTAGGCCACGTGACCTTGCACACCGCGTACAGTGAGCCTGGCTCCGAGGGAGCCGCGACGACCGTTTTTCACCACATCACCGACCAGGGCGGTGCTCGACGGCTCGCCGACGATGCACCAGTCCAGACGTTCCTTGCGGGCAACGAGGCGCTCGATCACCGCTTTAGTGCCGTGATGAGCCGGGCCTTCTTCGTCACTGGTGATCAGGAAGGCCACCGAGCCTTTGTGATCCGGGTAGTCGCTGACAAACCGCTCGGCCGCCACGGTCATGGCGGCCAGGCTGCCTTTCATGTCGGCCGCGCCACGGCCGCAGAGCATGCCGTGTTCGTCGATCAGTGCGTCGAATGGGTCTGTCTGCCAGGCTTGCACCGGGCCGGTCGGGACCACGTCGGTGTGGCCAGCGAAGCACAGCACCGGGCCTTCGTGTTTGCCGTGGGTCGCCCAAAAGTTATCCACATCCTCGATGCGCATTGGCTCCAGCTTGAAGCCGGCATCGCCCAGGCGCTGCATCATCTGCTTCTGGCAATCGGCGTCGACCGGCGTGACGGAGGGACGGCGGATCAGGTCGATGGCCAGTTGAAGGGTCGGCGAAAGGTCGGCGTGGGCCGTCATGTAATAACTCCGAAAGCATTGGTGTGGGAGCGGGCCGGGCGGCGTTCCGCTTGCCCGCGAAGAACGATGATGAGGTTTGTCTGTTACACCGAGTCGCTTCAATCGCGGGCAAGGGCTCGGCGCCCAGCCCCCCTGCTCCTGCGGTCGTGGGGCTGGGCGCGCAAAATGGTGGATATCTTAAAGCAAAACGGCGACCAGAGGCCGCCGTTTAGTTGTTTGCGCAGATTTAGGCGGCAGGTGCCGGCTCTGTCTCTGGCGCAGGTTTTGGCAGTGAAGACAGGAACGCCATGATCAGCGCGGCCAGATACGGCAGCGACTGCACCAGCAGCATGGTCACCCAGAAGCGCATGTCGTTGCTCGGTATGCCCTGCACCAGGAATATCCCCAGCGCCGCGCCCCACAACAGCAGCATGATGAACATCTCTTCACGGGCTTCCGAGATCGCCACCCAAAAGCCGTGGTTGTCGGCATTTTTCGGCGTACGGAAGAACGGAATACTGCTGGTGAAGAAGCCGTACAGCACCGCCTTGGCAATGGTGTGGGACAACGCCAGACCCGCCAGTGCCGCCGCGAACGCATCCTTCATGTCGACCCCGACCGCACGACGGTAGAGGAAGATGATCTTGCCGACCTTGAACACGAACAACGCCAATGGCGGGATCGCGAAAATCAACAGCGGTGGATCGACTCGTTGCGGCACGATGATCATCGCCGCCGACCACAGCAGAGCGCCGACAGTGAAGAAGATGTTCATGCCGTCCGCGACCCACGGCAACCAACCCGCGAGGAAGTGATAGCGCTGGCCACGGGTCAGTTCGGTGTCTTTACCGCGCAACAGGCTTGCGGTGTGACGCTTGATGATCTGAATCGCTCCGTAGGCCCAGCGGAAACGCTGTTTCTTGAAATCGATAAAGGTATCGGGCATCAGGCCCTTGCCGTAGCTTGTGTGGTAATACGCCGCCGACAGACCTTTTTCGAATATCCGCAGACCCAACTCGGCGTCCTCACAGATGCACCAGTCGGCCCAGCCCAGTTCTTCGAGCACCGAACGGCGGGTCATGGTCATGGTGCCGTGCTGGATGATCGCATCACGGTCGTTACGAGTGACCATACCGATGTGGAAGAAGCCTTTGTATTCCGAGTAGCAGAGCTTCTTGAAGGTGCTTTCGTTCTGGTCGCGATAATCCTGCGGTGACTGCACCACGGCGATTTTCGGGTCGGCGAAATGCGGCACCATGTGCTTGAGCCAGTTCGGCTCGACGCAGTAATCGGAGTCGATCACCGCGATGACTTCGGCGTCCGGCGCGGTGCGCGGAATCAGGTAATTCAGCGCGCCACCCTTGAAGCCGGCCAGTGGCGCGACGTGGAAGAACTTGAAGCGCGGGCCGAGCGTCTCGCAGTAGGCCTGTACCGGTTCCCAGACTGCCGGGTCCTTGGTGTTGTTGTCGATGATCAGAACTTCGAAGTCCGGATAGTCGAGGTTGGCCAGCGCATCGAGGGTCTGTTTGACCATCTCCGGTGGCTCGTTGTAGCAGGGCACGTGGATCGAGACTTTTGGACGGTAGTCGGAATCGCCCACCACCGGCAGGAATTCGCGCCGGCGTTTTTGGGTCCAGACCGCTTCGGCCAGTTCGTGGGCCTCAGTCAACAGCACGATAAACACCCCGAGCGCACCGAGGGCGAGCAAGAAGCCTACCGTCAGGCTGAACCAGGTGCTGTATTGCTGGCTGTAGTCGTAGCCGATCCACACCAGCACCGAACCGCAAAGGAACGCGACAAAGGTCAGGAAGGTGCGGCCACGCTGACGCAGGGCCGAACCGTCGATCATCAGCAGGGTCAAGGACAACAACGCCAGGACGACCGAGCCGATGGCCAGTACTCGCCATTGCGGAATCGCAACCACCGGGCCTTCAAAGTTGAATTTCTGCTGACGCGCGGCGTTGTAAACGCCCCAATACGCGCCTACCGAGCCTTCGTCGCTGGCTTTCCATGGCTGGTCAAACGCTTCGATCACGAAGTAGTTGAAGCCCTGGCGGTTGAGCTTGTTCACCAGCGTGCGCAGGTAAATAGCCTGGTCAGCCGGGGTCGCATCAGCGCCACCGCGCATGCGGCCGTTGCTCGGCCAGCCCACTTCGGACAGCAGCAGAGGTTTTTTCGGGAACATCTTTTTCAGGTCACGGGCACGGTCCAGGACGAACTGACCGGCCTTGTCCATCGGGATGAACTCCCAATAAGGCAGGACGTGGGCCGCGATCAGGTCGACGTGCCTGGCCAGCTCCGGATGTTCTTCCCAGACGTGCCATTGCTCGGACGTGGTGACCGGAACCTTGACGGCCGCGCGCACGCGATCAAGCAGAACGCTCAGTTCCTTGGCGGTGATTTCCTTGCGAAAGATCGCTTCGTTGCCTACGACGACGCGCACAACACTGCGTGAGCTGTTGGCGAGTGCAATGGCACGGGTGATTTCGCGCTCGTTACGCTCTTGATCCGGGCTGATCCAGATCCCCAGGGTTACCCGCAGGCCGAACTCTTCAGCCAGCTTCGGGATGTCCTCAAGCGTGCCGTCGACCGAGTAGGTACGGATGTTGTCGGTCAGCTTGCTCATGATCTCCAGATCACGACGCATTTCATCGTCGGATGGATACTGGTCTTTCTGTGGGTACTGCCCTTGCTGGAACGGCGAGTAAGAAAAACCGGAGATCTGTTCAGGCCAGTTGGGGGCCGTGACCGGGCGATTGATCAGCGCCCAGAAGCCGGTGAATAGCGCGGCGATTGCCAGAACCACCACCAGATTGAGTCCAAATTTACGCGATGACATAGAGATTTCGGGTTCCAAAGGGTGTGGAACGAAGGAACTGTTGGCAGGTGCCAAACGGCGCGCATCCTACACTGACCTTCAACTTACCGTACAGCATGTGAAGAGAAGGTCGCCGTTGGGCAACGGCTCTTCACTTAAGTTCTTATCGGCTGTTTTTGTAGCTCAAATAACCGCGCTGATTAGCCTATTGAAAGAGGCTTGGCCACCGTTCATAGCGCAAAGGTGCTCTTGGCCAGCATCGGCCCTATAATGCGCGCCGGTTTTTGGGGTAATGGTCATGAGTACAGAAGATCCGCGGTTTGCTGGCGTTGCCCGTTTGTACGGCATCGAAGGTCTGGAGCGCTTGCGTGCGGCCCATGTGGCGATCGTCGGGGTCGGCGGAGTTGGCTCCTGGGCGGCGGAAGCTATCGCCCGTTGCGGGGTCGGTGAGATATCGCTGTTCGATCTGGACGATGTTTGTGTCAGCAACAGTAATCGTCAGTTGCACGCATTGGACAGCACCGTCGGTCAGGCCAAGGTCGAGGTGATGGCTGAGCGCTTGCGCGGGATCAACCCAGTCTGCACGGTGCATGCCGTGGCCGACTTCGTCACTCGCGAGACCATGGCCGAGTACATCACACCAGACATCGATTGCGTAATCGACTGCATCGACAGTGTCAACGCCAAGGCGGCGCTGATCGCCTGGTGCAAACGCCGCAAGATTCAGATCATCACCACCGGCGGCGCCGGGGGGCAGATCGACCCCACGCTGATTCAGGTCTGTGACCTGAACCGTACCTTCAATGACCCTCTGGCATCCAAGGTCCGCTCCACCTTGCGCCGTGATTACGGCTTCTCCCGCACAGTGACCCGCCATTACAGCGTGCCCTGCGTGTTTTCTACGGAACAACTGCGTTACCCGAAACCGGACGGCAGTATTTGCTTGCAGAAGAGTTTTGTCGGCGACGGCGTGAAACTTGACTGCGCGGGCGGTTTTGGCGCCGTGATGATGGTAACGGCGACCTTCGGCATGGTCGCCGCGACCAAGGCTGTGGACAAGATTGTTGCCGGGGTACGGCGGCCGGCGGATCGGGTCAAACCTGCCTGATAGATCGTTCCCATGCTCCGCGTGGGAATGCAGCCCGTGACGCTCTGCGTCACAAGAGCGGACGCAGAGCGTCCATTGAGGCATTCCCACGCAGAGCATGGGAACGATCATCAGTACCCAGCCAACTCCCGCATCCTCTGCAATACGGCATTCAAGCCATTGCTGCGCGATGGTGACAACTGCCGGGCCAGGCCCAACTGGTTGAACCAGTCCGGCAAGTCGACCTGCTGCAAATCCTCTGCAGACAAACCGTTGACCCGTACCAGCAGCAACGCCACCAAGCCACGAATCAACCGCGCATCGCTGCTGGCGGTGAATTGCCAATGGTCGTCCTGCAACGTACCCAGCAACCAAACCTGACTTTCACAGCCCTGCACCCGATTGGCCTCGGTCTTTTCCACATCGCTCAAGGGCGGTAGTCGATCGCCCCACTGCATCAGCAGGCGTGCTCGCTGTTCCCATCCGGCGGCGCTCTGAAAGGTTTCCAGTGCCGTCAGCGCTTCGGCGGGCAAACTCATCGCAACAACTCCAGGGCTTGATCCAGCGCTTCAAAGAATCGCTCCAGGTCTTCGGAGTCGTTGTACAGTGCCAACGACACCCGAATCGCTCCCGCAAGACCCAAGCCTTTGAGCAACGGCATCGCGCAATGATGGCCGGCGCGTACGGCAATTCCTTGTTCGGTCAGCAGATGCGCGAGGTCAGAGTTGTGCACGCCCTCGACGACAAAGCTGGCCAGCGCCACCTCAGGTTTGCCCAGCAGGCGAATGCCTTTGCGCGCATGCAAACCTTGCAGCAGATAGGCATGCAATGCGGCCTCATGGGCGTTGACCGCATCCAGATCGAGCCCGCTCAGGTAATCGAGGGTCGCACCGAGGCCGATCACACTGGCAATCGGCGGTGTTCCGGCTTCGAAACCGAGCGGGGCGGGTCGGAAGGAGGCGTGCCGGTAGTCCGCGTTTTGCACCATTTCGCCACCGAACTGCCAGTGGCGCAATTGGTGCAGCGCCTCACTGCGGCCGTAGAGCACGCCGAGGCCGTCCGGTCCGTAAAGCTTGTGGCTGGAAAATACATAGAAATCGCAGCCCAAAGCCTGCACATCGTGTCGCCCATGGACAACACCTTGAGCGCCATCGACCACGGTCAAGGCACCATGGGCCTTGGCCATCGCCAAAAGCGCCGGCAACGGCTGCCAGGCGCCGAGTACGTTGGACAACTGGCTGACCGCCAGCAGGCGAGTACGCGGGCCGATCAGGCTTGCCGCGGCATCGAGATCGATCAAGCCGTCGGCGTCCAATGGCAAGACGATCAGCTCAAGGCCGCGACGCAGGGCCAGCTGTTGCCAAGGCAGCAGGTTGGCGTGGTGTTCCAGGGCGCTGATGACAATTTCATCACCGGCATTGAATTGGTGTTCCAGACCATAGGCCAGGAGGTTCAGCGCGGAGGTCGCGCCGTGGGTAAAGATGATCTGCCCGCTTTCGCCTGCACTGAGCCAATGCGCGACCTTGCTGCGGCTGTCTTCGAACGCCTGAGTGGCGTGGGCGCCGGGCAGGTGTTGGGCTCGATGGACATTGGCCGCGCCATTGGCGTAGTAGTGCGTCAGGGCGTCCAGCAGGGCTTGGGGTTTTTGAGTGGTGGCGGCGTTATCCAGATAGGTCTGGTCTTGCCGTTGCAATGCGGCGATGGCCGGGAAATCGGCGCGCCAGGCAGAGGGCACAAGCATGGTGGTCAAGACTCGTTTGAGCCTGTCGGATGCTGATTATAAGCGCCCGACAGGCTCCGTTGGCATCGAGTCGCTGCTTAGTTGTGAGCGTGCAGCGCTTCGTTCAGTTCGATGGCCGACTTGTGGGTTTTGCACTCCACGGCACCGGTCTCCGAATTGCGGCGGAACAACAGGTCAGGCTGGCCAGCCAGTTCACGGGCCTTGAGCACTTTGACCAGCTTGTTGTTCTCGTCCAGCAGCGCCACTTTGGTACCAGCGGTCACGTACAGGCCGGACTCGACGGTGTTGCGATCGCCCAACGGAATGCCGATACCGGCGTTGGCGCCGATCAGGCAGCCTTCGCCGACCTTGATCACGATGTTGCCGCCGCCCGACAGGGTGCCCATGGTCGAGCAACCGCCGCCCAGGTCCGAACCCTTGCCGACGAACACGCCAGCCGAAACGCGACCTTCGATCATGCCCGGGCCTTCGGTGCCGGCGTTGAAGTTGACGAAACCCTCGTGCATCACGGTAGTGCCTTCGCCGATGTAGGCGCCCAGACGAATCCGCGCGCTGTCAGCCAGCCGCACACCGCTCGGTACCACGTAGTCGGTCATTTTCGGGAACTTGTCTACCGAGAATACTTCCAGCAACTCGCCACGCAGACGGGCTTCGAGTTGATGCTCGGCGAGTTCCGCGAGGTCGATCGCACCCTGGCTGGTCCAGGCGACGTTCGGCAGCAGCGGGAAAATGCCGGCCAGGTTCAGGCCGTGAGGCTTGACCAGACGATGGGACAGCAGGTGCAGTTTGAGGTAGGCCTCAGGGGTGGAGCTCAATTGCGCGTCTTCTGCCAGCAACGTGGCGACCAGCGGCTTGTGGCTTTCGGCCAGGCGGGTCAGCAATGCGGCTTGCGCGGCGTCGATGCCTTTGAGTGCTTCAGCCAGTTGCGAAGCCTGGGCAGTGCTGAATGCGATGGCCTGATTGCCTTCGGTGTAACCCAGAACCGGGACAATAGCGGCGACCAGTTCGGCCGACGGATTGAGCAGCGGCTGGGCGTAAAACACTTCCAGCCACGCGCCTTGACGATTCTGGGTGCCGACACCGAAGGCCAGGCTGAACAGGGTAGTGGACATGGGATTACCTCTACAAAATTGAACGGGCTGGCTTACTTGAGCGCTGCCGCGTAGATATCTGGCTTGAAGCCAATCAGGGTTCTGTCACCGAGATCGAGCACCGGGCGCTTGATCATCGAAGGTTGTGCGAGCATCAGTTCGATGGCTTTCGTCTGGTCGAGATCGGCTTTGCGTTCGTCGTCGAGTTTGCGAAAGGTCGTGCCTGCGCGGTTCAACAGCACTTGCCAGCCGTGCTCATCGCACCACTGGGTCAGGTGTTCTCGGTCAATTCCGGCCGCTTTGTAATCATGGAATTCATAGCTGGCAGCGTTTTCATCGAGCCAGGTGCGCGCTTTTTTCATGGTGTCGCAAGCTTTGATGCCGAAAAGGTGCAACGTTTTGCTTGAAGCGGTCAAGGAATTGCCCCCCTTTGGAGATGCTGGAAACGAAAGGTGACGGATTATGCCACGACCGGGCAGGTTCGGCGTCGGCTGCGGCCGAGCTTTGTTGCAATGTATTACAGATTTCCGGGCCCGTTGCGACATTGGTGCGGCGGTCAGCCAGCAGCTTAGACGACTAATGTGGCACTTCAATGGCGAACAGTTGCCAGGCGGGTGCCATTAGCTTTCGATTGATTGGCAATCGCGCTTCAGAATCGCCGGTTGCGGCACGGTACCCAGCCCTTGCAATGGCGCAGCGCGCGGCCAGCCGGAGGAAGTCTCTGATGCGCTGGTTTGGCTGCTCTCGGGCGACGTGCTGCGAGAGGTGGCAGTTCAAGTGATGCTGTGAAGCTATCGCGAGCAAGCTCGCTCCTGCAAAAAGCGCTATTCATTGCAGGAGCGAGCTTGCTCGCGATCGGCCGCTTACTTGCGACGCTGAATGAAGTCGCGAATCCGCTCGGCGGCTTCAACGCATTCGGCCAGCGGCGCAACCAGTGCCAAACGTACACGTCCGGCGCCTGGGTTGAAGCCTTTGACTTCACGGGACAGATACGAGCCTGGAACTACGGTTACATGTTCTTCGGCAAACAGCTGGCGGCAGAACTCGGCGTCATCGCCCTCAACATTCGGCCACAGATAGAAGCCACCATCCGGGCACTGCACATCGAGAACCGGGCTCAGAATTTCCAGCACCGCATCGAATTTTTCCCGGTACAGCGTTCGGTTGGCGCGCACGTGCTCTTCGTCGTTCCAGGCCGCGATGCTTGCGAGCTGCGTCTGAACCGGCATGGCGCAACCGTGGTAGGTGCGGTACAGCAGGAAGGCTTTGAGGATCTCGGCGTCACCGGCAACAAAGCCGGAGCGCAGGCCAGGCAGGTTGGAACGTTTGGACAGACTGTGGAATACCACGCAGCGCTTGAAGTCCTTGCGCCCCAGTGCCACGCAGGCGCTGAGCAGGCCGGGCGGTGGCGTCTGCTCATCAAAATACAGTTCGCTGTAGCACTCGTCGGCAGCGATCACGAAGTCGTACTCGTCGGCCAGAGCGATCAGCTTTTTCAGGGTTTGCAGTGGGATCAACGCGCCGGTCGGATTGCCCGGAGAGCACAGGAACAGAATCTGGCAGCGCTGCCAGACATCGGCTGTTACCGCGTCGAAATCCGGATTGAAGCCGTTTTCGTCCAGGCAAGGCAGGTAATGCGGCTTGGCCCCGGCAAGGAAGGCTGCACCTTCATAGATTTGATAGAAGGGGTTCGGGCTGACGATCAGTGCTTCATCGCTGCGGTTGACCACCGTCTGGGTGAAGGCGAACAGCGCCTCGCGCGTACCGTTGACCGGCAGAATATTACGGGCAGGGTCGAGCCAGCCGTCGGGGACGCTGAAGCGACGTTCGCACCAATGAGCAATTGCTTCACGCAGGGCTGCAATACCCAGAGTGGTCGGGTAGACCGCCATCTGATCCAGGTTGCTGGCCAGGGCTTGGGCGACAAAGTCGGGCGAGCGATGTTTAGGCTCGCCGATGGACAGGGCAATCGGGCGTTTACCTGCTGCGGGCTGAACAGTGCCGAGCAGGGCGCGGAGTTTTTCGAAGGGGTAGGGCTGCAACTGGTTCAGAGCGTTGTTCATTGCTGGCGGATCTCACTCAGGTCATGGCGCGCGACTAGAAGCTCAGGCGCGACAGTTCGATATTCGGTTCGTGGCTGACGCTCAATTGTTCAACGATGGCGTCCTGCAAGCGGCTGCACAGCTGCGGGTCGGACAACGGTTGGTTGTTTGCGTCGGTGATGAAAAATACGTCTTCCACGCGTTCGCCGAGGGTGGCGATCTTGGCGTTCTGCAGCGACAGATCGAACTCGAGGAAGATTGTCCCGATCCGTGCCAACAAGCCGGGCCGGTCCGGAGCGCTCAGCTCAAGGACAGTCACCGGACGCTGGGCGTCGTTGTGGATGGTGACCTGTGGCGGGAAAGCGAAGTGCTTGAGCTGGCGTGGCACCCGTCGCTGAATGATGGTCGGGTAGTCAGCCGGATTGCGCAGGGCTTCGGTCAGGCCGTCGCGGATCTGCTTGACGCGCAGAGGGTTGTCGCCGATCGAGTCGCCATCGGTGTCGAGGACGATATACGTGTCGAGGGTGAACTGGCTGCTGGAGGTGATGACCCGGGCGTCGTGAATGTTCAGGTTGAGCTGGTCCATTGCCGCCACGGTCACAGCGAAGAAGTCGTGCTGGTCTGGCGCGTAGATGAAGATCTGCGTTCCGCCCTCGAATTCTCGCTGTGTGGTTTCCTTGATCAGCACCAAGGGGCCGCCGTCGGCGGGCTGTTGCAGGATCGCATCGCTGTGCCAGGCCACGTCGCCAGCGGTATGGCGCAGGAAGTAGTCGTCGCCCAGTTGTGCCCAGAGCTGTTCGACGTCATCCGGATCGGTGCCGCTGCGTACCAGGATGTCCAGGGCAGCGCTCTGGGTCTGGCGAATCTGCTGTTCACGATCCACCGGATTTTCCAGGCCGCGGCGCAAGGCACGCTTGGTCTCGGTGTAGAGCTGACGCAGCAGGCTCGCCCGCCAGGAGTTCCACAGGGTCGGATTGGTCGCATTGATGTCGGAGACGGTCAGCACATACAGATAGTCGAGCCGGGTCTGATCGCCAACGATTTGTGCGAAATCGTGGATAACCTGGGGATCGGACAGATCCTTGCGCTGGGCGGTGGTCGACATCACCAGGTGGTTCTGCACCAGCCAGACAATCAGTCGGCTGTCCCACTGCGGCAGCTGATGGCGTGCGCAGAACGCCTCGGCATCTACTGCGCCAATGTCCGAGTGATCGCCATGCCGACCCTTGCCGATGTCGTGATACAGGCCGGCCAGGTAGATCAACTCGGGTTTTGGCAGCTTGCCCATGAGTTTGCTGGCTAGCGGGAATTTTTCGGAAGCCTGGGTGTACTGCAGTTTACGCAGGTGTTTGATCAGGTTCAGGGTATGGGCGTCAACGGTATAGATGTGGAACAGATCGTGTTGCATCTGGCCGACGATAAAGCCGAATTCCGGTAGATAGCGCCCGAGAATGCCATAACGGTTCATTCGCCGCAGATTGCGGTGGACGCCGATCTCGCACTTGAACAATTCGATGAACAGGCTGGTATTGCGGATATCATGGCGGAATTCGTCGTCAATCAAGTGACGGTTTTCCCTCAGCAAACGGACGGTATCGGCGCGAACTCCTTTAATCTCCGGGTGCTGAGCCATCAGCAGGAAGATCTCCAGCATCGCGAATGGCGTGCGTTTGAAGACATTGACGTTGGTGACTTCGATGTAGCCGTCATGCAGCTGGAAACGCGAGTTAAGCGGCTGCGAGGGCGCTTCATCTTCTGATGCGAGAATGATTTCCTCGAAGTGCTGGATGATCAAGTCGCTGAGCTGGGCAATGCTCATGACCACCCGGTAATACTGCTGCATGAAGCTTTCGATAGCCTGCTTGGCGTCATCCCCCGCGAAGCCCAGCAACCCGGCTATCGAGCGCTGGTGATCGAACAGCAGGCGGTCCTCGGAGCGTCCGGCCAGCATGTGCAAGGCGTAACGGACCTTCCACAGAAATTCCTGGGATGAAGCCAGCAGGGTGTTCTCGCTCTCCACCAGGAAGCCCTCGCCAGCCAGTGCACGCAAGTTCAGCGTGCCGTACTGGCGGCGGGCTACCCAGAGAATTGTCTGGATATCCCGCAGGCCACCGGGCGAGCCTTTGACGTTGGGTTCCAGGTTGTATTCGGTATCGTTGTATTTGTGGTGGCGGGCCTTTTGCTCGGCACGTTTGGCCAGAAAGAAGTCCTTGCTTGGCCACATATGAGCGGTACTGGTGACCTCCAGCATGCGCTGGCGCAAACGCTCGGGGCCAGCAATGGTGCGGCTTTCCATCAGGTTGGTGATGACCGTCAGGTCGGCGCGGGCTTCTTCGGCACATTCATCCACCGAACGCACGCTTTGCCCGACTTCCAGGCCAATATCCCACAGCAACGTCAGAAAACGTTCGATGGAATCGCGGAAAGTCTCGTGATCGGCGCTGTCGAGCAGGATCAGCAGGTCGATGTCGGAGTAAGGGTGCAGCTCGCCGCGACCATAGCCGCCGACCGCGACCAGCGCGATGTCGGCGTCTTCGTTCCAGTTGAACTGCTCCCAGGCCTTTTGCAGGATGTTATCGATGAACCAGGCGCGATCCTCGATCAGTCGACGGATATCCCGACCGGCGCGAAAGCGCTCGTCGAGCGCCTCGCGGGCCTGGCGAATAGCTTTCTTGAAGGCCGCAATCGGGCTTGCCTTCAAGGCCAGTTCAGCCTGGAACTGACCGCGGTCGAAGAGTTCGGGATCCACCTGCGGCATCGATTGGCTTTCCTTTCTTTATGTAGGGGCAGAGCAGGACGGATCAGGCCGAAACGCGAGGGATAGTGTCATCGCTGCGCAGGGTGAAGATCTCGTAACCGGTGGCGGTCACCAGCAGCGTGTGTTCCCACTGCGCGGAGAGCTTGCGGTCCTTGGTGATCGCGGTCCAGCCGTCGCCCAATACTTTGGTGTCGGCGCGGCCCTGATTGATCATTGGCTCGATGGTGAAGGTCATGCCTTCTTTCAGTTCCATTCCGGTGCCGGCACGACCGTAGTGCAGGATCTGCGGCTCTTCGTGAAACACCTTGCCGATGCCGTGGCCACAGAACTCGCGGACCACCGAGAAACCGTTTTTCTCGGCGTGTTTCTGGATGACTTCACCGATGTCGCCAAGGCGGCAGCCAGGTTTGACCAGTTCAATGGCCTTGTACATGCATTCCTGGGTGACTTGCGACAGGCGCTCGGCCCAGACAGGCACGGTGCCAACGTGAAACATCCGGCTGGTGTCGCCGTGATAGCCATCTTTGATGACGGTGACATCGATGTTCAGGGTATCGCCATCCTTGAGTGGTTTCTCGTTCGGGATGCCGTGGCAGACCACATGGTTGATCGAGGTGCAGATCGACTTCGGGAAACCCTTGTAATTGAGAGGGGCAGGGATGGCCTTCTGTTCATTGACAATATAGTCGTGGCAGATGCGGTCCAGTTCGTCCGTGGTGACGCCGGGTTTGACGTATTCGGCGATCATTTCCAGCACGTCGGCGGCCAGTTTGCCGGCGACACGCATTTTTGCGATGTCCTCTGGGGTTTTGAGGGTGACGGTCATACAGGCTCTCTAGGCGCTCAAAGGCGCTATAAACACGGGAGATGGATTGCGTGACCAAATGTTGCGTCTTCGCAGCCCTAAAACACGATTCTAACAGACGGTCGGTGCAAATCATGAACGTCTTGCCATCGCTTCTCTCTATAGTAATGGTGCATTCTGATCCGATTCCAAGGTCAGGGTAAAAGCTGACGCCTGGAACGTGTGAATCCTGGTTTCGTTTTTCCCTTTCTTGTGGTATAAAATGCGCCGCTTTCCGGGGATACCTCGAAAAGTTTAAACCCACACACGCGTCGACACGATGACCTGGGTGCCTTCAGCTTGACGCTGCTGGTTGGTCATTGGGATGCGTGGAGGCCTAACCCGACTTATTAAGGAACTATCATGTCCCAAGTCAACATGCGCGATATGCTGAAGGCCGGTGTGCACTTCGGTCACCAAACCCGTTACTGGAACCCGAAAATGGGTAAGTACATTTTCGGCGCGCGGAACAAGATTCACATCATCAACCTTGAAAAAACCCTGCCAATGTTCAACGAAGCTCTGACTTTCGTAGAGCGTCTGGCCCAGGGCAAAAACAAGATTCTGTTCGTCGGCACCAAGCGTTCCGCTGGCAAGATCGTTGCTGAAGAAGCAGCACGTTGCGGTTCGCCGTACGTCGATCACCGCTGGTTGGGCGGCATGCTGACCAACTTCAAAACCATCCGTGCTTCCATCAAGCGTCTGCGTGACCTTGAAGTTCAGGCCGAAGACGGTACTTTCGCCAAGCTGACCAAGAAAGAAGCGCTGATGCGCACTCGCGATCTTGAGAAGCTGGATCGTAGCCTGGGTGGTATCAAGGACATGGGCGGTCTGCCAGACGCACTGTTCGTTATCGACGTTGATCACGAGCGCATCGCGATCACCGAAGCCAACAAGCTGGGCATCCCGGTTATCGGCGTTGTCGATACCAACAGCAGCCCGGAAGGCGTTGACTACATCATCCCAGGCAACGATGACGCAATCCGCGCCATCCAGTTGTACATGGGTGCGATGGCTGATGCTGTGATCAAAGGTCGCAACCACGTTGCTGGCGGCACCGAAGTGTTCGTCGAAGACGCTCCAGCAGCAGTAGTTGAAGGCTGAGTAGCTAGCGCTTAGCGTTTACTCAGTACGCAAAAAGGGGGCTTGGCCCCCTTTTTGCCACCTCGAAAATCGTTTGTTGAAAAATGCCCTCTGCAGTTTTTGTCATGAGCGGCGGTTAACAAGTGTTTCGGGAGTAGCGCAAGAATTGAACGCCCGTTCGGTCGGGTGGAATGGTTGAAAACCTATCCAAGAGGAATTTTGAAATGGCAGAGATTACTGCAGCGTTGGTCAAAGAACTGCGCGAGCGTACCGGCGAAGGCATGATGGACTGCAAGAAAGCCTTGACCAAGGCTGGCGGCGACATCGAAAAAGCCATTGATGACATGCGTGCTTCGGGCGCCATCAAGGCAGCCAAAAAAGCAGGCAACGTTGCTGCTGAAGGCGCAATCGCTATCAAGGACAATGGTAAAGCCGCAGTTCTGCTGGAAGTGAACTCGCAGACCGACTTCCTGGCTCTGCAAGACGACTTCAAAGTGTTCGTTGCTGCCAGCGTCGAACAGGCTTTTGCTGACAAACTGACTGATGCTGCTCCGCTGATCGAAGCGCGTGAAGCTGATCGTCTGGTTCTGGTTGGTAAAGTCGGCGAGAACGTCAACATCCGTCGTCTGGTTCGCGTTGAAGGTGACGTGGTCGGTACTTACCTGCACGGTAACAAGATCGGTGTTGCTGTCGTCCTGAAGGGCGGTAACGTTGAACTGGCTAAAGACATCGCGATGCACGTCGCGGCCAGCAACCCTGAGTTCCTGCTGCCGTCGGAAGTTTCCGCTGAAGCCATCGAGCGCGAAAAAGCCGTGTTCATGAGCCTCAACGAAGACAAGATCAAAGGCAAGCCAGCCGAAATCGTTGAAAAAATGGTTGCTGGTCGTATCAGCAAGTTCCTGGCCGAAGCCAGCCTGGTCAACCAGCAGTTCGTCAAGGACCCTGAAGTGACTGTTGGCGACCTGGCCAAGAAAGGCGGCGCTGAAATCGTTTCCTTCACTCGCTTCGCGGTAGGTGAAGGCATCGAGAAGCCAGTAGACAACTTCGCTGAAGAAGTTGCTGCTCAGCTGGCTGCTGCCAAGCAGTAAGACGGTTTTTTAAACTGTCGCCCTGAAGAGGCTGCCCGCTCACGCGCGCAGCCTCTTTTCAAATGGGATGATCAATTTATTTGGCTTCCCTTCGGAACTGGCTTACAAAGCCGTGTTCCGATGGCGTTGTGATAGCGTCCAGTTAGAGTGAACGCAGGCTGCAAACAGCTTGCAAAGAATTTTTAAAATACGCCGCAGGAGAGATTCGCAATGGCTCAGCAGGGCAGTGGTTATCAGGCTCGCTATAAACGCATTCTACTCAAGCTCAGCGGCGAGGCCCTGATGGGCTCGGAAGAGTTCGGGATCGACCCCAAGGTTCTGGATCGCATGGCGCTGGAAGTCGGCCAGCTGGTCGGTATAGGCGTTCAGGTTGGTCTGGTGATTGGCGGTGGCAACCTGTTCCGTGGTGCAGCCCTGAGTGCTGCCGGGATGGATCGGGTTACCGGCGATCACATGGGGATGCTGGCCACTGTGATGAATGCCCTGGCCATGCGTGATGCGCTGGAACGTGCGAATATCTCCGCCATCGTTATGTCGGCTATTTCCATGGTTGGCGTAACCGATCACTATGATCGCCGCAAAGCCATGCGTCACCTGAACGCCAAGGAAGTCGTTATCTTCGCAGCCGGTACCGGCAACCCGTTCTTCACCACGGATTCGGCAGCCTGCCTGCGAGCGATCGAGATCGATGCTGACGTCGTGTTGAAAGCGACCAAGGTTGATGGTGTGTACACCGCTGACCCATTCAAAGACCCGCATGCCGAGAAGTTCGATCATCTGACCTACGATGAAGTGCTGGATCGCAAGCTGGGTGTGATGGATCTGACGGCCATCTGTCTGTGCCGTGATCACAAGATGCCGTTGCGCGTCTTTAACATGAACAAGCCCGGCGCCCTGCTGAATATCGTACATGGCGGCGCTGAAGGAACCCTGATCGAGGAAGGCCAACAATGATCAACGAAATCAAGAAAGACGCTAAAGATCGCATGCAGAAATCTGTGGAATCGCTGGCGCACAACTTCGGCCGTATCCGTACTGGCCAGGCGCACCCAAGCATCCTGGAGGGCGTGATGGTGCCGTACTACGGTGCTGACACCCCGATCAAGCAAGTTGCCAACATCACCGTCAAAGACGCCCGTACCCTGCAAGTTGTTGCCTTCGAGCGCAACATGCTGGGCGCCGTCGACAAGGCAATCGGCAGCGCAGGTCTGAACCTGAACCCGACCAACCTTGGTGAGCTGCTGCTGATCAGCATGCCGGCCCTGACCGAAGAAACCCGTCGCGGTTTCACCAAGCAGGCACGCGATGTGGCTGAAGATGCCCGTGTTGCCGTACGCAACATCCGTCGCGATGCAAACAGCTCGCTGAAGGATCTGGTCAAGGAAAAGGAAATCAGCGAAGACGAAGAGCGTCGTGCCACTGGCGAGATCGACGATCTGACCAAGAAGTTCGTAGCTGAAATCGACGCTAAGTTGGCGGAGAAAGAAAAAGACCTGATGGCCGTATAAGGGTCGCGTTTTCATGGAAAAGACCAAGCAGGCTGTACCGTCTTCGGTGCCGCGTCATGTCGCGATTATCATGGACGGCAATAATCGTTGGGCAAAAAAGCGCTTTATGCCGGGTATTGCCGGGCATAAAGCGGGTGTCGATGCTGTTCGTGCTGTCATCGAGGTGTGTGCCGAGGCCAAGGTCGAAGTGCTGACCTTGTTTGCCTTCTCCAGTGAGAACTGGCAGCGTCCGGCAGACGAAGTCAGTGGCTTGATGGATCTGTTCTTCAGGGCATTGCGTCGTGAGGCCAAGCGCCTCAACGACAACAACATCAGCCTGCGCATCATTGGTGACCGCTCGCGCTTCCATCCGGAGCTGCAGGCGGCCATGCGTGAAGCTGAGGCGATGACATCGGGCAGCAATCGTTTTATCCTGCAAATCGCTGCCAATTATGGTGGTCAATGGGACATTGCCCAGGCTGCCCAGCGCCTGGCGCGCGAGGTTCAGGCCGGGCATCTGCGACCTGAAGACATTACGCCAGAGTTGTTGCAAACCTGTCTGGCGACTGGCGATCTGCCCTTGCCGGACTTGTGCATTCGTACTGGCGGTGAGCACCGCATCAGCAACTTCCTGTTGTGGCAGTTGGCGTACGCCGAGCTGTATTTCTCCGACCTGTTCTGGCCGGACTTCAAACACGATGCCATGCGTTCTGCGCTGGCCGATTACGCTTCTCGTCAGCGCCGCTTCGGTAAAACGAGCGAGCAGGTCGAGGCTGGAGCCCGGGTTTAATGCTTAAGCAACGAATCATTACTGCGCTGATCCTGCTGCCAATCGCCTTGTGCGGGTTTTTCCTGCTCGAAGGTACGGGCTTTGCTTTGTTCATCGGGCTGGTGGTGACTCTGGGTGCCTGGGAATGGGCTCGATTGGCAGGTTTCACTGCTCAGTCTGCCCGGATTGTTTACGCAACCCTGGTCGCGCTGCTGCTGTTTTTCATGCATGTACTTCCCGGTCTTGCTCCATGGGTACTGGGTGCTGCTGTTCTCTGGTGGTTGCTGGCGACTTTCCTGGTGCTGACTTATCCACGGACCGGTGAGTATTGGGCTAGCGCGGCAAGCAAGTTGGTGATTGGTCTGTTGATCTTGTTGCCTGCCTGGCAAGGTTTGATCCTGATCAAGCAACAACCCTTGGGTAACTGGCTGATCATGGCGGTAATGGTGTTGGTCTGGGGGGCTGATATCGGTGCCTACTTTTCCGGCCGGGCTTTTGGCAAGCGTAAACTGGCTCCGCAAGTCAGTCCGGGCAAGAGCTGGGAAGGGGTTTATGGTGGTTTACTGCTTAGCTTGCTGATCACTGCCGTTGTCGGCTTTGTTCGAGACTGGAGTGGGGTGCAGGTGCTGTTGGGGTTGCTCGGCGCGGCGATTGTCGTATCGCTCTCGGTGGTCGGCGATCTGACTGAAAGCATGTTCAAGCGTCAGTCGGGGATCAAGGACAGCAGTAACCTGCTGCCGGGCCATGGCGGTGTGCTGGATCGAATCGACAGTCTGACAGCGGCTATTCCGGTATTTGCTGTCCTTTTGTGGATGGCTGCACTGTGAGTCGCCTACAACAGATTACCGTTCTGGGGGCGACGGGTTCGATTGGCCTGAGCACCCTGGATGTCATTGCTCGTCATCCCGAGCGCTACCAAGTGTTCGCCTTGAGTGGTTTCAGTCGTTTGAGCGAGCTGCTCGCGTTGTGCGTTCGCCACATGCCGCGCTTCGCAGTCGTTCCTGAGATCGCTGCTGCACGTAGCCTGCAGGACGACTTGCGGGCTGCCGGGCTGAAAACCCGCGTCCTGGTGGGGGAGGAGGGGCTGTGTCAGATCGCGGCCGATCCTGAAGTCGATGCGGTGATGGCGGCGATCGTCGGGGCAGCGGGTTTGCGTCCGACTTTGGCGGCGGTAGAGGCCGGTAAAAAAATCCTCTTGGCTAATAAAGAGGCGCTGGTGATGTCCGGCGCGTTGTTTATGCAGGCTGTGCGCAAGAGCGGTTCGGTCCTGTTGCCAATCGACAGCGAGCACAACGCGATTTTTCAGTGCATGCCCAGTGACTTTGCTCGCGGGCTTGGCGCTGTCGGGGTTCGGCGGATTCTACTGACTGCCTCCGGTGGTCCGTTCCGGCAAACACCGTTGTCAGAGCTTGCGCAAGTTTCGCCCGAGCAGGCTTGTGCGCACCCCAATTGGTCGATGGGTCGCAAGATCTCGGTTGATTCGGCAAGCATGATGAACAAAGGCCTTGAGTTGATCGAGGCTTGCTGGTTGTTCGATGCCAGGCCTGCCCAGGTCGAAGTGGTCGTTCATCCGCAGAGCGTCATTCATTCGCTGGTCGACTATGTCGATGGCTCGGTGTTGGCGCAATTGGGCAATCCTGATATGCGTACGCCGATTGCCAACGCCCTGGCCTGGCCTGAGCGAATCGACTCCGGGGTGGCGCCTCTTGATCTGTTCTCAATCGCGCGACTGGACTTCCAGGCTCCCGATGAAGAGCGTTTTCCATGCCTGCGACTCGCGCGTCAGGCGGCGGAGGCGGGTAACAGTGCGCCTGCCACGTTGAATGCTGCAAATGAAGTGGCTGTGGCAGCCTTTCTTGATCGACGCATCCGCTACCCGGAGATCGCGAGTATCATCGAGGAAGTATTAAGCCTCGAGCCTGTGGTTGCCGTCGACGAACTCGACGCGGTGTTCTCGGCGGACGCCAAAGCCCGTACCCTGACCGAGCAATGGCTGAGTCGCCATGGGCGATAAATGTTGCGGCGGATTCGAGTGTATCGGCACTGGATAGGAATGCGGAGAAAGTAGATGAGCGCGCTCTATATGATTTTCGGCACCCTGGTTGCTCTGGGCGTGCTGGTCACCTTCCATGAATTCGGCCATTTTTGGGTGGCGCGCCGCTGTGGCGTCAAGGTTCTGCGTTTCTCTGTGGGCTTCGGTATGCCCCTGCTGCGTTGGCATGATCGCCGCGGTACGGAGTTCGTGATCGCTGCCATCCCGTTGGGTGGTTATGTGAAGATGCTCGATGAGCGCGAAGGTGAAGTGCCGGCTGATCAGCTCGATCATGCCTTCAATCGCAAGACTGTTCGCCAGCGTATCGCTATCGTCGTGGCCGGTCCTGTTGCCAACTTTCTGCTGGCTCTGGTGTTTTTCTGGGCGTTGGCGATGCTCGGCAGCGAGCAGGTGCGTCCGGTCATCGGTGCGGTTGAGGTCGGTAGTCTTGCTGCAAGGGCCGGCTTGAGCCCCGGTCAGGAAATCGTTGCGATCGATGGTGAGCCGACTTCTGGTTGGGCGGCCGTCAATCTGCAACTGGTGAGCCGATTGGGTGAAAGTGGCTCCTTGCAGTTGCTGATGCGCGAACAGGGCTCGACTGTCGACTCACCTCATGAGCTGATGCTGGATCATTGGCTTAAAGGTGTTGATGAGCCCGATCCGATTCACGCGCTGGGGATTCGCCCTTGGCGTCCAGCGTTGCCGCCGGTGCTGGCCGAGCTTGATCCCAAAGGGCCTGCGCAGGCTGCCGGCCTGAAGATGGGCGACCGTCTGCTGGCGCTCGATGGCCAGGCGTTGAGCGATTGGCAGCAAGTCGTTGATTTGGTCCGTGTACGGCCTGATACCAAAATTATGCTGCATGTTGAGCGTGATGGTGCTCAAATCGACGTCCCTGTGACCTTGGCTGCCCGTGGCAAGTCGAAAGTCGCGAGCGGTTATCTGGGGGCCGGGGTAAAGGCTGTCGATTGGCCACCAAGCATGATTCATGAGGTCAGCTTCGGTCCGCTGGCTGCGATCGGCGAGGGTGCCCGGCGGACCTGGACCATGAGTGTGCTGACCCTTGATTCACTAAAGAAAATGTTGTTCGGCGAGCTCTCGGTAAAAAACTTGAGTGGACCGATAACCATTGCTAAAGTGGCGGGCGCTTCTGCCCAGTCGGGTGTCGCTGATTTCTTGAATTTCCTTGCTTATCTGAGTATTAGCCTGGGAGTTCTCAATCTGTTGCCCATTCCTGTACTGGATGGGGGGCATTTGTTGTTTTATCTGATTGAGTGGGCGCGTGGTCGCCCCTTGTCGGATCGGGTGCAGGGTTGGGGGATACAGATCGGTATCAGTTTGGTGGTCGGGGTGATGTTGCTTGCTCTGCTCAACGATCTGGGTCGACTGTAACGCTTCGCTGAATTGCGAATCTGCCGCATTTTGCGGCAGTTTGTTTATTGCCAGTTGGAATAAGAAAGGACTTCATGAAACGTCTGCTGCTAACTGCGGTTCTCACCGTATTGATGATCGCCGAAGTTCACGCCGAGTCCTTCACTATCTCCGATATTCGCGTCAATGGCCTCCAGCGGGTGTCCGCGGGTAGCGTCTTTGGTGCCTTGCCGTTGAACGTTGGTGAACAGGCGGATGATCGTCGCCTGGCGGAATCCACTCGTGCATTGTTCAAAACCGGTTACTTTCAAGATATCCAGCTGGGCCGCGATGGCAATGTCCTGGTCATCACTGTAGTCGAGCGTCCATCTGTTGCCAGTATCGAGATCGACGGAAACAAGGCGATCTCCACTGAAGACCTGATGAAAGGCCTCAAACAATCCGGTCTGTCCGAAGGCGAGATCTTCCAGCGTGCGACCCTTGAGGGCGTGCGTAACGAACTGCAGCGTCAATATGTTGCTCAGGGCCGCTACTCGGCGACCGTCGACACCGAAGTGGTGCCGCAGCCGCGTAACCGTGTTGCCTTGAAGGTCAATATCAACGAAGGCACTGTCGCCGCTATCCAGCACATCAACGTGGTGGGTAACACGGTCTTCCCTGACGAAGATCTCATCGACCTGTTCGAACTGAAAACCTCTAACTGGCTGTCGTTCTTCAAGAACGATGACAAGTACGCTCGTGAAAAATTGTCCGGTGACCTGGAGCGCCTGCGTTCCTACTACCTGGATCGTGGCTATATCAACATGGATATCGCTTCGACCCAGGTTTCGATCACCCCGGACAAGAAACACGTCTACATCACTGTCAACGTTAACGAAGGTGAGAAGTACAGCGTTCGTGACGTCAAGCTGAGCGGTGACTTGAAAGTGCCTGAAGACCAGGTCAAGTCGTTGCTGCTGGTACAGAAAGGTCAGGTTTTCTCGCGCAAACTGATGACCACCACGTCTGAATTGATCACCCGTCGTCTGGGTAACGAAGGCTATACCTTCGCCAACGTCAACGGCGTGCCGCAGCCCCATGAAGAAGATCACACCGTAGATATCACTTTCATGGTCGATCCTGGCAAGCGCGCATACGTGAACCGTATCAACTTCCGTGGCAATACCAAGTCGGAAGACGAAGTGCTGCGTCGTGAAATGCGTCAGATGGAAGGAGGCTGGGCGTCAACCTACCTGATCGACCAGTCCAAGACCCGTCTGGAACGTCTGGGCTTCTTCAAGGAGGTCAACGTCGAGACGCCGGCTGTACCGGGTGTCGATGACCAGGTTGACGTGAACTACGCCGTTGAAGAGCAAGCGTCCGGTTCGATCACCGCCAGCGTCGGTTTTGCTCAGAGCGCCGGTCTGATCCTCGGTGGCTCGATTACCCAGAACAACTTCCTGGGTACCGGTAACAAGGTCAGCATCGGCTTGACCCGTAGCCAGTACCAGAGCCGCTACAACTTCGGTTATGTCGACCCCTACTGGACTGCTGACGGCGTCAGCCTGGGTTACAACGCTTTCTATCGCACCACTGACTACAAAAACCTTGATGTCAACGTAGCCAACTATGCGGTAGACAGCCTGGGTGCGGGCGTCAGCGTCGGTTATCCGATCAGCGAGACTTCGCGTCTGACCTTTGGTCTGACGGCGCAGCAAGACAAGATCAATACCGGTCAGTTCACCGTTGACGAGATTTTTGACTTCGTTAACCGTGAAGGTAACCAGTACCTGAACTTCAAGGCTTCGGCCGGTTGGTCCGAGTCGACTCTGAACAAAGGCGTGCTGGCGACCCGTGGTCATTCCCAGAGCCTGGTTCTGGAAGCAACGACCCCTGGCAGCGATCTCTCGTTCTTCAAGCTCGATTACCGTGGTCAGCTGTTCCAGCCATTGACTGATAGCTACACCATGCGTCTGCACACTGAGCTGGGCTATGGTGATGGTTACGGTTCGACCAATAGCCTGCCGTTCTACGAGAACTACTTTGCAGGTGGTTTCAACTCGGTTCGCGGCTTCAAGGACAGCACTCTCGGGCCTCGCAGTACGCCGAGTCGTGGCGTTAACCCGGGAACTTCCGTCGACCCGGACCAGAATGCGCTGCCGTTTGGTGGTAACGTCCTGATTCAGGGTGGTGTAGAGGTTCTGTTCCCTCTGCCGTTCGTGAAAGATCAGCGTTCCTTGCGCACTTCGGTATTCTGGGACGTGGGTAACGTATTCGACTCGACTTGCACGCAGAGCACTAACGCCGATGGTTCGAAGTCTAAAACGCAGTGCAACGAGGTCAGTCTGAGCAATATGGCCAGTTCGGTGGGCGTTGGTGTGACATGGGTTACTGCCCTTGGTCCGTTGAGTTTCGCATTGGCAATGCCGGTCAAGAAACCGGACAGCAATGCTGAGACCCAGGTATTCCAATTCTCCCTCGGTCAGACGTTCTAATCGTCTGATCCAAGATAACGACAATGGTTTTTGTAGGAGTGCATCGTGCGTAAGTTGACTCAATTGGTTCTCCTGGCGACTGTCCTGGTAGCGACCCCGGCATTTGCCGAAATGAAAATTGCGGTACTGAACTATCAAATGGCTCTGCTGGAGTCTGACGCGGCGAAGAAATACGCTGTGGATGCCGAGAAGAAGTTCGGTCCACAACTGACCAAGCTAAAGGCTCTTGAAAGCAGCGCCAAAGGCATCCAGGACCGTCTGGTCAGTGGTGGCGACAAAATGCAGCAAGGCGAACGTGAGCGCCTTGAACTCGAGTTCAAGCAAAAGGCCCGTGACTTCCAGTTCCAGTCCAAGGAACTGAACGAAGCCAAAGCCGTTGCCGACCGTGAAATGCTGAAACAGCTCAAGCCGAAACTGGATAGCGCTGTGGAAGAAGTCATCAAGAAAGGTGCTTTTGACCTGGTCTTCGAGCGTGGCGCAGTGATCGATGTCAAACCTCAGTACGACATCACTCGCCAGGTTATCGAGCGCATGAATCAGCTGAAGTAATCCATGACTGCGACTATAAAACTCGGCCAGTTGGCCGAGTTCCTCGGCGCCACGCTACGTGGTTCCGCGGAGAAAGAAATTACTGGGCTAGCCACCTTGCAGGAGGCTGGCCCAGCTCAGTTGAGCTTTCTGGCAAATCCCCAATACCGTAAATATCTGGTCGGCAGCCAGGCCGCAGCCGTGTTGCTGAAGGCCGCTGACGCCGAAGGTTTTGCCGGTGATGCGCTGGTTGTAGCTGATCCATACCTTGCGTACGCGCGGATTTCCCATCTGTTCGATCCCAAGCCTAAAGCCAGTGCCGGTATTCATCCGACTGCGGTTGTGGCTGAGGATGCGGTGGTCGATCCGGCTGCGAGCATTGGTGCATTTGCCGTGATCGAAAGCGCCGCGCGCATTGCCGCTGGTGTCACGGTCGGCGCTCACTGCTTTGTTGGTGCTCGCTCTGAAATCGGTGAAGACGGTTGGCTGGCTCCTCGAGTGACGCTTTATCACGACGTACGGATCGGCAAACGCGTGGTGATTCAGTCCGGCGCTGTCATTGGTGGTGAAGGTTTTGGCTTCGCCAATGAAAAAGGTGTCTGGCAGAAGATTGCCCAGATCGGCGGCGTGTTGGTCGGTGACGATGTGGAGATCGGCGTGAACACTGCCATCGACCGCGGTGCGCTGGCCGATACCGTGATCGGTAATGGCGTGAAACTGGATAACCAGATTCAGATCGCCCACAACGTGCAGGTCGGTGATCACACCGCCATGGCGGCGTGCGTGGGGATCTCCGGCAGTACCAAAATCGGCAAGCACTGCATGCTCGCCGGTGGTGTCGGTCTGGTTGGGCACATCGATATTTGCGACAACGTTTTCCTGACCGGAATGACCATGGTGACTCACTCGATTACAGAGCCGGGTTCCTATTCTTCCGGTACGGCGATGCAGCCTGCCGCCGAATGGCGCAAAAGCGCGGCACGCATTCGTCAGCTCGACGATATCGCGCGACGCCTGCGGCAATTGGAAAAGCGTGTAGGTGACGTGACCCCTGGCGGTAATGCTTCATCAGATGGCTGAAACCATTTCCATATCAAGTGTGCACAGCCGCTAGACTGCCTCCTTGATTTGCTAGAGGAGTGCGCGTCAGTCGCGCGCTCCCAATCTTTACTACAGGCTTCCCCCCGAAATGATGGACATCAACGAGATTCGCGAATACCTGCCTCACCGTTACCCTTTCCTGTTGGTGGACCGGGTAGTGGATCTGGATGTTGAAGGCAAGTGCATTCGTGCCTACAAGAATGTCAGCATCAACGAACCATTCTTCAATGGTCACTTTCCGGCACATCCGATCATGCCGGGCGTGCTGATTATCGAGGCGATGGCTCAGGCTGCCGGTATCCTTGGTTTCAAGATGCTGGATGTGAAACCGGCCGATGGCACCCTTTACTATTTCGTCGGTTCCGACAAGCTGCGCTTCCGCCAGCCGGTACTGCCAGGTGATCAGTTGATTCTTGAAGCCAGGTTCTTGAGCTGCAAGCGTCAGATCTGGAAGTTTGAATGCCAGGCTTCGGTCGATGGCAAGCCGGTCTGCTCCGCCGAGATCATTTGCGCGGAACGCAAACTATGAGTTTGATTGACCCTCGCGCAATCATCGATCCGACGGCCGTTCTGGCCGACGACGTCGAGGTCGGCCCCTGGTCGATCATCGGCGCTGGTGTGGAAATCGGCGAGGGTACAGTGATCGGGCCACATGTGATTCTCAAAGGCCCGACCCGAATCGGTAAGCAAAACCGCATCTACCAGTTTTCCTCGGTAGGTGAGGACACGCCCGATCTCAAATACAAAGGTGAGGAAACACGTCTGGTGATCGGTGACCATAACGTCATCCGTGAAGGCGTAACCATTCACCGTGGGACCATTCAGGATCGTGCCGAAACGACCCTGGGCGATCACAATCTGATCATGGCCTATGCGCACATCGGCCACGACAGTGTCATCGGCAATCATTGCATTCTGGTCAACAACACCGCGTTGGCCGGTCATGTGCACGTTGAAGACTGGGCGATTCTCTCCGGCTTTACTCTGGTTCATCAGTACTGCCATATCGGCGCTCACAGCTTTTCTGGCATGGGTACCGCTATCGGCAAGGATGTTCCGGCCTACGTCACGGTGTTCGGCAACCCTGCCGAGGCGCGCAGCATGAACTTCGAAGGCATGCGCCGTCGTGGTTTCAGCGACGACGCGATCCACGCTCTGCGTCGCGCCTACAAGGTGGTTTACCGTCAAGGGCTGACTGTCGATCAGGCACTTGCCGAGCTGGCCGAGCCGTCCGCACAGTTTCCGGAAGTCGCGGTTTTCCGTGATTCTATCCAGTCTTCGACTCGCGGCATTACTCGTTAATCATGGCCACTTTGCGTGTTGCACTGGTGGCGGGCGAGGCCTCCGGCGATATCTTGGGCGCTGGCTTGATGCGCGCCCTCAAGGCACAACATCCTGCGGTTGAGTTTATCGGTGTCGGCGGACCGCTGATGCAGGCCGAAGGCTTGACTTCCTATTTCCCGATGGAGCGTCTGGCCGTCATGGGGCTGGTTGAGGTTCTGGGGCGTTTGCGTGAGCTGCTGGCTCGACGCAAAAAGCTTATTCAGACCTTGATCGCGGAGAAGCCGGACGTATTCATCGGTATCGATGCGCCGGACTTCACGCTGAATATCGAACTCAAACTGCGGCAGGCCGGGATCAAGACCGTGCACTACGTCAGCCCGTCTGTCTGGGCCTGGCGTCAGAAACGCGTGCTGAAGATTCGTGAAGGTTGCGATCTGATGCTGACGCTGTTTCCGTTCGAGGCGAAATTCTACGAAGAGAAGGGCGTGCCGGTACGTTTTGTCGGTCACTCCCTGGCCGATGCGATCCCGCTTGAGGCAGATCGCGCCGCAGTCCGTGCAGAGCTGGGGTTGCCTGATGGACCCCTGGTTGCCTTGATGCCGGGTAGTCGCGGTGGCGAGGTCGGTCGTCTGGGAGGTTTGTTTCTTGACACCGCCGAGCGTCTGCGTGCCTTGCGTCCAGGCGTGCGTTTTGTCATGCCATGCGCCAGTCCTGAGCGCCGTGTGCAGCTCGAAGAGTTGCTGGCAGGCCGCGACTTGCCGTTGACTCTGCTCGACGGACGTTCCCATCAGGCTCTCGCTGCCTGTGACGCAGTGTTGATTGCCTCCGGTACCGCGACCCTGGAAGCGCTGCTGTACAAGCGGCCGATGGTGGTCGCTTATCGCCTGGCGCCGCTGACGTTCTGGATTCTCAAGCGCATGGTAAAAAGCCCCTATATATCTCTGCCGAACTTGCTGGCGCAGCGTTTGCTGGTGCCCGAGTTGTTGCAGGACGATGCAACTGCCGAGGCGCTGGCGCAGACGGTGTTGCCATTGATCGACGGCGGCGAAGAACAAACCCGTGGTTTTGACGAGATTCATCGGACCTTGCGTCGCGATGCCTCGAATCAGGCCGCCGAAGCGGTATTGAACCTGATCGGCAAACCAGTATGAGTGGTGTAAAGATGCAAATGGGTCTGGATTTCACCTTGGTTGCCGACGCTGAAGACCTGGTTGCCGGTGTTGATGAAGTCGGACGCGGGCCTTTATGCGGTGCTGTGGTGACCGCGGCGGTGATTCTCGATCCGAATCGGCCGATTCTCGGGCTCAACGATTCGAAAAAGCTCACCGAAGCCCGTCGCGAAAAGCTTTATGACGAGATCTGTGAAAAGGCCCTGAGCTGGTGCATTGCCCGCGCTGAAGTTGAAGAAATCGACGAGCTGAATATCTTGCACGCCACCATGCTGGCCATGCAGCGCGCAGTGGAAGGGCTAAGCATCACCCCAAAACTGGCGATGATCGACGGCAACCGCTGCCCGAAGCTGGCGATGCCGGCTGAAGCGGTGGTCAAGGGTGATAGCAAAGTCCCGGCGATTGCCGCAGCTTCGATTCTGGCAAAGGTTAGCCGTGACCGTGAAATGGCTGCTTTCGAATTGATTTACCCTGGCTACGGCATTGGCGGGCACAAAGGCTACCCGACTCCCGTACATCTGGAGGCCTTGGCCCGCTTGGGTCCGACGCCGATTCACCGACGCTCGTTCGCGCCTGTGCGTCTGGCGTATGAGGCGCTGGAAGGGTTGACTGAGGTTTAGTCAACAGGCTGATGTTTTGCTCAGGGCCCGGTACAATCCGGGCCTTGTTGTCTTCACGCTTATGACAGGATCACTATGCCGGCTTCATTCGTTCACCTACGCCTGCACACTGAATATTCCCTGGTCGACGGTCTGGTGCGGATCAAACCGCTGGTCAAGACGCTGGTCGGCATGAACATGCCTGCCGTGGCAGTCACCGACCAGAACAACATGTGTTCCCTGGTCAAGTTTTACAAGGCAGCCATGGGCGCCGGGATCAAGCCGATCTGCGGTGCTGACCTGTGGCTGTCGAACAAGGATCCTGAAAACCCGCTCAGCCGCATTAGCCTGTTGGCAATGAATGGCGTCGGTTATCGCAATCTCACCGAGTTGATCTCCCGCGGCTTTATCGATGGTCAGCGCAATGGCCAGATCATCATCGAGCGCGAGTGGGTGGCCGAGGCCAGCGAAGGCTTGATCATGCTGTCGGCGGCGAAGGAGGGCGAGATCGGTATTGCTCTGCTTGGCGGCAATCCGGATGAGGCGGAGACGCTGGCCCGTGAATGGATGGCGGTGTTCCCGGATCGTTTCTATCTGGAAGTACAGCGCACCAATCGCCCGAATGACGAAGAGCAACTGCACGGTGCCGTCGCCCTGGCCGAGAAGATCGGCGCGCCATTGGTGGCAACCAACGACGTGCGCTTCCTCAAGCGCGAAGACTTCGAAGCCCACGAAACCCGCGTCTGCATCGGCGAAGGCCGCGCCCTCGACGATCCGCGCCGTTCGAAGAACTACAGCGACCAGCAGTACCTCAAAAGCGCCGATGAAATGGCTGAGTTGTTCAGCGACTTGCCTGAAGCGCTGGAAAACTCGGTCGAGATCGCCAAACGCTGCAACATCGAAGTGAAGCTGGGCAAGCACTTCCTGCCCAACTTCCCGATTCCCGATGGCATGACCATCGATGAGTATTTCCGCAAGGTCTCGTTCGACGGCCTGGAGGAGCGGTTGTCCGTCCTGCTGCCCAAGGACACTACCGAAGATTATGAGGCCAAGCGCCAGGTCTACGTCGACCGGTTGAATTTCGAGCTGGATATCATCATCCAGATGGGTTTCCCCGGTTACTTCCTGATCGTTATGGACTTTATCCAGTGGGCCAAGAGTAACGGTGTGCCGGTCGGTCCGGGTCGAGGGTCAGGTGCCGGATCGCTGGTGGCCTACGTGCAGAAGATCACCGACCTTGACCCGTTGGAATATGACCTGCTGTTCGAGCGGTTCCTTAACCCGGAACGAGTTTCCATGCCCGACTTCGACGTCGACTTCTGCATGGATGGTCGTGATCGCGTAATTGAATATGTGGCCGAGAAATATGGTCGCAACGCGGTAAGCCAGATCATTACCTTCGGCTCCATGGCGGCGAAAGCTGTGATTCGTGACGTGGCACGGGTGCAAGGCAAGTCCTACGGCTTGGCGGATCGGCTGTCGAAGATGATTCCCTTCGAAGTCGGCATGACCCTGGAAAAAGCCTACGAGCAGGAAGAAATCCTCCGGGACTTCATCAAGATCGATGAAGAAGCCGCGGAAATCTGGGAGATGGCGCGCAAGCTTGAAGGTGTTGTGCGTAACGTGGGCAAGCACGCCGGTGGCGTGGTTATCGCACCGACCAAACTCACCGACTTCTCGCCGATCTATTGCGATGAGGAAGGCGACGGTCTGGTAACCCAGTTCGACAAGGACGACGTCGAGGCCGCCGGTCTGGTGAAGTTCGACTTCCTGGGGCTGCGGACCCTGACCATCATCGATTGGGCGCTGAAAACCATCAACCGCGACCGCGCCAAGGTCAACGAGCCGCCGCTGGATATTGCGTTTATTCCGCTGGACGACAAGCCGACCTACACGCTGCTGCAAAAAGCTGAAACCACTGCGGTGTTCCAGCTCGAATCGCGCGGCATGAAAGAGCTGATCAAAAAGCTCAAGCCCGACTGCCTGGAAGACTTGATCGCACTGGTGGCGTTGTTCCGTCCGGGTCCGCTGCAATCGGGCATGGTGGATGACTTCATCAACCGCAAGCACGGTCGCGCCGAACTCGCCTACCCGCACTCCGATTACCAGTACGAAGGCTTGAAGCCAGTATTGGCGCCGACCTACGGCATCATCCTGTATCAGGAACAGGTGATGCAGATTGCGCAGGTCATGGCCGGTTACACCCTCGGTGGTGCGGACATGCTGCGTCGAGCCATGGGTAAGAAAAAGCCCGAGGAAATGGCCAAGCAGCGCGGCGGTTTCATTGAAGGTTGTGCGACCAATAATATCGATGCCGACCTTGCCGGTAACATCTTCGACCTGGTAGAGAAATTTGCCGGTTATGGCTTCAACAAATCCCACTCGGCCGCCTATGGGCTGGTCTCGTACCAGACGGCATGGCTGAAGACTCACTATCCGGCACCGTTCATGGCCGCGGTACTTTCTGCGGATATGCACAACACCGACAAGGTCGTGACCTTGATCGAAGAAGTGCGCACCATGAAGCTGCGCCTCGACGCGCCGGATGTGAATACCTCCGAATTCAAGTTTACGGTGAACGACGAAGGCCGCATCGTTTACGGCCTCGGTGCGATCAAGGGTGTTGGTGAAGGTCCGGTGGAAGCCATCACCGAGGCGCGTCAGGAGGGGCCGTTCAAGGACCTGTTCGATTTCTGCGCCCGGGTTGACCTCAAACGCATCAACAAGCGCACGCTGGACGGTTTGATCCGCAGCGGCGCGCTGGATCGCCTCGGTCCGTACTTCCATGACGAGCCGAAAGCCTATCAGGCCGGCATCGACCAGAACCGTGCGGTATTGCTGGCGGCAATGGAGGAGGCGATCAAGGCCGCCGAACAAACCGCTCGCACCCATGACAGCGGTCATGCGGACCTGTTTGGCGGCCTGTTCGTCGAAGAAGACGCCGACGTCTACGCCAGCCACCGCAAGGCCAAGGAATTGACGCTCAAGGATCGTCTGCGCGGGGAGAAGGAAACCCTCGGCCTGTACCTCACCGGTCACCCGATCGATGAATACGAGGGTGAAATCCGACGCTTTGCCCGTCAGCGCATCATCGACCTGAAGCCGGCTCGGGATACGCAGACGGTCGCGGGCATGATCATCGCACTGCGGGTGATGAAGAACAAAAAGGGCGACAAGATGGGTTTCATTACCCTCGACGATCGCTCGGCGCGCATCGAAGCGTCGCTGTTTGCCGAGGCGTTCCACTCGGCACAGTCCTTGTTGCAGACCGATGCGATGGTGGTGGTCGAAGGTGAAGTCAGCAACGACGACTTCTCCGGCGGCCTGCGCCTGCGAGTCAAGCGGGTAATGAGCATGGAAGATGCTCGCACCAACCTGGCCGAAAGCCTGCGCCTGAAGGTGCACACCGAGGCCTTGAAAGGTGATCGGCTTCGTTGGCTGGGCGAGTTGTTCAAGCGTCATCGCGGGGCGTGCCCGATTACCGTGGAGTACACCGGCCCGGACGCCAGGGCGTTGCTGCAGTTTGGCGAAACCTGGCGAATAGACCCGGCAGACAGCTTGATTCAAGCCCTGCGTGACCAGTTCGGGCGAGACAACGTCTTCCTCCAATACCGTTGACGGTGAGGTGCCGCTCTTTGTCATTTGAGCACGCCCTGATCTCGACCAAATTTTTAATCTCGACCTGAACGCGCCTCTCCCTTAAGGTAGGGCGCGAATAGACAACTGGCCGGCCCAAGCTCTCTTGGACGTCGACCCAAGACGGACGCCTATGAACCCGAATTTTCTTGATTTCGAACAGCCGATCGCCGACCTGCAAGCCAAGATCGAAGAGTTGCGCTTGGTCGGTAATGACAATTCGCTGAATATCGGCGATGAAATCTCTCGTCTGCAAGACAAAAGCAGCACACTGACCGAGGACATCTTCGGCAAGCTGACCAGCTGGCAGATCGCGCGCCTGGCGCGTCACCCGCGTCGCCCGTATACCCTCGACTACATCGAACACATTTTCACCGAGTTCGATGAGCTGCACGGCGATCGGCACTTCTCCGACGATGCTGCCATTGTCGGTGGTGTTGCCCGTCTGGACGACCAGCCGGTGATGATCATCGGTCACCAGAAAGGCCGCGAAGTGCGCGAGAAAGTTCGCCGCAACTTTGGCATGCCACGTCCGGAAGGCTATCGTAAGGCCTGCCGTCTGATGGAAATGGCCGAACGCTTCAAGATGCCGATCCTGACCTTCATCGACACTCCGGGCGCATACCCTGGCATCGACGCTGAAGAGCGCAACCAGAGCGAAGCGATTGCCTGGAACCTGCGCGTCATGGCACGCCTGAAAACCCCAATCATTGCCACCGTGATCGGTGAGGGCGGTTCCGGTGGTGCGCTGGCGATCGGTGTCTGCGATCAGCTGAACATGCTGCAATACTCGACTTACGCGGTTATCTCTCCGGAAGGTTGCGCTTCGATTCTGTGGAAAACTGCCGAGAAGGCACCGGATGCGGCTGAAGCCATGGGCATTACTGCCGAGCGCCTCAAAGGCCTGGGTATTGTCGACAAGGTTATCAATGAGCCGCTGGGTGGTGCGCACCGTGATCCGGCTGGCGCAGCAGCGTCGATCCGTGCCGAACTCAGCTCGCAACTGGCGATGTTGAAGAAGCTGGATAACGACAAGCTGTTGGCTCGTCGCTACGAGCGTCTGATGAGCTACGGTCTCTGATTTGACGCTGATCTACTGTAGGAGCGAGCGGTGCGGCGATCCGGCTTGCCCGCGATAGAGGCGCCTCGGTCAATCTGACTGATCGCGTTATCGTTCATCGCGAGCAAGCTCGGCTCCTACAGGTTTTGGTGCGTTCATGACTCTTTGCGCAACACTTCTCAAGCAACTTGCCCCCTGGCGCAACGCCTCGACCTGGCGCATCGCCTTCTCCGGCGGACTCGACTCCACCGTTCTGCTGCATCTGCTCGTGCAACTCGCTAAAACCGAATCCCTGCCGACACTCTCTGCCATCCATGTCCATCACGGCCTTCAGGCTGTGGCCGATGCGTGGCCGGAACATTGTCAGTCGGTCTGTGATGCGTTGGGCGTGCCGCTGCAGGTGATTCGCGTCGAGGTCCGGCCCGGCGCCAGTCTTGAGCGTGCCGCCCGGGATGCGCGTTATGGCGCCTTCATCGCGGCGACCGGGGCCAATGAATTGCTGTTGACCGCTCAGCACCGCGACGATCAGGCTGAAACACTGCTTTTCCGTTTGTTGCGTGGGGCAGGGGTGAGAGGGTTGTCGGCGATGCCCGAACAGCGCCCGCTGGGGCACGGACATTTGCTGCGACCACTGCTCCATGTGTCGCGGGCCGAGTTGGAGGCTTATGCCGCTGAACATCAGTTGAACTGGATCGAAGATCCCTCGAATGATGATCGGCAGTTCTCCCGCAATTATTTGCGCCATCAGGTGTTCCCGGTACTGACCGAGCGCTGGCCACAGGCGGTGACGACCATCGCTCGCAGTGCTGCGCATCTGAGTGAGGCGCAAGGGCTGCTCGATGAGCTGGCTGAAATGGATCTCGCTAATGCCTGCACTGTCAGCGAGTTCGATTGGCTGGGATTACCGTCGCTGGCGTTGGCCCCCCTGGAAAATCTGTCGTTGGCTCGCCAGCGCAATGCCTTGAGTCACTGGCTGGCCGCGTGGACCCTTTTGCCTGATAGCGACCACTGGTCGGGCTGGCAGGCCTTGCGCGACGCTGCGGGCGATGCAAGGCCCATCTGGTGTCTGGCAGACGGAGAGTTGCATCGGGCCGCAGGGCGAATCTGGTGGCTGTCTGGCAGTTGGCTGCGAGCTCCGGAACCGGCTCCGATCTGGACGGATGCGGCCTCGGCTTTGCTGTTGCCCGATAACGGTAGGCTGAGATTCAGTGGTCAAATCCCCGAAGGGCCATTACACGTTCATTACCGTCGGGGCGGTGAAGTCATGCACCTGCCGGGGCGTGGTCACCGGGACCTGAAGCGCTTGCTCAACGAAAGCCGCCTGCCATTGTTCGCCCGTGGCAGATTGCCGCTGGTGTACCGCGGTGAGCAATTACTAGCGGTTGCGAACCTCCCTGGACTGAGCGCAAGTGCCCATGAATGTTGGCAATTGCATTGGCTGCCACCGACGAGCGATCAAGGTTTGAGCTGAAAGGGGCTTTCCGGTAGACTACGCTCCCTTCTTGATACAACTTCTGTGGATTCCCATGAATTGCAGGAGTTGCCGATTACCAAGCAGTCTTTGCTGGGCGATTCTCAAAAAAATGTGTAGCGCGTACCGTATCGGTGTTCTGTGCCGATCTGTTCCAACGCAGCAATTTTTCGAAAGATGCACTGTAATTAATGCAGGTGATCGGGGGCTTCGGCCTTCCTTCGCTTTCCCCGGCGGCTCTGACCGCTTTAACGCAGACTTCTAGGGTTTTTCATGACGCGCTACATCTTCGTCACGGGCGGTGTTGTTTCTTCATTGGGGAAAGGCATTGCCTCGGCTTCATTGGCAGCCATCCTGGAGGCGCGGGGACTTAAGGTCACCATGCTCAAACTGGACCCCTACATCAACGTTGATCCGGGCACCATGAGCCCGTTCCAGCACGGTGAAGTGTTCGTCACCCACGACGGCGCCGAAACCGACCTGGACTTGGGCCACTACGAGCGGTTCATCCGCACGACCATGACCCAGAACAACAACTTCACCACCGGCCGTGTCTACGAACACGTCCTGCGCAAGGAGCGCCGTGGTGATTATCTGGGCGCAACGATCCAGGTGATTCCGCACATCACCGACGAGATCAAGCGCCGGATCATCAAGGGCGCCGGCGATGCCGACGTGGCCATGGTCGAGATCGGTGGCACCGTGGGTGACATCGAATCCCAACCGTTCCTCGAAGCGATCCGTCAATTGCGTTTCGAAGTTGGCGCCAAACGCGCGATGCTGATGCACCTGACGCTGGTACCGTACATCGCCACTGCCGGTGAAACCAAAACCAAGCCTACTCAGCATTCGGTCAAGGAGCTGCGTTCCATTGGCTTGCAGCCAGACGTGCTGGTGTGCCGTTCCGACCACCCGATCGATATCTCTTCGCGCCGCAAGATCGCGCAGTTCACCAACGTTGAAGAACGTGCGGTCATCGCGCTGGAAGACGCCGACACCATCTACAAGATCCCGGGCATTCTGCACTCCCAGGGCCTGGATGATTTCGTCGTCGAGCGTTTCGGCCTGCAATGTGCTGGTGCCGATCTGTCCGAGTGGGAAGCCGTGGTTGACGCCAAGCTCAACCCGGAGCACGAAGTCACCATCGCCATGGTCGGCAAGTACATGGAGCTGCTGGACGCCTACAAGTCGCTGATCGAAGCGATGAGTCACGCCGGTATCAGCAACCGCACCAAGGTCAACCTGCGTTACATCGATTCCGAAGACATCGAGAACCAGGGCACTGCGCTGCTTGATGGCGTCGATGCGATTCTGGTGCCAGGCGGTTTCGGTCTGCGTGGCGTGGAAGGCAAGATCACCGCCGTTCAATTCGCTCGCGAAAACAAGATTCCTTACCTGGGTATCTGCCTCGGTATGCAGGTGGCCGTGATCGAGTTCGCTCGTAACGTGCTGGGCTGGAAAGACGCCAACTCCACTGAATTCGATCGCAACAGCGGTCACCCGGTCGTTGGCTTGATCACCGAGTGGGAAGACGCCACCGGCGCAGTCGAAACCCGCACCGAAACCTCCGATCTGGGTGGCACCATGCGTCTCGGCGCTCAGGATTGCCTGCTGGAAGCCGGGTCCCTGGTCCATGACTGCTATGCCAAGGACGTCATCGTCGAGCGTCATCGTCATCGTTATGAAGTGAACAACAAGCTGCTGCCGAGCCTGATGGAAGCCGGCCTGAAAATCTCCGGTCGTTCCGGTGATGGCGCGTTGGTTGAAGTGGTTGAAGCACCGGATCACCCATGGTTCGTCGCGTGCCAGTTCCACCCTGAGTTCACCTCGACACCGCGCGACGGTCACCCGTTGTTCAGCGGCTTCGTCAAGGCTGCTTTGGTTCAGCATCAGAAGAAAGCTTGAGCCCGGAGATAAAACGCATGGCGCAGAAAATCATCCGCGTAGGCAACATCGAGATCGCCAACGATAAGCCGATGGTGCTGTTCGGCGGCATGAACGTGCTGGAAAGCCGCGACATGGCTATGCAGGTCTGTGAAGAGTACGTGCGGGTTACTGAAAAACTCGGTATCCCTTACGTGTTCAAGGCCAGCTTCGACAAGGCTAACCGCTCGTCCGTGACCTCTTATCGTGGCCCGGGCCTGGAAGAGGGGATGCGGATTTTCCAGGACGTTAAACAGGCGTTCGGTGTGCCGATCATTACTGACGTCCACGAGCCTGAACAGGCTGCGGTGGTCGCCGAAGTCTGCGACATCATCCAGCTGCCAGCCTTCCTGTCGCGGCAGACCGATCTGGTGGTGGCCATGGCCAAGACCGGCGCGGTGATCAACATCAAGAAAGCCCAGTTTCTCGCCCCTCATGAAATGAAACACATTCTGAGCAAGTGTGTAGAGGCGGGTAACGATCAGTTGATCCTCTGTGAGCGCGGTTCGAGTTTCGGCTACAACAACCTAGTTGTGGACATGCTCGGCTTCGGCATCATGAAGCAGTTCGAATACCCGGTATTTTTCGATGTGACCCACGCGCTGCAAATGCCTGGCGGTCGCTCCGATTCCGCCGGTGGTCGTCGCGCCCAGGTCACTGATCTGGCCAAGGCTGGCATGAGTCAGTCGTTGGCTGGCTTGTTCCTCGAAGCGCATCCAGATCCGGACAACGCCAAATGCGATGGCCCTTGCGCCTTGCGTCTGGACAAGCTGGAGCCATTCCTGGCCCAGCTCAAGGCTCTGGATGAACTAGTGAAGAGTTTTCCGACAGTAGAAACCGCGTAAACCTGATTTCTCCGGTAAAGTACCGCTCGATTTATCGCTCTGGCCTGCGGGCCGCACTGCTCTTGTAGGAGTACGGCTTGCCGGCGATGGTGTCCTTGTGGGCTCCTTCGCTGGCAAGCCATGCTCCCACAGCGTTCTAGTCAACTTTGGAGTGTTTACAACAATGGCAAAAATCGTCGACATCAAAGGTCGTGAAGTTCTCGACTCCCGTGGCAATCCCACCGTCGAAGCGGATGTGCTTCTCGATAACGGCATCATCGGCAGTGCATGCGCGCCGTCCGGTGCTTCCACTGGCTCGCGTGAAGCACTCGAGCTGCGTGATGGCGACAAGAGCCGTTACCTGGGCAAGGGTGTGCTCAAGGCTGTAGCCAACATCAACGGTCCGATTCGTGACCTGTTGCTGGGTAAGGATCCGGTTGACCAGCAGGCACTGGACCGCGCGATGATCGCGCTGGACGGTACCGAAAACAAGGCAACCCTGGGCGCCAATGCGATCCTCGCCGTTTCCCTGGCCGCGGCCAAGGCAGCAGCACAGGACCAGGACCTGCCTCTGTATGCGCACATCGCCAACCTGAACGGCACCCCGGGTGTTTACTCGATGCCGGTTCCGATGATGAACATCATCAACGGTGGCGAGCACGCCGATAACAACGTCGACATCCAGGAATTCATGGTTCAGCCGGTTGGCGCCAAGACTTTCGCCGATGGCCTGCGCATGGGCACCGAGATTTTCCATCACCTCAAAGCTGTGCTGAAGGCTCGTGGCCTGAGCACCGCCGTCGGTGACGAAGGTGGTTTCGCGCCGAACCTGGCGTCCAACGAAGACGCTTTGAAAGTGATCTCCGAAGCTGTGGCCAACGCTGGTTACAAGCTGGGCACCGACGTCACCCTGGCTCTGGATTGCGCTGCCAGCGAGTTCTACGAAAATGGCAAGTACGATCTGGCTGGCGAAGGCCAGGTGTTCGATGCTGCCGGTTTCGCTGACTACCTGGCCGGTCTGGCCAGCCGTTATCCGATCATCTCCATCGAAGATGGCCTGGATGAGTCCGACTGGGATGGCTGGAAAATCCTTACCGACAAGATCGGCGACAAGGTTCAACTGGTCGGCGACGACCTGTTCGTGACCAACACCAAGATCCTGAAAGAGGGCATCGACAAGAAGATCGCCAACTCGATCCTGATCAAGTTCAACCAGATCGGCACCCTGACCGAAACCCTGGAAGCCATCCAGATGGCCAAGGCTGCTGGTTACACTGCGGTGATCTCGCACCGTTCCGGCGAAACCGAAGATTCGACCATTGCCGACCTGGCTGTGGGCACCTCGGCTGGCCAGATCAAAACCGGTTCGCTGTGCCGTTCCGACCGTGTTTCCAAGTACAACCAATTGCTGCGCATCGAAGAGCAACTGGGCGCCAAGGCCAAGTACAACGGCCGCAGCGAGTTTCGCGGCTAAGCTGAAGTATCCTGCCTCGCAAATAGCTGCTCCTTTTTGACGGCGTCTGTTGCCTTCATGCAGCGTTACCTGACGACTACAGCCACTCGTCAAAAGATGAGCGTGTTTGTGAGGCGGGACACTAGATGGTAAAAAGACACCAGATTGTGTCGGAAAGAACGCTACAGCGGCTTTTTTGCCACTAATCTGACGTCTTAGAGTACGAGCCTGGTTCTTCCAGGCTTCGTGCTATTGGTCGATTCAAAATTGTTGGCATGGCTGTCTTTTTTCACTGGAAACCCGATATTCGATGCGCAGTCCCAATTGGTTGTTCCTCGTCTTGCTCTTGCTGCTGGCTGGCCTGCAGTACCGCCTGTGGGTGGGGAATGGCAGTCTGGCGCAGGTCGCCGAGCTGACCCAGCAAATTGCTGACCAGCACGCCGAAAACGAGGCACTGCTGGAGCGTAACCGCGTTCTGGATGCCGAAGTCCTTGAGTTGAAAAAAGGTATGGAGACCGTTGAAGAGCGGGCTCGCCATGAGTTGGGCATGGTCAAGGAGGGTGAAACCCTCTACCAGTTGGCCCAATGATTCAGACGCTACCGGCCTTCTGGGCCGTGATTCCTGCCGCGGGCGTTGGTGCCCGTATGGCTGCGGACCGCCCCAAGCAATATTTGCAACTGGGTGGGCGCACAATTCTCGAACACAGCCTCGGCTGTTTCCTCGACCATCCCGCCTTGAAGGGGCTGGTGGTCAGTCTTGCTATTGATGACCCCTATTGGCCGACTCTGGCTTGCGCCCATGATCCGCGAATTCAGCGGGTGGATGGCGGTCAGGAGCGCTCGGGCTCGGTACTCAACGCGTTGCTGCATTTGCATGCACAAGGCGCTGCCGACGAGGACTGGGTGTTGGTCCACGATGCCGCGCGACCGAATCTTTCTCGCGATGATTTGGACAAGCTGCTGATTGAGCTCGCGGATGATCCTGTTGGCGGGCTATTGGCTGTGCCAGCGCGCGACACCCTGAAACGTGTCGACAAACAGGGGCGGGTGGTTGAAACCGTTGATCGCAGTTTGATCTGGCAAGCCTATACACCACAGATGTTCCGTCTCGGCGCATTGCATCGGGCCTTGGCTGACAGCCTGGTGGCTGACGTGGTGATCACCGACGAGGCCTCGGCCATGGAGTGGGCAGGTTTGGCCCCACGCCTGATTGAAGGTCGCTCGGACAATATCAAGGTCACCCGTCCCGAAGACCTGGAGTGGCTACGCCTGCGCTGGGCGAATCGCCGGTAGAAGTGCTTTTCGTAGCAGCTGGCGAAGCCTGCTGCTACGGGCGGAGTTGCAACTACTCCAGATACTCCGGCCGTTTGGCCAGTCCCTCCTTCAGATAATCCACCAGCTTGCGCACCTTCGGCGACAGATGCCGTTGCTGCGGATACAACGCCCAGACGGCGGTGTTCGGTGGTTGATGAGCATCCAGCAACGACACCAGTGCGCCGCTTTTCAGGTGTTCCAGCACATAATAGTCCGGCAGCTGACACAACCCAACGCCTTGTAGCGCAGCGTCCAGCACCGCTTGCCCACTGTTGCAGCGCCAATTGCCCTGTACCCGCTGGGAAAACTCTCTCCCGCCCTGCTCCAGTTGCCAGATGTCCGAGCTGCCGATCAAACAGTTGTGTCGGCTCAGCTCGGACAAACTGTGCGGACGACCATAACGTTCCAGATAGGACGGCGAGGCACACAAGTACATGCGCCGTGGTGCCAGGCGCGTGGCTACCAGTCGTGAGTCTTGCAGGCGGCCAAGCCGAATCGCCAGATCCAGACCTTCGTGCACCAGATCGAGCGGGCGGTTGCTCAATTCGATATCGACCCGCAATTGCGGATAAAGCCCCATGAAGCTGGTCACCAGCGGCACGATAAAGCGCTCGCCATACGCCACCGCGCAGGTCATGCGCAGCATGCCTTTGGGCTCGCTGGTCAGGTCGCCGACTGCGCGTAAGGCTTCTTCGCGTCCGTCCTGCAAGCGTTGGCAGTGTTGCAGGAAAGTTTGCCCGGCTTCGGTCAGCGTCACCCGGCGGGTACTGCGGTAGAGCAGGCGGGTTTGCAGGCGCTCTTCGAGTCGTACGATTTGTCGACTGATGTGCGAAGACGAAACCCCAAGGCGTTCGGCGGCAGCCGTGAACTGGTTGCATTCAGCGACGGCGACGAACTCATCGATGCCTTCCCAGCGGTTCTCGGACATGAGGATTATCCCTGTGCAGCAATAATGTTTTGCTTTTGGCTGGATTATTCATCGCTTGGCGGTGTTTTACACTCCCTGTCTCGTTTTTATTCGCTGGAGAGTCAGGATGATCAAGTCGCGCGCCGCCGTTGCCTTCGAGGCCAAGAAACCCCTCGAGATCGTTGAAGTCGATGTCGCCATGCCCAAGGCCGGTGAAGTCCTGTTGCGTGTGGTCGCGTCCGGCGTTTGCCATACCGACGCCTACACCCTGTCGGGTGCCGACCCGGAAGGCATATTCCCGTCGATCCTCGGCCACGAAGGTGGCGCGATTGTCGAGGCCATCGGCGAGGGTGTGACTTCGGTAGCGGTGGGCGATCACGTGATTCCGCTGTACACACCGGAATGCGGCCAGTGCAAATTCTGCAAGTCAGGCAAAACCAACCTCTGCCAAGCCATCCGTGCGACCCAGGGCAAAGGCCTGATGCCAGACGGCACAACGCGCTTCTCCTACAAAGGTCAGCCGATTTTCCACTACATGGGTACGTCGACCTTCTCCGAATACACGGTGTTGCCGGAAATCTCTGTCGCGAAGATCCCTAAAGACGCACCACTGGAAAAAGTCTGCCTGCTGGGCTGTGGCGTCACCACGGGGATCGGCGCTGTCATCAACACCGCCAAGGTCAAACCGGGCGACACCGTGGCAATCTTCGGTCTAGGTGGCATTGGCCTTTCAGCGGTCATCGGTGCGGTCAAAGCCAAAGCCGGGCGAATCATCGCCATCGACATCAACCCGGCCAAGTTCGAAATCGCCAAGCAGTTGGGCGCCACCGATTGTGTGAACCCGAAAGACTTCGATCGCCCGATTCAGGACGTTATCGTCGACATGACCGATGGCGGTGTGGACTTTTCCTTCGAGTGCATCGGCAACGTGCAACTGATGCGCGCTGCATTGGAATGTTGCCACAAAGGCTGGGGTGAGTCGGTGATCATCGGCGTTGCCGGTGCTGGCCAAGAGATTTCCACCCGTCCGTTCCAACTGGTAACCGGCCGCGTCTGGCGCGGTTCGGCGTTCGGTGGCGTGCGCGGTCGCACTGAGTTGCCAAGCTACGTCGAAATGGCCCAGACCGGCGAAATCCCGTTGGACACTTTCATTACCCACACGATGGGTCTGGAAGACATCAACAAGGCATTCGACCTGATGCATGAAGGCAAAAGCATCCGCTCTGTCATCCATTTCTGAGGTCGGTCATGAGTCTGGAGAACCTCTCATGCCAGAAGAGCTTCGGTGGCTGGCATAAACGCTACAAACATCATTCCGAAGTACTGGGCTGCGACATGGTGTTTGCCGTGTACCTGCCGCCGCAAGCGGAGCATGGCGGCAATCTGCCGGTGTTGTACTGGTTGTCGGGATTGACCTGCACCGACGAGAACTTCATGCACAAGGCTGGTGCCATGCGCATGGCGGCCGAGCTTGGTCTGATCATCGTCGCACCGGATACCAGTCCGCGCGGCGTCGATGTGCCGGGTGATCCGGATGGCGCCTGGGATTTTGGACTGGGTGCGGGCTTTTATCTGAATGCCACGCAGGAACCTTGGGCCAGGCATTATCGGATGCATGACTACGTGGTGCAGGAGTTGCCGGCACTGGTCGAGGCGCATTTCCCGGCGTCCGACAAGCGTGGAATCAGTGGTCACTCCATGGGTGGCCACGGTGCCTTGGTGTGTGCGTTGCGCAACCCTGGGCGTTATCAGTCGGTGTCGGCTTTTGCGCCGATCAACAATCCGATGGATTGCCCTTGGGGGCAGAAGGCGTTTTCCCGCTATCTGGGTGAGGAGCGCTCGAAATGGCGCGAATGGGATGCCAGTGTGCTGATCGCCGAGGCCAGTGAAAAGCTGCCGTTACTGGTGGATCAGGGGGATCGAGATGACTTTCTGGCCACTCAGCTCAAGCCCGAAGCGCTACAGCAGGCGGCGAAACTTGCCGGCCATCCGCTGACCTTGCGTCTGCAACCAGGCTACGACCACAGCTATTTCTTCATCGCCAGCTTCATCGATGATCACTTGCGACATCACGCACACGCTCTAGGCGCCTAATGTCCGCCAAAGCAGGTAGAATCACGCCCTGACTAAATCGGGGCGTTTTTTTATGCGTATTGGCCACGGCTATGATGTGCACCGTTTCGCTGAAGGCGATTTCATCACTCTGGGCGGCGTGCGAATTGCACACAGCTTCGGGCTGCTCGCCCATTCCGACGGCGACGTCTTGCTGCACTCGTTGAGCGATGCCTTGCTCGGCGCGGCGGCGCTGGGTGATATCGGTAAACACTTCCCGGACACCGACCCGCAATTCAAAGGTGCTGACAGCCGCGTACTGTTGCGTCACGTTGTCGCACTGATCCACGCCAAGGGCTGGAAGGTCGGTAATGTCGATAACACCATCGTTGCCCAGGCGCCAAAAATGGCCCCGCATATAGAATCGATGCGCGCGCTGATTGCCGCGGATCTTCAAGTTGAGTTGGATCAAGTGAACGTGAAAGCTACCACCACCGAAAAGCTCGGCTTTGTCGGTCGCGAAGAAGGCATTGCCGTGCACTCCGTTGCCTTGTTGCTGCGCGCATGAACGAACTGCAATTGCTCGGCCCGCGTGCCTATGGCGAAGCACTGGGAACGGCGGTACTGAAAGCCACCGCTGAAGACTTTCAGGTCGACGAAGTACTGGATATTCCCTTGAGCGGCGACGGTGAACACCTGTGGTTATGGGTGGAAAAGCGCGGCCTGAACACCGAAGACGCGGCCCGGCGCATTGCCAAGGCTGCGGGTGTACCGCTTCGCACCGTGAGTTACGCGGGGTTGAAGGATCGCCAGGCGCTGACCCGACAGTGGTTCAGCCTGCAATTGCCGGGCAAGGCCGACCCCGATCTGTCGGCGGCAGAAAACGACACGCTGAAAATTCTGAAAAGCACTCGGCATAAACGCAAGTTGCAACGCGGGGCCCACGCGGCCAACGGTTTTACCCTGCGTTTGACTGAACTGGTGGGGGACAAGGCGGCTATCGACGAGCGCCTGCAACTGATCGCCAGGCAGGGCATTCCAAATTATTTCGGTGCCCAGCGCTTCGGCCATCAGGGCGGCAATGTGGTCGATGCCCGTGACTGGGCCGCTCGCAAGGCCCTGCCGGAACAGCGCAATGTGCGCTCGCGTTTACTCTCGACCGCCCGCAGTTATCTGTTCAATCAGGTGCTGGCTGCCCGTGTCGCCGATGGCAGTTGGCAGCGAGCGCAGATTGGCGATTTGCTCGCGTTCACCGATAGCCGCAGCTTTTTCCCGGCAGGCGAAGCGGAATGCAGCGACCCGCGTCTGGCGATCCTTGATCTGCACCCGACAGGGCCACAGTGGGGCGAGGGGGAGTCACCGGCGAGCGGCGCCACTCATGTTCTTGAGCAAGAAGTCGCTGCCCGCGAAGCCGATCTGCGCGATTGGTTGATTAAAGCCGGAATGAGCCATGAACGTCGCATCCTGCGGCTGCCCATTGGCGGGTTGACGTGGCATTATCCCGAGCCTGACATTCTGCAACTGGAATTCGTCCTGCCGGCCGGATGCTTCGCCACTGTATTGGTGCGCGAACTCGTCGATCTGGTGCCGGTGGGGCAGACGGACAGCCCATGCGTATTCTGATATCTAACGACGATGGGGTAACAGCACCCGGTCTCGCCGCGCTTTATGCTGCGCTGGCGGATTACACCGAGTGCGTGGTTATCGCCCCGGACCAAGACAAAAGCGGCGCCAGCAGCTCGCTGACACTCGATCGTCCGTTGCACCCGCAAACCCTGGCAAACGGCTTTATCAGCATCAACGGAACCCCCACCGATTGTGTTCATCTGGGCCTCAATGGTCTGTTGGAGCGCGAGCCGGACATGGTGGTTTCCGGGATCAACCTGGGTGCCAACCTGGGTGACGATGTGCTGTATTCCGGTACCGTCGCCGCCGCGCTGGAAGGGCGTTTTCTGGATCGGCCATCCTTCGCCTTTTCGCTGGTGTCGCGTCAGGTCGAGAACCTGTCGACCGCTGCGTACTTCGCGCGCAAACTGGTAGAGGCTCATGCCCAACTGGATTTGCCACCACGTACTGTGCTGAATGTGAATATCCCCAATCTGCCGCTCGATCACATACGTGGCATCCAGCTGACCCGTCTGGGCCATCGCGCCCGTGCTGCGGCGCCGATGAAAGTGGTCGACCCGCGAGGCAAGTCCGGTTATTGGATTGCGGCGGCAGGCGATGCCGAAGACGGCGGCCCGGGCACTGACTTTCATGCGGTGATGCAAGGTTATGTTTCGATCACCCCGTTGCAGCTCGATCGCACCTTCAATGATGCCTTCAGTAGTCTCGATGGCTGGCTGGAGGGGTTGCGTTAATGGGGCGTGAACAAGACGACCTGTTGCGTCGAGGTATCGGTATGACCTCTCAACGAACTCGCGAGCGCTTGATCCAGCGGTTGTACGAGGAGGGACTGTCCAACGCCCAGGTATTGGAAGTGATCCGCCGTACCCCGCGTCATCTATTCGTCGATGAGGCACTGGCGCACCGCGCCTATGAAGACACCGCGTTGCCGATCGGCCATAACCAGACAATTTCCCAGCCCTATATGGTGGCTCGCATGAGCGAGCTGTTGTTGGCGGCAGGTCCATTGGACAAAGTTCTGGAGATAGGCACCGGGTCCGGTTATCAGACGGCGGTCCTGTCGCAACTGGTTGAGCGTGTGTTCTCGGTCGAACGGATCAAAGTGCTGCAAGATCGCGCCAAGGAGCGCCTGGTCGAATTGAACCTGCGTAATGTAGTGTTCCGCTGGGGCGATGGCTGGGAAGGCTGGCCGGCACTGGCGCCGTACAACGGCATCATTGTTACCGCTGTTGCCACCGATGTCCCTCAGGCCTTGCTCGATCAGCTGGCTCCCGGCGGGCGCTTGGTGATTCCGGTCGGCGCGGGTGAGGATCAACATCTGATGCTGATCATTCGTGAAGAGCAGGGTTTCTCTCGGCAAGTTCTGGACGCTGTACGCTTTGTGCCTTTACTCAACGGTCCATTGGCTTGAGCTTTTGTTTAATCGCGGTGAATTCTGCTTGATAGCGTTTGTCTTACAGCGGGCTATTCATATAAACACTATTGAACGTCGGTCAGCAGTTGTGTCCTTCTCTCGATTTCGCTTTGCCAGCGGTAAAGAATGAACGGCCGGTTATACTGGCGACATTCCAGGCCTGAACAGGCAATCTTTATTATCAGCCACCACATAGGGAGCGGCGGGTGAGTCTCACAGTCATTGCGCAGCGTATGGGTATAACAAGCTTTCAGCGACTGGTGATTGGCCTTGTCTTGAGTTCCACGTTGGTTGCGTGCTCCAGCAAACCTTCGGACGGCGTGCGGGTAGTCGACGGTAATAATGCAGTGGCCCAGCGGCCGGTCGTGACCACTGGCCAGTATGTCGTTCGCCGTGGCGATACATTGTTCTCGATCGCTTTTCGCTATGGTTGGGACTACAAAGCCCTGGCGGCACGCAACAATATTGCTGAGCCTTATACAATTCATCCGGGTCAGACGATTCGCTTTGACGGCCGTTCAGGTTCCACGCCGACCACCGTTGTTACAAAACAGGATTCAACACCATCCTCTTCCCTTAAAACCACGGTAATCAGGCGTCCGGCAGGCGCTGTAGCCGGCACCACAGCCGGTACTGCAGCCAGTGTCGAGAGCAAGCCGGCACCGGCTCCGCTACCGCCGGCAGGGCCTGCGCCGACCGGTTGGGGGTGGCCTTCGAGCGGCATTTTGATCGGGAAATTCTCTTCAAACGGCAGTTTGAATAAAGGCATTGATATCGCCGGAGATTTGGGACAGCCTGTTTTAGCTGCGTCTGATGGGACGGTTGTTTACGCCGGGAGTGGCTTGCGGGGCTACGGCGAGTTAGTCATTATCAAACACAGCGATACCTACGTAAGTGCTTACGGCCACAACCGTAGGCTGTTGGTTCGGGAGGGGCAGCAGGTCAAAGTCGGACAGGCAATTGCCGAAATGGGGTCAACTGGTACGGACCGGGTGAAACTGCACTTTGAGATTCGCCGTCAGGGTAAACCTGTAGATCCGCTGCAATTCCTGCCACGTCGTTGATCGGTTACCAGCCTGTTCCCTCACGTAGAAGGAACAGGCTCCAGCGTTGCCAAGGATAAAGGCGTCGCTTGAGCTTGAGGTCGAACTCACCAAAGGACTATAACAATGGCTCTCAGTAAAGAAGTGCCGGAGTTTGACATCGACGATGAGGTTCTCCTGATGGAGGCCGGCGTCGCTATGGATTCGATGTCGAATGAAGGATTTGCTGCACCTTCAGTTCGTGCCAAATCCAAACACTCCGCTTCACTAAAGCAACATAAATACATTGATTACACGCGGGCGCTCGATGCGACCCAGTTGTATCTCAATGAAATCGGCTTTTCCCCATTGCTCTCCCCGGAAGAGGAAGTTCATTTTGCGCGTTTGTCGCAGAGTGGCGATCCGGCCGGGCGTAAGCGCATGATTGAAAGCAACCTGCGGCTGGTGGTGAAAATCGCCCGACGGTATGTCAATCGTGGGCTGTCGCTGCTGGACCTGATCGAAGAGGGCAACCTCGGCTTGATCCGCGCAGTGGAAAAGTTTGATCCGGAACGCGGCTTCCGCTTTTCGACCTACGCAACCTGGTGGATTCGTCAGACCATCGAGCGCGCGATCATGAATCAGACCCGGACCATCCGGTTGCCGATCCATGTGGTCAAAGAGCTCAACGTCTACCTGCGGGCAGCACGTGAGCTGACTCAAAAGCTCGATCATGAACCTTCCCCTGAAGAAATCGCCAACCTGCTGGAAAAGCCGGTAGGTGAGGTCAAGCGCATGCTGGGCCTCAATGAGCGGGTTTCTTCGGTCGACGTCTCACTGGGTCCGGATTCGGATAAAACCCTGCTGGACACCCTGACTGATGACCGTCCAACCGACCCTTGCGAGTTGCTCCAGGACGATGATCTGTCGCAAAGCATTGATCAGTGGCTCTCGGAACTAACTGACAAACAGCGAGAAGTGGTGATACGCCGCTTCGGGTTGCGCGGCCATGAGAGCAGCACTCTGGAAGATGTTGGCCTGGAGATTGGCCTGACCCGCGAGCGGGTCAGACAGATTCAGGTTGAAGGCCTCAAGCGCCTTCGAGAAATTCTTGAGAAGAACGGCCTGTCGAGTGAGTCGCTGTTCCAGTAGCTGGAACGCATTAGCTCGCAAATAAAAGCCCCGACTGGTTCGGGGCTTTTATTTGCGAGAGAGTTGATGGGCAGAGCAGCGTCCTGTCGGTGTTTCAGGTTTAGTCTTTTGCTGGTGTAAGCCTTGGCCTACTCTTTCGTAAGTGTTCGGTTTTTTTGCTTCAGGGCAGACATCCATTAGCGTTGTTGTTTTTTTCTATTCTATTGATTTTAAAGAGATTTTTCTGACAGCTTGGTGGTGGTTTACTCACCATTTCCCCCGGGCTGTGTGATTGCTCTTGCTGGGGAACCCTCTACTATCAGTGCTGTGTCAACGGATAGACACAACCATCAAGGATGATGGTCAAGGACATCGCAGGAAGCGGTTCATCAGGATGATGAAAAGGAACACAAGGACTAGGGAAAAAATGTGGGCGGGTAATACCGCCCCTTTTTTTGCCTGTCTGTAGCTGCCGCAGGTTCGGGCCGCCGATTTTTTAAGCCGCGACGCATAGCTGACAGACATCAGGCAAACCCCGAAAAGCAAAAAAGCCCACGAGGGGCCTTTTCGGGAGCGCGATGATTATCAGCGTTCGAGGTCTTTGATCTTGCCCTTCACGCCATCCCACTCTTCAGCGTCCGGCAGCGATTCTTTTTTCTCAGTGATGTTTGGCCAGATTTCGGCCAGTTCAACGTTCAACTGAATGAATTCCTGCATCTCTTCCGGGACTTCATCTTCGGAAAAAATGGCCACAGCAGGGCATTCTGGCTCACAAAGTGCGCAGTCAATGCACTCATCCGGGTGAATCACCAGGAAGTTCGGGCCTTCGTAAAAGCAGTCCACCGGACAGACTTCTACGCAGTCGGTGTACTTGCACTTGATGCAGTTGTCGGTGACGACGAAGGTCATTTCTAATTCTCTCCTCAGGCGCGGCTTGCTGCGCCCCTTCACGGTGGGGTCGCCAGGTTTGGGAGCGATAGTCTGCAGGCAGGCTAAGCCGGCAGCATCCCAAACCGCGCGAGATTCTAACAGCTTGCAGGCATCTGCGTTAGGGGCTGTTGACGTTTGGTGGCGGCTCGCCACCAAACGTCAACAGACTCTATATCCGTGTCTTTAATGTATAGAGCATTTCGAGCGCTCTACGCGGGGTCATGTCATCCAGATCGAGTTTGGCCAGCTCATCCAGCACCGGATGGGGCAGGCTGGCGAACATATCGCTCTGCTGCGGCGCTGCGGGTTTGCCTTTGGCAGGCGCTGGCACTTCGTGGGGCAGGCTGGTGGTTTCCAGCCGGCTCAAGTGCTCGCGAGCACGTACTATCACCTCGCTCGGTACGCCGGCCAGTTGCGCAACCGCCAGCCCGTAGCTCTGGCTGGCAGGGCCAGGCAGTACATGGTGGAGGAATACGATGCGCTCGTTATGCTCTGTGGCGTTGAGGTGGACGTTGGCCACCAGCGGCTGGCTTTCCGGCAATACCGTCAGCTCGAAGTAGTGGGTGGCGAACAACGTGTAGGCGCGCAGATGAGCCAATCGCTCGGCTGCCGCCCAGGCCAGGGACAGACCGTCAAAGGTACTGGTGCCGCGACCGACTTCATCCATCAACACCAGGCTGCGCTCGGTGGCGTTGTGCAAGATGTTCGCCGTTTCGCTCATTTCGACCATAAAGGTCGAACGCCCGCCAGCCAAGTCATCGCTGGAGCCGATACGGGTGAAGATGCGGTCAACCAGTGACAACTCGCAACTGGCGGCCGGCACAAAGCTGCCGATATGCGCCAGCAACACGATCAATGCGGTTTGTCGCATGTAAGTGGATTTACCGCCCATGTTCGGACCGGTGATCACCAGCATCCGGGTGCTGTCATCCAGACTCAGATCGTTGGCCACGAACGGCGTGCTCAGCACTTGTTCGACCACCGGGTGACGACCCTGAGTGATGCGCATGCAAGGCTCGCTGACGAAGCGTGGGCAGTTCAGGTCCAGGTTCAGTGCGCGTTCAGCCAGGTTGCTCAGCACGTCCAGCTCGGCCAATGCCGCAGCAGTGTCTTGCAACGGCGGCAGGCGGCCGATCAGGTTCTCGAGCAGGGCTTCGTAGAGCATCTTCTCGCGGGCCAGTGCGCGGCTCTTGGCGGACAAGGCTTTGTCTTCAAAGGCCTTGAGCTCCGGGGTGATGAAGCGCTCGGCACCTTTGAGGGTCTGGCGGCGAATGTAGTCAGCCGGTGCCTGTTCGGCCTGTTTGCTCGGCAATTCGATGAAATAGCCGTGAATCCGGTTGTAGCCGACTTTCAGGTTGGCAAGGCCCGTACGGGCTTTTTCACGGGCTTCGAGGTCGATCAGGAACTGCCCGGCGTTTTCGCTCAGCGATTGCAGTTCATCCAGCTCGGCGTCGTAACCGGTTTTCAACACGCCGCCGTCACGGATCACCGCAGGCGGGTTGTCGATGATGGCTTTTTCCAGCAGGGCCGCGAGTTCTGGATAGGTGCTGGTGGTCACGGCCAGTTGCTTGAGGTGGGGGCCCTCAAGTTCGCTCATGGCCACTTGCAGTTCCGGCAAGGCACCCAAGGCATCGCGCAGGCGCGCCAGGTCCCGAGGACGGGCGTTACGCAGGCCGATACGGGCGAGGATCCGTTCGATATCGCCGATTTCCTTGAGCTGCGGTTGCAGCTTTTCAAAGCGATAGCCGTCCAGCAGGCAGGTGATCGAGGTCTGGCGGGCCAGCAATACCTGCAAGTCACGCAGCGGACGGTTCAGCCAGCGCGTCAACAGGCGGCTGCCCATGGCGGTCTGGCAACGGTCGACCACCGATTGCAGGGTGTTGTCGCGTCCGCCGGCGAGGTTGGTATCCAGTTCCAGATTGCGGCGGCTCGCGCCGTCCAGTACGACAGTGTCGTCAAGGCGTTCGTGGCGCAGGCTGCGCAAGTGCGGCAAGGCAGTGCGCTGGGTTTCTTTGGCGTAGCTGAGCAGGCAACCCGCGGCACCGATGGCCAGGGTCAGGTTCTCGCAGCCAAAACCCTTCAGGTCCTGGGTGGAGAATTGTTGGCAGAGGCTTTTGAGCGCCGAGTCGCGCTCGAAATCCCACGGCGCGCGGCGACGTACACCACGGCGCTTTTCGGCCGGTAGATCCTTTGGCCAATCATCCGGGATCATCAGTTCGACCGGGTTGACGCGCTCCAGCTCCGCCAGCAGGTTTTCCCAGCCTTTGATTTCCAGAACCGTGAAGTTACCGCTGGTGATGTCCAGCACGGCCAGACCGAACAAGCGCTCGTCACCCAGCACCGCCGCGATCAGGTTGTCCCTGCGCTCATCGAGCAGTGCTTCATCGCTGACCGTGCCCGGAGTAATGATCCGCACAACCTGCCGGTCCACCGGACCTTTGCTGGTCGCCGGATCGCCGACTTGCTCACAGATCACCACCGACTCGCCGAGCTTTACCAGTTTCGCCAAATAACCTTCGGCCGCGTGGTAAGGAATCCCGCACATCGGAATCGCTTGTCCTGCCGACTGCCCGCGCGCGGTCAGGGTGATGTCCAGCAACCTGGCGGCTTTCTTCGCGTCTTCGTAGAAAATCTCGTAGAAGTCACCCATGCGATAGAACATCAACTGGTCGGGGTGCTGGTTCTTCAACCGCCAATATTGCTGCATCATCGGCGTGTGGCTGGACAAGTCTGAAATAGCTTTATTCATCAGTGGCTTAGAGCGATTCGTTAAAAATGAGGGGCAAAATTGGGGCCCTGCGGCCCGGCTTTTTCGCGATGGGCGCAAGGTTACCACGGGATCTCCGCCATGGAGCTTCATCGTCGAGCCGGTGTGCCTCAATCCACGCTTTCACGCATTCTCAGCGGCAAGATTGTCGATCCTTCGGATAAGCACATCTCGCGGATCGCCGAGTATTTTCGCGTGAGCACCGATCAATTGCGCGGGCGTGCGGATGTTGCCCCCGCCAAAGCCCCAGCGCGACGAGTTGCATTCAGAACTCAAGGACATAAGTCCGTGGGATGACGATACCCCCGTCGAAGACGACGAGGTGTCGATTCCCTTTCTTCGCGAGGTTGAATTGGCTGCTGGATCAGGAAGATTCGTCATCGAGGAAAGCGAGAAAGCCAGCCTGCGTTTCGGCAAGCGGAGCCTGCGGCACAATGGTGTGCAGTTCGACCAGGCCAAGTGCGTGACCGTCCGCGGCAACAGTATGCTGCCGGTGCTGCGTGATGGCGCCACGGTCGGGGTCAATGCCGCTAAATGCGCGATTGGCGATATCGTCGACGGCGACCTTGTTCACGTCTTCTGGTGGGGCATGTACGCCCGTTAACCTCACCTCTTCCAGATAGAGCCCGCATTGAGCGGGCTTATTTTCGTCTGTAGAAAACCGCCTGAGCCTTTGTCCATGCAGGTCTCGATGCTTTGATGCATTTGTTGTGCATAAATAATTGAATTTGTGCAATCTGCGGCCATCGGACTTTACGAGCGGTGGGCCGCCAAGCGCATCGGGGGTCTGTGAAGTACCACCGCGTGATTCCAGTCAGGATCACTAGATGGCGTTCAGTTTCCAGAACCAATGGATTGGCAGACCAGGGGCAATGACTACGAGCCCAGCCCGCAAGGATGTGTTCAGAGCTATCGCTCATTAACATTTTGACCGACCAGGCGTCTTGCAAGCGCGATACGCTCGTGTACGGTAGGTCTCACGCCAGCCTGATCAGGAGAGGACCATGGACGAAATCACCCAGCTTGCCGCTGAACTCGGCAGGCGTTTGCAGATTCTCAATACGCACGTCTGTACCGCCGAGTCCTGCACTGGCGGTGGGATCGCCGAGGCCATTACCCGTGTCCCGGGTAGCTCGGCGTGGTTCGAAGCTGGTTATGTCACCTACTCCAATCGTCAGAAAACCCAGCAACTGAATGTGCCCGCCGAGCTGTTCGAGCAGGTGGGGGCGGTCAGTCGTGAAGTGGTCGAGGCCATGGTTCGTGGTGCTCAGGACAAAAGCCGTGCGCGTTTTGCCGTGGCCGTCAGTGGTGTGGCCGGGCCGGACGGCGGTTCGCCGCAGAAACCGGTGGGCACCGTATGGCTGGCCTGGGGGGTCGGAGAGGCGATCAATGCCGAGTGCCGCTACTTCCCCGGTAACCGCGATGACGTTCGCCGACAAACGGTGAAGGCCGCGCTAGAGGGGTTGCTGCTGTATGCCGCGGGAGAAATCTCAAATCAGGGGTAGGCGATCCTCAAGCGCTGTGGAATAATACTGGCTACTTATACAGGTGTTGGCCGTCAGGCCTTATTGATTACGTGAGGACTTTAATGGACGACAACAAGAAGAAAGCCTTGGCTGCGGCCCTGGGTCAGATCGAACGTCAATTCGGCAAGGGTGCCGTAATGCGTATGGGCGATCACGACCGTCAGGCGATCCCGGCTATCTCCACTGGCTCTCTGGGGCTGGATATCGCACTCGGCATTGGCGGCCTGCCAAAAGGCCGTATCGTTGAAATCTACGGTCCGGAATCTTCCGGTAAAACCACACTGACTCTCTCCGTGATTGCTCAGGCACAGAAGATGGGTGCCACCTGCGCTTTCGTCGACGCCGAGCACGCACTGGATCCGGAATACGCTGGCAAACTGGGCGTCAACGTTGATGACCTGCTGGTCTCCCAGCCGGATACCGGCGAGCAAGCGCTGGAAATCACCGACATGCTGGTGCGCTCCAACGCCATCGACGTGATCGTCATCGACTCCGTGGCAGCTCTGGTGCCAAAAGCCGAGATCGAAGGCGAAATGGGCGACATGCACGTGGGCCTGCAAGCCCGTCTGATGTCCCAGGCACTGCGTAAAATCACCGGTAACATCAAGAACGCCAATTGCCTGGTTATCTTCATCAACCAGATCCGTATGAAAATCGGCGTGATGTTCGGCAGCCCGGAAACCACCACCGGTGGTAACGCGCTGAAGTTCTACGCTTCGGTTCGTCTGGATATCCGCCGTACTGGCGCGGTGAAAGAAGGTGACGAAGTCGTCGGTAGCGAAACCCGCGTCAAAGTCGTCAAGAACAAAGTGGCTCCGCCGTTCCGTCAGGCTGAGTTCCAGATTCTCTACGGCAAGGGTATCTACCTGAACGGCGAGATGATCGACCTCGGCGTACTGCATGGCTTCGTGGAAAAATCCGGAGCCTGGTATGCCTACAATGGCAGCAAGATCGGTCAGGGCAAGGCCAACTCGGCCAAGTTCCTGCAGGACAACCCGGATGTTGCCGCGGCCCTTGAGAAGCAGATCCGCGACAAGCTGCTGACGGCGACGCCGGACGTGAAAGCCAATGCGATCCGCGAGACTGCTGACGATCTGGCCGACGCTGATATCTGATCGATCCGATGAACGCCGTACTCGATACACTCGTCGCGGTGCGGCGAACCGCAATGGACCTGCTCGCGCGACGCGAGCACGGTCGAGTCGAGCTGACGCGTAAACTGCGTCAGCGCGGCGCCTCTCCTGAAATGATCGACACAGCACTTGACCGTCTGACGGAAGAGGGCCTGCTGTCCGAATCCCGTTACCTCGAAAGCTTTGTTTCCTACCGTGCCCGTTCCGGTTATGGCCCTTTGCGCATTCGCGAAGAGTTGAGCCAGCGCGGTCTGCAACGTGCCGATATTGAACTCGCCTTGCGTGAGTGTGGTATCAGTTGGCAAGAGCAACTGGAAGATACCTGGCGTCGCAAGTTTGCCGGGCATTTGCCGATAGACGCCCGCGAGCGTGCCAAACAAGGCCGCTTTCTGAGTTATCGGGGTTATTCAATGGAAATGATCGGCCGCTTGTTGAGCGGCCGTGGGACGGATGACTGACTGATATGGCTCGCCCCACTGTTTACGTTAGAGGGCGCGAACCACTGAGTTGCTTGTCGATCAAGTGACCTTGATTGGTTCCCGTGCACGTTGTTGTGTCTTGTTCTGAGCCTTGGCCCAGTTTTCCGGCAGGTTGATGAAGTCGACCAGTTCACGCAGACGACCGTGATCGCGGGCGTTGAAGGTGAACGAGAGTCGCGCCAGATGGCTGTACTGTGCTTCGTCGTGCTCCTCTCCACTGTAAGCATGCTGATGAAAGTGATCGCTCAGGCAGAGGTCGGCAAAGGCCTTCTGCATGTGCTCAAGCGCCTGCTCGCTTAGTTTATGGTTCATGCGAATCACAAACTGATGCTTCAGCCAGCGGCTGGAGTGGAAGTTGCTGTAGAACTGGTTGATTTCCTCCACGGCTTCATCGGCGCTATGCACCAGGCGAATCAGTTTCATGTCGCTGGGAAGAATGTAGCGATTGTCCTCCAGTTGATTGCGAATAAAGTCCAGAGCGCCTTGCCAGAAACTGCCGTCCGGAGCGTCCAACAGCACCACCGGTACCAGCGGGCTTTTGCCGGTCTGGATCAGTGTCAGTACTTCCAGCGCTTCGTCCAGCGTGCCAAAGCCGCCAGGGCAAAGCACCAGGGCGTCGGCCTCTTTGACGAAAAACAGCTTGCGGGTAAAGAAAAAGTGGAATGGCAGCAGATTGGCTGTGCCTTCGACGGTTGGATTCGCATGCTGCTCAAATGGCAGTGTGATATTAAATCCAAGGCTGTGTTCGAGACCAGCGCCTTCATGGGCGGCAGCCATGATGCCTCCGCCGGCGCCGGTGATGACCATCATGTTCGAGCGAGCCAGGGTCGCACCGAGTTCCCGGGCCAGACCGTAGAGGGGGTGTTCGATCGGCGTACGTGCCGAGCCAAAGACGGTGACCTTGCGTCGACCTTTGAACTGTTCCAGCACACGGAAGGCATGCTCCAGTTCGCGCAGGGCTTGTAGGGTGATCTTGGCATTCCAGCGATTGTGGTCTTCCTGGGCCATGCGCAAGACAGTCAGCATCATGTCGCGATAAATCGGGGTATTCGGGCTATTGGGTGCAACCAGGTTGAGTTGCTCTTCGACCTTGCTGGTGAGGTCGCTACCGTTGCTTTGAAAATGACGGCTTAGGAGGTCATTCGGTTGGTAAGGCATTCAACTTCTCCTTCTGGACAGACCCCTTGGTACCGGCGAGATATTCGCTAGCGCCACGACACTCCATGTGTCGCTGTCAACCCAGACTAACGCCTGAGCATTACACCTGACTCGACAGTGCCTGAAACATTGACTGTGGCGATCGAGTCATCCATACGGGCTCTGTTTTTTCCTTGGATGAAAGAAACATTCGCACTGCAAGACGCTGTTGGGCAACCCCCTTTTCTGCCCCAAAAAAGTTAACCGGCACACTCTGAATCTAGACCCTCCAGGCGGTTTTTGCTGGCTTGATCATGTGCCCGGAAAGTCTTGGCTGGCAACAGCTTACTGCTGATTCGCAACGGGGTTTCACCGCTCGTCAGAACCTGTGCAGGGCTGTGTCAGCTCTGATTTACTAAGTTACAGCCGCAGTAAGACATCTTTGCGTCAAGGTGGGACGCAAGGCATAGGGCTGAGGGTTTGATCGCGCAATTATTGGCGAATCGGCGGATGCAAGGAGGCTTGAAATGACCAGTGTGGTTCTGGAAATCGATACGCAGCTGTATCGGTTGTTGCAATCGGCGGCTGCGGCCAATCATCTGAGTTTTGAGGAAGAGTGTCGGCGACGTCTGGAGGGTTCTGAGCGGCGTTCGCGGTATTTGCAGGTGTTGGTGGCAGAGCTGCGCGCCGATGATCAGCAGCGACGCGCAGCAGAGCAGTGATTACTTCTTCTTTTTCTGCTGTAGGCAGTCAGACTCTTTGAAGCGTTCAGAGGCTACCGGGCGATTGGTTTTATATTCAGTAAATTCGTAGCGCATGATCGCCCCCTTAGCCATCAACTTGCGATAGCTCTCGTTACGGCAGACGGTAGCGCCTAACTGGAAATACACCGCTTGTGGGTTCGCGCGCATTTTTTCTGCATGGCTTGACTGCACGCTGAGGTGGTTGATCAGCTCTTTACCTTCAACGGTGTAGCCTTGATCGAGAATGTCCTCGTTGATCGCCCGTGGGGTGCCAGCACTGCTTTGCGTGGCAACCTGTTCCAGCATCTTGCTCAGTTCGTAGTCTTGTTTGGACGCAGCCTGGGCAGTGAAGGGCAGCGCCAGCAGAAGGGCAACGGTGGGAACGATAAGGCGCAGCATGAAACTCTCCTGGTTCAGTGACTGGTGCTTCGACCCGCCACGGGACTGTGCGTTCAATGGCGGCGAATTATAGGGGGAGCAGGGGTGGACGGTACAGGCTTGCGCAGGTTGCTCTGGTAAACTGCGACGACTTTATTGGCCAACCGAGTTCTTTTCGTGTCGATTCTTTCCTCTTGCCACCTTCAGCTACCATGAGCCACGCCGTTTCCCGCTTGCGTGCCCAACGCCTGGCCCGTGCGGTCAAACCTTTTGTCGCACGTGGTTCGCGGGCGGAACGTTGCCCGGGTTGCCGAGTGATCCCCAGCCACTGCATGTGTGTGTGGCGGCCGCAGGTTTCGGCCAAATCGGCGATGTGCCTGGTAATGCATGATGTCGAACCGCTGAAACCGAGCAATACCGGCTGGCTGATTGCCGATGTCATTGCTGACACCAGTGCGTTCCCGTGGTCGCGTACGGAAGTCGAACCGGGGTTGTTGGCGCTGATTGCTGACCCGCAGTGGCAACCCTACATTGTATTTCCAGGCGAGTTTGTCGCGCCGGAGCGTGTGGTGACCGAGGTCAAGCTGGAGCAGGGCAAGCGTGCGCTGTTCATTCTGCTGGACGCCACCTGGAGCGAAGCGCGCAAAATGTTCCGCAAGAGTCCTTACCTGGAACACTTGCCGGTGCTCAGCCTGGAGCCCGAGCAGCTCTCACGCTATAAATTGCGGCGCTCCAAGCGCGACGATCACTTCTGCACCGCAGAAGTTGCTGCCTTATGCCTGGAGCTGGCCGAGGATCAACCGGCCAGTGAAGTACTGGACGCTTATCTGGATGTGTTCAGTACGCATTATCTGGCGGCGAAATATCAACAGGTGATCGACCCGAACGATGAAACCCACACACGTCTGAAACCTTTTCTCTAGCGATCATGCAATCACCAACTCCGGCCTTTTTGGCCAGAGCTGCGCCACCAGCATCCCGATCAGCATCAACGCACAGCCGAAATAGCCACGCAGTTGCAAAGACTCATCGAGCAGCCAGGCACCGGCAATAGCTGCGAAGACAGCTTCCAGTGAGAAGATGATTGCTGCGTGCGAGGCGATTGCATCCTTTTGTGCAATCACCTGCAGTGTGTAGCCAATGCCCACTGCAACGATGCCGCCATACAGAATGGCCGGACCGGCGGCGATAATTGCGTTCCACTGCAAGGTCTCAAAGCACAACGCCAGGACCAGGCTGACCAATGAGCACGTGGCAAATTGCAGGAAGGCCAGGCGAATCGGGTCATGACGGCTGGCGAAAACCCCGACCAACACCACATGCCCACCCCAGACAATGGCTCCGGTGAGCTGTAGCCAGTCCCCTGGGGCGACCTGAAAGTTCTCGCCTACGCTGAGCAGAAACATCCCGACTACCGCCAATATTGCGCCGAACCAGGTGCCCAGCCCCGTCTTGTGGCCAATGATCAGGCCCAATAGTGGCACTACAATGACATAGAGGCCGGTGATGAAGCCGGCATTGGTCACGCTGGTGAATAACAAGCCAACTTGCTGGAGGTTGATTCCGAGAGCCAGTGCCAGGCCCATCAGCCCCCCGCCCATTAGCAGGCCGCGGGTAAGCAAGGGCTCTGGTTTGGTGTGATGGTGATTGCCACGCAGCACCAGCGGTAGCAGGCAGAGCGAGCCAAGGGCAAAGCGCAGGCCGGAATAAAGGTAAGGACCGATATGATCCATCCCTGAGGTTTGTGCGACAAATCCCGATCCCCAGATCATGGCGGTTACAAGCATCAGGATATCGGCACGCAAGGCTTGGCTTCGCATGATGGCACTCTTATTAGTTAGTCGATGACTTTGCCGCAAAGCATCCAGCTTGACCACCCCGCCTTCGCTGGGCATGCTTGGCGCCGATTAAGGCGCGACTGAAGTTTTGAACGCTGGTTTGCTGGACTCCTGGCGTTGAACGCGCCTTGCGGGTACAGCATTTTTGGCTGTCGCCTTGTGTTGCGTTGGCGAGGACTGAATTCATCAGGCCTCCCGTAAAAACAGGATCATTTGAAAAATGGCCACATACGAAATCCTGATTGCCGATGATCACCCGTTGTTTCGCAGCGCGCTGCATCAGGCGGTGACGCTGGGCCTTGGCCCCGAGGTTCGTCTGGTCGAGGTTGCGAGCATTGCGGAACTGGAAACCCGTCTGACCGAAAAGGCTGACTGGGACCTGGTGTTGCTGGATCTGAACATGCCGGGTGCTTACGGTTTTTCCGGGCTGGTGTTGTTGCGCGGCCAATATCCGCAGATCCCGGTGGTGATGGTTTCGGCACAGGAAGAGGCATCGATTATGGTGCGCTCCCGTGAGTTTGGTGCGAGCGGTTTCATCCCCAAATCCAGTTCACTGGAAGTCATTCAGCAAGCGGTGCGTAGCGTTTTGGACGGCGATGTCTGGTGGCCGCCGCAGGCTTTCGAAGCGGTAAGCGTCTCGGACGAGGCCAAAGCCGCCAGAGATGGACTGGCCAGTCTGACTCCCCAGCAGTTTCGCGTACTGACCATGGTTTGTGAGGGGTTGCTGAACAAGCAGATTGCCTACGAACTGGGCGTTTCGGAAGCGACGATCAAAGCCCACGTGACGGCGATTTTCCGCAAACTGGGGGTGCGCACCCGGACTCAGGCGGCTTTGCTCTTGCAACAACTTGAGTCAATTTCGACCCAGTAACAGCCTGTTTCTTCACGCTTTTTTAACTTTCATTGAACTAGTTTCCCCACTCATTTTTTCAGTTGTCTACTTTATGTCGCCTTTCAAAGGTCAAACGGGTCTTAAACGCATCCTCAATGCCGCCGGCTACTCTTTCGACGGCTTGCGTGCTGCCTTCAGGGGAGAAGCGGCTTTTCGTCAATTGGTGTTGCTCAACGTCATCCTGATTCCGTTAAGCCTTCTGTTCAACGTCAGTCGGGTAGAGCGGGCAATGCTGATCGCCGTGTGTCTGCTGGCATTGATTGTCGAGCTACTCAATTCGGCAGTGGAAGCGGCGATCGACCGGATTTCCCTTGATCTGCACCCCTTGTCGAAAAATGCCAAGGACATGGGTAGCGCCGCCCAACTCATCGCCCTGAGCATGATCGCCGTGGTGTGGGCCGTGATTCTGATTTAACGGCCGCTCAAGCGATCGTCGGCAGGACTATTTCGTCACTGCGCTGTACCCCGGCGGTGAAGGCGCGGCACAGTTCGAGAAACTCGCGCATGGCCGAGGTCTGGTACTTCTGTTTGTGCCAGATGAAATAGAACTGCCGCGCCAGGTCCAGATCCGGCGTTTCTACGGCCACCAGGCTGCCGCGGCGGAACGCATCGCGCAGCGCCAGTCGTGATATGCAGCCAATTCCCAGTCCCGATTCCACTGCGCGTTTGATCGCCTCAGTGTGTTCGAGTTCGAGGCGGATGTTCAGCGCGCTGCGGTGATGACGCATGGCCTGGTCGAAGGTCAGCCTTGTTCCAGAGCCTTGTTCGCGCAGAATCCAGGCCTCGTGCGTCAGTTCTTCCATGCTCGCCTGGCCGCGCTTGGCCAAGGGATGCTGGGGGGCGCAAAACACTACCAGCTCATCTTCGACCCAGCTTTGCACCTCAATATCCGGGTGGCTGCAATCGCCTTCGATCAGACCCAGATCAATTTCGTAATGGGCAACCTGTTGCACGATATTCGCAGTATTTTGTACATGGAGTTTCACCTGGCTTTCGGGATGCCGCTGCATAAAGCTGCCGATCAGCAAGGTCGCCAGGTAATTGCCGATGGTCAGCGTGGCGCCAACCGCCAGTGAGCCGAAGCTGGACTTGCCATTGAGCAGATCCTCGATCTCCTTGGCCTGATCCAGCAGGGCTACGGCCTGTGGCAGCAGTTGCCGGCCCAGGGCATTGAGGCTCAGGCGCTTGCCGGCGCGATCGAAAAGCTGGCAGCTGGATTGGCGCTCAAGCTCGGTGATTGAGGTGCTGGCGGCCGATTGGGAAAGCGCCAGTAAGCCCGCAGCACGGGACACGCTTTCCTGCTGGGCAACGGCGACGAATACTTGAAGTTGACGGAGAGTAAATCGCATATCTATATAACCGATAACCCTTATCTTAATAATCCATTTAACAGATATTGTCGCCGCCATTAGAATGCTATGCAATTGCGCTCAGCAGCTCATTTTTTGCAGAGCAGGCGCAGAGCATGCGCAGATAAATTCCCAGGAGTCCCCGTACATGAGCAACATGAACCACGAGCGTGTCCTCAGTGTTCATCACTGGAATGACACTCTGTTCAGCTTCAAGTGCACCCGCGATCCGGGCCTGCGCTTCGAGAACGGTCAGTTCGTGATGATCGGCCTGCAACAGCCCAACGGCCGCCCGCTTATGCGCGCTTACTCGATTGCAAGCCCTAACTGGGAAGAGCATCTCGAGTTCTTCAGCATCAAGGTTCCGGATGGTCCGCTGACTTCCCAGCTGCAGCACTTGAAGGAAGGCGACGAGATCATCATCAGCAAAAAACCGACTGGCACCCTGGTGCTGGACGATTTGAAGCCTGGTAAGCATTTGTACCTGCTCAGCACCGGTACCGGTCTGGCGCCGTTCATGAGCGTCATCCAGGATCCGGAAACCTACGAGCGTTTCGAAAAAGTGATCCTGTGCCACGGCGTGCGTTACGTCAACGAAGTCGCTTACCGCGAGTTCATCACCGAGCACCTGCCGCAGAACGAGTTCTTTGGCGAAGCGCTGCGTGACAAGTTGATCTACTACCCAACCGTGACCCGCGAGCCGTTCGAGAACGAAGGTCGTCTGACCGATCTGATGCGCAGCGGCAAGCTGTTCAGCGATATCGGTCTGCCGCCGATCAATGCGCAGGACGACCGCGCCATGCTGTGCGGCAGCCCGAGCATGCTCGACGAAACCAGCGAAGTGCTCAACAGCTTCGGTTTGAAGGTTTCTCCGCGTATGCGTGAGCCGGGTGACTACCTGATCGAGCGCGCGTTCGTCGAGAAGTAAGCCTTTAGCTCTTGTGACGCAGAGCGTCACCGGAGGCATTCCCACGCAGAGCGTGGGAACGATCAGCCCGGGTTGCCTGAGAAGGCAGCGCGGGCTTTTTGGTTTCTGGCGATTTATTCGGCGGGGATGACTTCCAGTACTCGGATCAGGCCGGGCTCGGGGTAATGCCAGCGCACGTCCAGATCCCAAAACTGCGCGCCGTATTCGCGTTCCGCTGCAGGAATCTGGTAAGCCGGGCGTGGGTCTTGGGCCAGGCACTGCTCGACCAGCTCAACTAAAGGCTCTTGCAGGCGCTGAGCGTGCTCGTGAGCCTGTTGCAAGGCGGAGTCCGTCCACTGCACCGGGATAAGGTCCGGCGCGGCGCTGGCGATGCTATTGGACGCCGTGTTGACGATGTCCGCATAAGGCACGTAAGGCTTGATATCGAGAATAGGGGTGCCGTCCAGCAAATCGATGCCGGAGATCCACAGGCGATTGGCCTCGACTTTGTCCAGCCTGACCACCGACTGGCCGATGCCGTTCGGGCGATGGGTGGCGCGGGTGGCGAATACACCCATGGATTTATTGCCACCCAGGCGGGGCGGGCGGACCTTGAGCCGTGGTTTGTCTTCCAGGGCTTGATGGAACAGGAACAGCAGCCAGACATGACTGACCTGCTCAAGCCCTTGCACGGCATCGCCCTGATCAAACGGCGCCACCAGTTCCAGAACTCCGCGAGCGGCAGGAGCCAGTTGCGGTTGGCGCGGAATGGCGAATTTCTCCTTGAAGCAGGAGCGCACGAAACCGATGGGGGAAACGCTGTAGGTCATGGTCTGGATCGAGGCGGGGGTGAGGGTGGGCATCATAACCCGAGCGACCTCTGGATCGGTGGTGACTGACAGAGCGCTATGGCCCCGCCGCCAATCTCAGAGACTGAACTCACCATCGAGTGGATGATGTTCCCGGTCATGTAAGCCCCGGCGGTGCTCGCCAGGCTGATGGCCAGTGGAGCCATTATTGTGCAGCGCAATGAGCAGTCATAAGGTTTCAGGTGGCTCAGAGTCGCCACCTGAAACCAGGGCAATCAGCCGCGAACGCGCAGGGTCAGGCCTTTCAGGAAGTTGCGTAGCAGTTGATCACCGCAGGTGCGGTAGTTGGTGTGGCCGAATTTGCGGAACAACGCACTCAACTCGGGTTTGGACACCGGGAACTCGGCGGCCTTGAGGATCGCGTGCATGTCGTCTTCCTTCAGTTCGAAGGCCACCCGCAGTTTCTTCAGGATGATGTTGTTGGTCACCGGCAGCTCGATTGGCTGCAGAGGACGGCTTTCGTCCTTTCCACGCTTGAAGATCACCAGGCCGTCGAGGAAATGCGCCATGACCTCGTCCGGGCAGAATACGTAGCCTTCTTCCTCGTCTTTCTTGAGGTAGGTTACGAGGTCTTCTTTACTGACTTCGAAACCGGTGAGCTTGATGATCTCGACGACCTTGTTGTCGCTGATGTCGAGCATGTAGCGCACGCTGCGCAGTACGTCGTTATGAATCATGTGTGCAGTCCTGATCATTCAGCTGTGGGCGCCGCAGGGAGCTGCGACGCCAAAGTGTGTGGCAGCCTTAGAACTTCTCTTTGGCCGACAGGTAGCGCCATTGGCCCATCGGTACTTTGCCGATGGAAACCCCGCCGATGCGGATGCGGCGGATGGCAACGACCTTGAGGCCGACGGCCTGGCAGAGCAGAGCGATGACACCCGGCTGGGGGTTTTTCATCGCGAAGCGCAGGCGGTTTTCGTTTTGCCAGCTGGCTTTGACCGCCGGCAGTTCCTTGCCCTTGTAGCTCAGGCCGTGGTTCAGGCGGTTGAGCCCGTGGGCGACCATCTCGCCCTCGACCTCGACCACATACTCTTGCTCGATCTTGCCGGCATCGGCCGTGAGTTTGCGCAGGATCTTCCAGTCCTGGGTGAATACCAGCAGCCCGCTGGCGTTGGCTTGCAGGTCGGGGCTGGCGGTCAGGCGCAGGAAATGCCCCTTGAGTGGGCGTTTGCTGAAGCGGTGTTCTTCACTCAGGGTTTCAGGGCCGATCAATTGCATGGCGCTTTCTGCATCCATACCCGCCGGCGCGTGCAGCAGGATGGTCACCGGCTCCGGTGCAGTGGCCTTGGCTTCGGGGTCGAGCTCGACTTTTTGCGTGTCGACCTTGAACTGCGGCTCATCGATGACTTCGCCGTCCACCGTTACCCAGCCGCCCTCGATGAACAGCTCAGCCTCCCGACGGGAACAGCCGACGAGTTCGATCAGGCGTTTGGAGAGACGAATCGGGTCAGTCATGACAGGGGCCGTAACAAAAGAGGGCGCCCATTGTACCTGCCTGGCGCCGGTTAATCGCGGGTCCATTTAAAGCGTGTGTTTTTTAGCCGCGCCGGGCCCGCTGATTTGCCTGTTTGAGGCGCATATGCAGTAGCGGATAGGGCTGGCCCATGCCGTCGTGATCCGAGCGTCCTATGACTTCGAAGCCCTGTTTGAAATAAAAGCCCAAGGCTTGGGGGTTTTGTTCGTTGACGTCCAGTTCATCGGCGTTGAGGTGTTCCAGGGCATAGCGCAGCAGTTGTTTGCCCAGGCCCTCGCCACGGTGTTCGGGGGCGATAAAGAGCATTTCGATCTTGCCCGCCGCGACACCGGCGAACCCGGTGATGTTCTGGCGTCGGTCGCGGGTGCAGATCAGCATGACGGCATCCAGATAGCGGGTGAGCACCAGGTTTTTCAGCAGGTCGATGTAACTGTCCGGCAAAAAGTCATGAGTAGCACGCACCGATGCCTCCCAGACCCGGGTCAGTTCTTCGTAGTCGCTGTGTTTCGGTGTGTGGATGACCGAATGATGGCGCATGCCCGCCTGCCCCTTGTGCTGTGTGTGAGGTGAAATCCTTTTGCTGAACAAAACGATAGACGTAAAAAAGCCCCGCATCCCGTGAAGAGAGCAGGGCTTTTCGTATTTTTTGCGTTTAGATCTGTTCAGCCCACAGGTCGTATTCGTCGGCATCGGTCACTTTGCACCAGACCTTGTCGCCTGGCTTGAGGTTGCTGCCGTTGTCGATGAACACGTTGCCGTCGATTTCCGGGGCATCGAAGAAGCAACGGCCGACCGCGCCTTGCTCGTCGACTTCATCGACCAGTACTTCGATTTCACGGCCGACGCGCATTTGCAGGCGCGCCGAGCTGATGGCCTGCTGGTGCGCCATGAAGCGCTCCCAACGGTCTTGTTTGACGTCATCCGGTACCACGTCCAGATTCAGGTCGTTGGCCGGTGCGCCTTCAACTGGCGAGTACTGGAAGCAGCCGACGCGATCGAGCTGGGCTTCGGTCAGCCAGTCGAGCAGGTACTGGAAGTCTTCTTCGGTTTCGCCGGGGAAACCGACGATGAAGGTCGAACGGATGATCAGGTCCGGGCAGATCACGCGCCAGTTCTTGATGCGTGCCAGGGTCTTGTCTTCGAAGGCCGGGCGTTTCATCGCCTTCAGCACTTTCGGGCTGGCGTGCTGGAACGGGATGTCCAGGTACGGCAGGATTTTTCCGGCGGCCATCAGCGGGATCAGCTCATCGACGTGCGGGTACGGGTAAACATAGTGCAGGCGAACCCAGACGCCGAGGCTGCTTAGCGCTTCGCACAGTTCAGTCATGCGGGTTTTCACCGGTGCGCCGTTCCAGAAGCCGGTGCGATATTTGACGTCGACACCGTAGGCGCTGGTGTCCTGAGAAATCACCAGCAGCTCTTTGACGCCGGATTTGACCAGGCGCTGGGCTTCGTCGAGCACATCACCGACCGGACGGCTGACCAGTTTGCCGCGCATCGAGGGAATGATGCAGAAGCTGCAGCTGTGGTTGCAGCCTTCGGATATCTTCAGGTAGGCGTAGTGACGCGGAGTCAGCTTGATGCCTTGCGGCGGTACCAGGTCGATCAGCGGGTTATGATCCTGACGCGGCGGCACGACGTCGTGTACAGCGTTGACCACTTGCTCGTATTGCTGCGGACCGGTCACCGCAAGCACGCTTGGGTGAACGTTGCGGATATTGCCTTCTTCTACGCCCATGCAACCGGTAACGATGACTTTGCCGTTTTCCTTGATGGCTTCACCAATGACTTCCAGGGACTCGGCCTTGGCCGAGTCGATGAAGCCGCAGGTATTGACCACCACGACATCGGCGTCCTGATACGTGGACACGACGTCATAGCCTTCCATGCGCAGTTGGGTAAGGATGCGCTCGGAGTCGACCAGTGCTTTCGGGCAACCCAGGGATACGAAGCCAACTTTGGGGTTGGCTGGCGTTGTGGTGGACATGTCTAACCTCGGTGTTTTGTGACGCCTCCAGCCGTGAGCGGCAAGGCGACGGACGGGCGCTTGGCGCGCCTCTGATCAAAAAGTGCGCAATTCTAGCGATGGGCAGCGCACTTGACCAGCTTTATGCAGGGAAATGCGACGACTGCTGCGCTATGCTTCGCCGCGTCGCGCGATAGAGAGTTTTTACGGTCGACAAATCGACTGTAACGATAAGAAAAACAGCGCATGCTGCACGGCAAAGCATAGTGCTTCTTTCAAAGAAGTCCGGGTCTGAGTAGTAGGAGTGGTTGATGGGTCAGGCAAGTAGTCAGGCGGTGGGCTCTGAGCATTCCGGGGCGAGGCCCTTGGGAATGTTGGTGGCGGCGGTCGGGGTAGTTTACGGCGATATCGGCACCAGCCCCTTGTACACCCTCAAAGAGGTGTTTTCCGGCGGTTATGGGGTTACGGTCAGCCATGACGGAGTATTGGGGATTCTGGCGCTGATTTTCTGGTCGCTGATCTGGGTGGTCTCGATCAAATACGTGCTGTTCATTCTGCGGGCTGACAACCAGGGCGAGGGTGGGATTATGGCCCTTACTGCGCTGGCCCGGAGCGCGGCTGCGCCCTATCCGCGGCTGCGGATGGTGCTGGTGATTCTCGGCCTGATCGGCGCCTCGCTGTTCTACGGCGACAGCATGATCACCCCGGCGATCTCGGTATTGTCAGCAGTCGAAGGTCTGGAGCTGGCATTCGATGGGCTCGAACGCTGGGTCGTGCCGCTGTCACTGATCATATTGGTCGGATTGTTCCTGATCCAGAAGCACGGCACGGACCGAATCGGCAAGCTGTTCGGGCCGGTGATGGTGTTGTGGTTCGTCCTGTTGGGTGTGCTGGGCGTTCATGGCATCGTCCAGCATCCCGAAGTGCTCCATGCGCTCAATCCGGCGTGGGGCGTGCGCTTCTTCAGCGTTCATCCGGGCGTGGGCCTGGCGATTCTGGGAGCGGTGGTACTGGCACTGACCGGTGCTGAAGCCTTGTATGCGGACATGGGCCACTTCGGTCGCAAGCCGATCGCTCGTGCCTGGTTCGCCCTCGTGCTGCCGGCGCTGGTGCTGAACTACTTCGGCCAGGGCGCATTGCTGCTGGAAAACCCGGAAGCGGCGCGGAACCCGTTCTACCTGCTGGCACCGGGTTGGGCGCTGATTCCGTTGGTGATCCTGTCGACCCTGGCCACGGTGATTGCTTCCCAGGCGGTTATCTCCGGCGCGTTCTCCCTGACCCTTCAGGCGATCCAGCTGGGTTACATACCGCGCATGCACATCCAGTACACCTCCAGCGCTGAAAAAGGCCAGATCTATATCGGTGCGGTGAACTGGGCGCTGATGGTCGGGGTGATCCTGCTGGTGCTCGGCTTCGGGTCTTCCAGTGCGCTGGCTTCGGCCTACGGCGTGGCAGTGACCGGGACCATGTTGATCACCAGTATTCTGGTTGCGGCGGTGATGCTGTTGCTGTGGAAATGGCCGCCGATCTTGACGGTACCGATCCTGATCGGCTTCCTGCTGGTGGACGGGCTGTTCTTCGCCGCCAACGTGCCGAAAATCATTCAGGGCGGTGCCTTTCCGGTATTGGCGGGGATTGTGCTGTTCATCCTGATGACCACCTGGAAGCGCGGCAAGCAGTTGCTGGTGGATCGTCTGGACGAAGGTGGCCTGCCGTTGCCGATATTTATCAGCAGTATCAGTGTGCAGCCGCCCCATCGCGTGCAAGGTACGGCGGTTTTCCTCACGGCCCGGGCGGATGCGGTACCTCATGCCTTATTGCACAACCTGTTGCATAACCAGGTGCTGCATGAGCAGGTAGTGTTGCTGACTGTGCAGAACGAGGACACTCCGCGAGTTCCTGCGCAACGGCGTTTCGAGGTGGAGTCTTATGGTCAGGGGTTCTTCCGGGTGATCCTGCACTTCGGCTTTATCGACGAACCGGATGTGCCAGAAGCCCTGAAGCTGTGCCATCTCGATGAGCTGGACTTCAGCCCGATGCGCACCACCTACTTCCTCAGCCGTGAGACGGTCATCGCTTCCAAGCTCGAAGGCATGGCCCGTTGGCGTGAAGGGTTGTTCGCTTTCATGCTGAAGAACGCCAACGGTAACCTGCGGTTCTTCAAGTTGCCGGTGAACCGGGTGATCGAACTGGGTACTCAGGTCGAAATGTAAGCCCCACAAAAAAAGCCCCCGTTGCCTTGCGGCAGCGGGGGCTTTTTTGTGGGCGATCAGATCACTCTTCAGCGACCTTGGTCTTGCCCTGACGCTTCTCGATCGCATCGACCAGGCGTTGAGCCAGGGCCGGGTAGTTTTCGTCGAAGTGGTGGCCACCAGGCAGTTTCATAGCTTCACCCACTGCGGTCTTCTCAGTGCAACCGCTTTCGTCGACTTCTTCTGCGCCATAGATGCATACCACTTTGTCTGCTGGCAGCTTGGCCATTTCCGGGCCGGTGGCGGCTTCTTTGCCGGCGTTGCCCAACCAGCCTTCGACCTGGATTTCGAAGCTGCCGGTGCGGGCGAAGGCCAGCAGGATAATAACGTCAACCCTTTGCTGCTCGGCTTCTGGCAGACGGTTGTAAATGGCCGGCAATACGTCGGCGCCGAAGGAGTAACCGGTCAGTACGAAGCGTTTGGTGCCCCATTTCTGGCGATAGTGCTGCATCAGTTCGGCGAGGTCAGTGGCGCTTTGCTCCGGGCTCTTGTGCTGCCAGTAGTAGCGCAGGGTGTCGATGCCGACCACCGGGTAGCCAATCTTGGCCATTTCGCCGGCCACATCACGGTCCAGGTCGCGCCAGCCGCCGTCACCCGACAGGAACAGGGTCACCGTGTCTTTTGCCTGGCCGGCGGGTACTTCGACCACCGGGATATTCAGCCCGCCATTGCCCTTGTCTGAACCGACGAGGATCTTGCGTAACTCATTGTTCAGGACTTGCGGCAAGTGGATATCGTAGTCGCTGATACTGGTTTCGGCGTTGGGTTGATCGCGGACAAAGCCTGCGCTTGTGTCGTCAGGGTTGTCGTTCCAGGCCACCAGCCAGTGACCGTGAGCTGCGGTTTTGGGCAGCAGATGGGTGCAGCCGGGCTTTTCCAGTGCCAGGTCCACGGACACGGCCTGGGCCTTGTCATTGGTTTGCTCGGACAGCCAGCGCCAGGCCAGAATTGCTCCAGGGCCGATACCGCTGACCAGGGTGGCTGGACCGTTGAGTTGTTTCATGGCCGACTGCAGTGCGCTGCCCTGCAACGTGCAGTCGGCAGGCAGGATGACTTGAACAATCTGCGCAGCACCGCCACGGCCCAGGGTCAGCAGTTGTGCATCGCTGAGCTTTTGTTCATCGGTCACTGCCACGACCACTTGCGCGCGCGCAGTGGTACCAGGAACGACGCGAGTCATTGTCGAGCCATCGGCTTGTGCCAGGTGTTCAAGTGTCGGCTCTGGCGCTGGGCGGTTCCAGAACCAATAGCCGCCACCGAGGAGCAGGGCAAGCGCCACCAGAGTGGCCAGTAAATACCGCCAGGAGCGTTGAATCATCAGCGTTTCACCAATCCAGTCAAGCCGCCCGCAATCAGGGCGGCGGTATCGGCCAGCGCCACCAGCGGATCGAGTCCGGCGGGCACGGCCATGTAACGGGGTTCCCAGTCAGGCTGGAACTTGTCTTTGAAGCGACGCAAACCCTGGAAGTTGTAGAGTTGCTCGCCACGGCTGAACACCATCGAGCCGAGGCGCTGAGTCAGTGGTGCGCCACGACGGGGTTGAAGCCCCGACAATGGGACCATGCCCAGGCTGAAACGTGCATATCCATGACTTTTATAATGTTGAATCAGGCCGACCATCATGAACTCCATGGTCAGTTTGGGCGCATCTGGATGGGCGCGCATCAGGTCGAGGCTGGCCAGTTCATGGCCGTAAGTCTCAAGCAGGTTGGAAAACGCTACCGGGCGCCCTTCGAAACGGATAATCGCAACGCGAAAATGCTTGATGTAATCATCACTGAAACGGCCAAGGGAAAACCCTTTCTCGCGTACGTTCTTGCCGGTCAGCCAGGCATCGGAGATGACTTTCAATTCATCCATGGGGGCTTGACCCGGCTCGTGGATTTCCAGCGACAGGCCGTCCCGTGTGCCACGGTTCCAAGTGTAACGCAGGTCCTTCATCTCTTTGCCCTTGGCTTCGAGATCAAAGCGCTGCAGATCGACCCGGGCTTCCTCACCGAGTTTGATTGCCGACAGACCGATGTCCATGTAATACGGCAGGTTTTCGGCGCGCACCTGATAGAACACCGGGCGGGCGTGATGGACGTCGCAAAGGTCGCGGAATTGCCAGATCATCTCGGCCCGTTGCTGGGTCGGGCCAATCGGGTCGTACAACGCTACCAGGCTGCGACCGCGACGGGCGTACATCAGGAATGCGTCGTTGTTGGGATGAAAGAGCAACGCCTTGTCACCGGTCAAGGCCAGGCCGCCGTCCGGTTGGGCTGAGGACATAAGGATTTTTACCGCCTTGTCGAGCTCTTCGGCGGTCGGTAGATGGATCACCGGGCGTGCAGTGCGTAGCAGCCAGGTCAGCGACACTACCACCAGCAGCACCGCGGCGCCGAGTAACGAGCGCAAGCCGCGCGGAGCATCGGCGTCAAGGGTGAACTGCCACCAGAGCTGATGACTGTAGGGCACGTCCTGATAGGCAAACAGTAACAGCCAGGTCGATGCGCCAAGTACGCAGAGGCTGGCGACCAGATAAAGTGGTGAAAACGGTAACTCGGTCAGGCGGCTCGGGCGATAAAACGAACGCCTGAACACGCCGAGCAGGCAGGCGATCAGTGTCAGAAGACAAGCTTCTTCCCAGTCGAAGCCTTTGAGCAGTGAAAGCAGAGCACCGACCAGCAACATCACCATGGTCAGCATCCATGCTGCGGACAGGCGGCGTCGCAGCCCCTGTGCCAGGAGCAGGCACAGTACGCCGATCAGGCTGGCACCGAAATGTGAGGCATCGATCAAACGGTCCGGGACCAGGAAGTCGATGGCTTCGAGACGGGTATCGATTTCCGGTGTAGCACCGGAAAACAGCAGAACCATACCGGACAGGAACACCAGTACCGCGAGGATTGGCGCAGCAAGGCCCGAGGCTACCCGCAGCGATTGGCGAGACTGGAACAGCCGTTGTGCTTCGCTGATCAGCAATAACAGGCAGGCCACCAGCAGTGGCAGAACCACGTAGATCAGGCGATACAGCAGCAGGGCTGCCGCCAGTGGCGCGGCACCGAGCTTGTCGGCGAAGGCTGCCAGCAAAATGGCTTCAAACACCCCGACGCCGCCGGGCACATGGCTGAGTACACCGGCAGCCAGCGCCAACAGGTAGATCAGTACGAAGGCGCCGAAGGGTGGCGCTTCAGGTAGCAATAGATAGAGCACGGTGGCGGCAGCGGCCACATCCAGCGCCGTGATCACCAGCTGCAGGAGGGTCAGGCGGCGGCTTGGCAGGCGCAGGGTGCGGCGCCCGACACGGACCAGCAAGTTGTCCGGGGATGGTTGTTCCGGTAGACGGCGACGGTAGATGCCGATCGCCAGCACCGCCCCGAGAAACAGCACTGTGAGGGCAATCCCGGCCAGCAGGGATTCGGACAGGTGCAGCGCAGCAGCGGCTGCTGGCAGGTTGCTGAGCGTCGCCAGGGCTGCCAGTGGTGGTAGGGCGCAACCCAGTGAAAGGCTGGCGAATAGCGTCATGTGGGCGACGTCAGAGGCCCCCAGGCCAAAGCGTGCATACAAACGGTAACGCACCGAACCGCCGGAGAGCAGCGAAAGGCCAATGGCATTGCCAATGGCGAACGCGGTGAATCCCCCCAGGGCCAGCGTGCGCGGCGGCAATTTCACGCCGGCATAACGGCTGGCTGACCACTCATAGCCCAGCAAAATGATGAAGCCAGCAATGGTCGCCCCTAATGCACCGAGCAAGGCCGGCTTCGGCACTTCCAGGATTGAGTCGTGCAGGGCATACAGATCGAGTTCGCTCAGCAGGTGGCGACAGGCAATCAGCGCGATCGAGAATAGCAGCAGAGTGACTGCCAGGCCGATGGGTTGACGGTATTTGCTCAACAGCTCCAGCCAGCGCAGGCGAGTGGCTGTAATCGGTTGGGTCGCTGTGACGGTGTCTTGTGGATCAGACGAGTTGGCGCGCATCAATCACCTCTTGGATTGTGCGCGACAGGATGGGGGTATCCAGCCAAGTTACCAATCCCTATGAAAAAAATAATTTCAAATATTAACGCGTCTCATCGTAACTGGACGACTGCGCGCAACCAGCAGTAGAGAGTATTGCCTGCGACTCAGCATAGCCTGCGCCGAGATGATTCCGATTGACCGTCGACAGCGCGGCACACATTGCCAGATCATTGTTGCGAAAGGGCATTTTCGACAGATACAAAAAAGGCCACTCTTTCGAGCAGCCTTTTTTGATGTTTGGTTGCGGGAGCCGGATTTGAACCGACGACCTTCGGGTTATGAGCCCGACGAGCTACCAGACTGCTCCATCCCGCGTCTGTGTGGCGGCATTCTACAGGCGATCGCTTGAGTGTCAACCGTTAATAGTCTATTGGGTCAAATAAGCGCAAATAAGTGGTGAACGGTCCGTTGGGTGGGGTAAGTGCCAGAAGCGCAAAGGGTTTTCCTTTTGCACTGTTTTCAGCCGCTGACGGGAGAGGTGCTGCCAGAGGATGGGGTTGTAAAAATCGACGCGCACAAAAAAGGCCACTCTTTCGAGTAGCCTTTTTTGATGTTTGGTTGCGGGAGCCGGATTTGAACCGACGACCTTCGGGTTATGAGCCCGACGAGCTACCAGACTGCTCCATCCCGCGTCTGTGTGTCGGCATTCTACAGCGGATCGCTGGGCTGTCAACCTGTAATTCTAAAAAATCTCTTTTTGTTCAATCGCTTAGCTTGTCAGGAGGGCAGCCTGACAAGCCTTGAGGGCTTGCTGCGTAAGGCTTTCAGCTCTATTGGCATACCTGTTTTGATTGATAAAATAAATCCATTGAGGGTTTTTCCTACGTATACAGGCGAAGATTCAAAGCACTGGTGCTATATACAGGTGTCAGTGAGATACTGCGGATTCGTTTCACCTTTGCCTCTTTTGCTCTCAATGAACACTGCCTATATATGACGCAGCGCAAAATCATCCACATCGACTGTGATTGTTTCTATGCCGCGATCGAGATGCGCGACGACCCGCGTCTGGCCAGCAAGCCACTGGCTGTCGGTGGTTCGGCGGAGCGGCGTGGGGTGATTGCCACTTGTAACTACGAGGCGCGGGCTTATGGGGTGCGTTCGGCAATGTCTTCCCGGCATGCCTTGAAGCTGTGCCCGGATCTGGTGATCGTCAAGCCGCGTATGGATGCATATAAAGAGGCTTCGAAAGAGATTCAGGCGATCTTTCGCGATTACACCGACCTGATCGAGCCCTTATCGCTGGATGAGGCGTATCTCGATGTTTCCGATAGTCCGCACTTTGCCGGCAGCGCCACGCGCATTGCGCAAGATATCCGCCGACGTGTCTCCAACCAGTTGCATATCACCGTCTCGGCCGGTGTGGCGCCGAACAAGTTTCTCGCCAAGATCGCCAGTGACTGGAAAAAGCCCAACGGCTTGTTTGTGATTACCCCGGATCAGGTTGAGGATTTTGTTTCCGCCTTACCGGTCAGCAAGCTGCACGGGGTGGGGAAGGTCACGGCGGACAAGTTGGGAAGGCTCGGCATCGTCAATTGCCTGGAGCTTCGAGACTGGAGCAAGTTGGCGCTGGTGCGCGAATTCGGCAGTTTTGGTGAGCGGCTGTGGGGGCTGGCTCGTGGAATCGATGATCGGCTGGTGCAGAACGATAACCGGCGTCAGTCCGTCAGTGTCGAGAATACCTACGATGTGGACCTGCCCGATCTGGCCAGTTGCCTGGAAAAATTACCAGAGTTATTGGAAACCCTGACCGCCCGCATGGCGAGGATTGACAGCAGTTATCGACCGGGCAAGCCCTTCGTCAAAGTGAAGTTCCATGACTTTACCCAGACCACTCTGGAGCAGGCTGGGGCAGGGCGGGATCTGGAGGGATATCAGCAACTGCTGACCCAGGCCTTCAATCGGGGCGTCAAGCCGGTGCGGTTACTGGGGATTGGCGTGCGTTTGCAGGATCTGCGTGGCGGGCATGAGCAGCTGGAGTTGTTTAGCCGCTAGGCATTTGTAGCAGCTGTCGAGCTTGCGAGGCTGCGTTCGGCGGCGAAGCAGTCGTAAAACCTGCGATAGCGGTTTAACGGAACAACCGCATGCACCAGGCTACGACCGCTTCGCGGCCGAACGCAGCCTCGCGGGCTCGGCAGCTGCTACAGTCACACCCCGGGATCTGCCACCAGTCGCCCGGCATCTTTGGTCAGTGACTTGAGGAATTCACGCTGCAATTCAGGATCGTTGCGGGTCAATTCGATCAGGCTCTGTTCCAGTTCGCTGGCTTCTTCTTCAAGGCCCAACTCCGACAGGCGTTTTACCCGGTGTACCCACTGGCTGACGTCGTCATCTTCGAGGTCATCGAAGATCAGGTTGTGAGCTTCCAGCATCTTGCCGCGCAGGGTGCTGCTGATGGTCAGGGATGAGTTGGAATGCACGTCATTCTGAGCATCTTCGACGCTGATCTGCAGCTTGCTGATGTGGTTCAGGTCCTGTTCTGAAAACGGACTGTCCAGCAGGTTCAGGCGCAGTACGCCGTTGCGATCAGTGCTCAGCTCAAAGGTATGAGTGCCGGCCTTGACCTCCACCGGCCGCTCGCTCCACGGCAGGCTCGAATATTCCAGGCGTTTGTCACGCTGGGTTTCGTCGATTCCGGCCAGGTTTTGTTGCGCTCGACCATGGGATTGAATGTTCATGAACGGGTTGAGCCCGGCAAGGCCATAGCTGATCCAGTCTTTGGTCATGCTGTCTGGCAAGTTGCCCAAGGCGAACACGTTGACAATATTCGCACCGACGCCAGCGACCAACGCCACGGCGCCCAGCGGGATCTCGTAGATCTCCCGCCAGGGCTGGTAAGGCGTGTAGCGATCATAGCGACGGGCAACTTCGAACTCGGTGACTTCGAAGGTCTTCTGCTCGTGGATCCGTACTCGGCGTTGCGGCAGTTCAAGCACCTTAGGCTCGCCGACATCGATCTGCAGGCTGTGCTCGAGCAATTTGCGCTCGATGCGTTCCTCGTGCTCGCTGTGTTGTGACATCTGATTGGCGCAGCCACTGACCAGCAGGGTGCCGCACAGGGCGGCACCACCGAGGCCTAAGGTGTTTCGCTTGAACATGACTTCTCTTGATCTGGTTTCAGCGACGGATACGGGCTTGGAGGAAGGACAGCACCTCGGCGACCGGAAGCGCTTGCGGCTCGGCCTCGGTGCGGCTCTTGTATTCCAGGTTGCCTTCGGCGAGACCGCGGTCACTGACCACGATCCGGTGTGGAATGCCGATCAGTTCCATGTCTGCGAACTTGATACCAGGGCTGGTTTTCTTGTCGCGGTCGTCCAGCAGCACTTCGAAGCCGGCAGCAGTCAGCTCGGCATAAAGCTTGTCGGTAGCTTCGCGAACCAGTTCGGTTTCGTAGCGCAGAGGTACCAGAGCGATCTGGAACGGTGCGAGGCTGTCGCCCCAGATGATTCCGCGTTCGTCGTTGTTCTGCTCGATGGCAGCGGCAACCACGCGCGAAACACCAATGCCGTAGCAACCCATGGTCAGGGTTACAGGCTTGCCGTTTTCACCGAGAACCTGGCACTTCATCGCTTCGCTGTACTTGGTGCCTAGCTGGAAGATGTGTCCGACTTCGATGCCGCGTTTGATTTCCAGCGTGCCTTTGCCGTCCGGGCTTGGGTCGCCGCTCACGACATTGCGCAGGTCGGCCACGGCCGGAACCGGCAGATCGCGCTCCCAGTTGACGCCGAAGTAGTGCTTGTCATCGATGTTGGCACCGATACCGAAGTCGCTCATCAGCTCGACTGAGCGGTCGATGATGATCGGCAATGGCAGGTTCAGTGGGCCGAGGGAGCCGGCGCCGGCGCCAATGGCATCGCGCAGTTCGGCGTCGGAAGCCATGACCAGCGGGCTGGCAACGCCTGGCTGGTTGGCGGCCTTGATTTCGTTCAGTTCGTGATCGCCGCGAATGATCAGCGCGATCAGCTTGCCTTTTTCTTCAGCGTGAACCACCAGGGTCTTGATGGTCTTTTCAATCGGCAGATTGAAGCCTTCGACCAGTTGCGCGATGGTTTTGGTGTTTGGCGTATCGACCAGGCGCAGCTCTTCGCCTGGCGCAGGGCGCGAGGTTTCGCGAGGAACGGCTTCAGCCTTCTCGATGTTCGCCGCGTAGTCGGAACCATTGCTGAAGACAATATCGTCTTCACCGGACTCGGCCAGTACGTGGAACTCGTGGGAGCCAGCGCCGCCGATGGAGCCGTTATCGGCTTCTACCGGGCGGAAATTCAGCCCCAGGCGGGTGAACACGTTGCAGTACGCCTGATGCATGCGGTCGTAAGTGACCTGCAAGGATGCCTGGTCCGCGTGAAAGGAGTAGGCGTCCTTCATGATGAATTCGCGGCCGCGCATCAAACCGAAGCGTGGGCGGGTCTCGTCACGGAATTTGGTCTGGATCTGGTACAGGTTGATCGGCAGCTGCTTGTAGCTGCTGAGCTCGTTACGGGCCAGGTCGGTGATCACTTCTTCGTGGGTCGGGCCGGCGCAGAAGTCGCGACCGTGACGATCCTTGAAGCGCAGCAGCTCTGGGCCGTACTCTTCCCAACGGCCGGATTCCTGCCACAGCTCAGCCGGCTGGGTGCTCGGCATCAACACTTCAAGAGCGCCTGCAGCGTTCATCTCTTCGCGAACGATGGCTTCAACCTTGCGCATAACCCGCAAGCCCATGGGCAGCCAGGTGTACAGGCCGGAGGCCAGTTTGCGGATCATGCCGGCGCGCAGCATCAGCTGATGGCTGATCACAACCGCGTCGGAAGGCGTTTCTTTCTGTGTGGCGAGCAAATATTGACTGGTGCGCATGGTTGGCCGTTGTCGGTTGCTAATGACTAGAAATGACTGAGCATTGTACGGGTGAGATCTGTTTGCGTACAGGATTGCAGCCGGGCGTACCGGGGGAGGGTGGCGAAAGCCGGCAACCCCCCGGGGGGGCTCCTAAGATTCTTTGCTGATTTCGCTGATTTCGCTGGCTTTGTTGGCTTCGCCAACTTCACCAACTTCGCTGACTTTACTGGTGTCGCTAACGTCGTTAGCCGCGGCTGCGGCTGCGGCGGCCGCAGCGGCCTCGCGGGCGCGGCGGGCCTCCTGAAACCAGTGCAGGGCGATCAACAATACGGTCGGGATGCCAAGCAGGGTGGTGATCAGGAAAAAGTTGTGATAGCCGAATTTCTCCACCATCACCCCGGAGTAGCCGCCGATCAGGCGTGGCAGCAAGAGCATGATCGAACTGAGCAGGGCGTATTGAGTGGCGGAGAATTTCAGGTTGGTCAGGCTCGACAGGTAAGCGACAAATGCTGAAGTGGCCATGCCTGAGCTGAAGTTGTCCAGCGAGATGGTGAAGATCAGCATCTGCAGGTTGGCGCCCATGTCTGCGAGCATCACGAACAGCAGGTTGGTGGCTGCCGAAGCTACGCCGCCGATGAGCAGGATCGGCAGGATTCCGAAGCGCACGATCAGTAAACCGCCCATCCCGGCGCCGACCAGGGTCATAATCAGGCCGAAAATCTTGCTGACTCCGGCGATCTGATCTTTGGTGAATCCCAGATCGATGTAGAACACGTTGGCCATCACCCCCATGACCGTGTCGGACATCCGATAGGTGGCGATCAGCCCCAGCAGCAGGAAGGCCTGCCAGCGATAGCGCAAGATAAAGTCGTTGACCGGTGTCAGTACTGGCGCCAGGCCGCGTCTACCCATGGCCGAGAGGCACAGGCTGGTCAGGATGATATAGAGGATCGCCCGCAGGAAGGCGCGATCTTCCAATAGCAGATCCAGCAGGCTGACACCGTTGAACAGCACGCTGGCGAAGTCGGTGTTGTAAAGCTGGGTAAACATCGCCGGTACGGAGATCAGCAGGATGATCAGCACGAATACCGACACCAGTTGATGCACAAAGCTGTAGCGCCCGGCCGACAGCTGAGTACGCAGCGGCACGGGGGGTTCACGCATAAGGAGCGTGGTGAGCAGTGCCGGGATCATCAACACACCGAACAGGACGTAGGTGCCGGTCCAGGCCGCATGTTTGTAGTTGAAACCCGTGGAGCCGAAGCCTTCGGCAAAGAACAGTGCACCGGCGGTCGCCAGCAGTACGGCAACTCGATAACCGGACATGTACGCGGCGGCCAGCGCGGCCTGGCGGCTGTCTTCGGCAATTTCCAGGCGATAGGCGTCGATAGCAATGTCTTGGGTGGCGGAGGCGAAGGCGACGATCACCGCAATGGCTATCAGCCAGGACAGGTGTTTTTGCGGGTCGCAGAAGCCCATGCTGATCAGTCCGAGGATGATCAGTGATTGAGCGAGGACCAGCCACGAGCGACGACGCCCGAGTTTACCGAGCAGCGGCAGGCGCCATTGGTCGAGCAGCGGCGACCATACCCATTTAAAGGCATAGGCCAAGCCGATCAGGCTTGCGTAGCCAATGGTTTCGCGGGCTACACCAGCTTCGCGCAGCCAGACCGAAAGCGTCGAGAACACCAGCATGTAAGGCATGCCGGCGGCGAAACCAAGCAGCAACAGTACGAGCGTCGAGGGGCTGGCATAGGCGGCGAGTGCGTCGCGCCAGGTTTTTGGGGGCATGGGCTGGAGTCTGCCTCAGATTGCGGAAACAAAGCGCGCACTCTAACCGCTGTGCTCTACCGGACGCCAGCCATGACGCTGAATATCAACACGATTGTTCAGGATGCTGATGCCTTCCATGCGCAAGCGCGTACGTTGTTCATCCCCTGAAGCGCTGCCGGCAGGCAGGCTGATACGCCCGCCAGCACCGAGAACACGATGCCAGGGCAGCTTGGTGTCGCCGGGCAATTGGCTGAGTGTGCGACCGACCCAGCGTGCGGCACGGCCCAGCCCGGCCAGTTCGGCCAATTGGCCATAACTCACCACTTTGCCCTCCGGGACTTGGGCAAGTGTGAGGTAGAGAGCCGTGCGTCGGATTTGTGCAGGGCTTTCACTCTCGTCGGGAGATTCAGTCACGTTCGTGCTTCCTGAAGGAATTCGCGAGTTCGCCTGTAAGACATATCCCTGATAGGTCGATGAGAATTTAACTCGGTTGTGATGCTTGGGTCAGTCCTGGCTAAGGCTTTTGTCCATGGGGTGTCCGGTTTTTTTCGCAAGCTCGGGCCCTGTGTTCGCTTATGTTGTCCAGAGCCCTGCTGTGCCTCGTTGTCATCAGTTTGAACGGGACGCGTCACACCGCTTTTTTGGTGTCACCTGATAACACTGGCGTTCTATCGTTCGAAAGCTGGGGGGTAAACCTTTTTCAGAGCATGTTCAGGGCAAAACAGACGGGCACAAAAAAGCCCCGCTTTTGAGGGCGGGGCTTTTGCTGTATCAGGACAAGTTAGATAACTTGAACTTCTTCAGCTTGCATGCCTTTCTGACCGCGGGTAGCGATGAAAGAAACCTGTTGGCCTTCTTTCAGGCTTTTGAAGCCGTCGGACTGGATAGCTTTGAAGTGTACGAACAGGTCGTCACCGGATTGTGGAGTGATGAAGCCGAAGCCTTTTTCATCGTTGAACCACTTAACGGTACCAGTTTGGCGATTAGACATGGTGTATCTCCTTGGACAAAGTTAACTGCGACTCAGGAAAAGCCCTGGCCGAGACTGAGTGCAAAGAGCAGGAAAAATTCTTGGAGATGGTTGGATCGAAATTCAACATATCGTGTAGAGATTCTCAGTGACACAAGCAACACAGTGGCGCCACCTTAACCCTTTTTCCGGAACGTGCCAATGGTCTTTATGAAGGTTTCTTTATTTTCGTGACTGACGGTGCCGCGTACGGGATCCGGGCCTGCGCTATTGCCGGGATCAGCGAGAAAAGCGCCCCGGACTTTGAACCCGGCGGCGTGCCCCGGTAAGATGCCGGACAGAATTTTTCCACCTCGCTATTCAGGACACCCGCCATGAGCATCAAATCGGACAAGTGGATTCGCCGCATGGCGCAAGAGCACGGCATGATCGAGCCCTTTGTGGAGCGTCAGGTGCGCGGCGAAGGCCCTGACCGGGTGATTTCCTTCGGCGTATCGAGCTACGGCTATGACGTGCGTTGCGCGGATGAATTCAAGGTATTCACCAACATCAACTCGGCGACCGTTGATCCGAAAAACTTCGATGAGAAGAGTTTCGTCGACGTCAAAAGCGATGTGTGCATCATTCCGCCAAACTCTTTCGCGCTGGCCCGGACTGTCGAGTTTTTCCGCATTCCACGTAACGTATTGACCATCTGCCTGGGGAAAAGCACCTACGCCCGTTGCGGCATCATCGTCAATGTCACGCCGCTTGAGCCGGAGTGGGAAGGCCATGTGACCCTGGAGTTCTCCAACACAACGACCTTGCCAGCGAAGATCTACGCCAATGAAGGTGTGGCGCAGATGCTGTTTTTCGAGTCCGACGAAGAGTGCGAAGTGTCTTACAAAGACCGTGGCGGCAAATATCAGGGCCAGCTTGGTGTCACCCTGCCGCGTACCTGATTCAGGCATCTGACGAACAGTTGGAATTCTTGAGCGAGCAGGTACTCTATTGAGAGTACTGCTTCGGTTCGCGCAACGCGAGTCGGGCCATCGCTCAGGAGCGCCCTATGAAAATCGATCCGCGTATAAGTGCTGAGCTGGCGAGGCTTGAGCCCAATCAGGTCGGCATGCTTGCCTGGTCATTGCTGGCGCATCCGTCGGTCAACATGGCGGGCGGCATTCCTGGTCAACCCGACCCGGACACCCCGAACGAACAGCCTACCGAACCCGGTGAGCCCACCCTGCCGGATGAGCCACCTCCCGCTCCCGTAGCTTGATATCTCTCGCCAGAGAACTTTGTAGGAGCCGAGCTTGCTCGCGATAGAGACGCCTCGGTCAATCTGCCGACCGCGTTATCGTTCATCGCGAGCAAGCTCGGCTCCTACAGGAGGCCGGGGGGTTATTTCAGGTTTCCACTCAAGAACTGCTTCAACCGCTCGCTTTTCGGATTGCCCAGCACCTCATCCGGCGTGCCTTCTTCCTCCACCAGACCCTGGTGAAGAAACAGCACCTGGCTCGACACCTTGCGGGCGAAACTCATTTCATGGGTGACCATGATCATGGTCCGGCCTTCTTCGGCCAGGCCCTGGATCACCTTGAGCACTTCGCCCACCAGTTCCGGGTCGAGGGCCGAGGTCGGTTCGTCGAACAGCATGACTTCCGGCTCCATGGCCAGGGCCCGAGCTATGGCCACGCGCTGTTGCTGACCGCCGGAGAGGAACGCCGGGTATTGATCGGCGACCCGGGCGGCCAGGCCGACCTTGTCCAGGTAACGGCGGGCACGATCCTCTGCGTCTTTCTTGCTGACACCCAGCACCCGACGCGGGGCCATGGTGATGTTTTCCAGCACCGTCATGTGGCTCCAGAGGTTGAAGTGCTGGAACACCATCGCCAGACGGGTGCGGATCCGTTGCAGTTCGGCCTCGTCGGCTACACGCATGCCATGCCGGTCTTTGATCATGCGGATCGACTGGCCGTCCAGGCTCATGGCACCGTCGTTGGGTTGCTCAAGAAAGTTGATGCAGCGCAAAAAGGTACTTTTGCCCGAGCCGCTGGCGCCGATCAAGCTGATCACATCACCGGTTTTGGCTTTCAGCGAGACGCCTTTGAGCACTTCATTGTCGCCATAGCATTTATGCAGGCCTTCAATGGTCAGTTTGTACATGGGGGCATGCATCCTTAAGGCGAAAGTAGGTAGCCGCTGCGATAGGCTTCGCGGCCAGCGACATGGGCGATCACCATGCCAGCGGTGGCCATGCGCCGCAACGAGCGGGCGTAAAGCAGCCCGGCGTTGTTGCAATGAATGGGCGTGACGCGGTCGTTGATCGGGTCGATGATCTCGGCGACCAGTTGCCCTGCCTCAAGGAACTCACCCGGCAGCGCGGCAAACACCAACAGACCGCCGACAGGTGTTGTTACTGGCTCGACGCCTGCCAGCGGAGTGGCCGGGTAGGGCAGCTCTGGCAGAGGCGCCGGTTCGCCGGCGATGGCGCCGAATTGCGTCAGGTAGTCGATAAGTGCCTGGCAATCCAGGCTGGCCAGCCCGTGATTGACATCACCCTGACCGCGCAGCTCGACGGTGACTGAAAAACTGCCCAGCGGAATCTCGAAATGCTCAGCGAAGCGTTCTTGCAGCTGCCACCAGAGCAGGGTGAAGCATTCATCGAAGGACTGCCCGCCCGAGTCGGTGGCCAGCAGGCAAGCTTGGGCGCCGATGTAGCGCGCCAACGGTTCGACCTGCGGCCAGGCTTCAGGAGTGGTGTACAGGTGGGCGACGGCTTCGAAATCGCAATGCAGGTCCAGCACCATGTCTGCATCGCAAGCCAGTCGTTGCAGGGTCAGGCGTTGGGATTGCAATTGAGTGCTGGCGGTTTGCCGGGCCAAAGCCTTGCGCAGACTGGTGCGAACCAGCCTGATGTTATGGTGAGGGTCATCGCTGAGCTGGCCTTCGATTTCGTTACCGACTTCTTCACTCAGGTCGACGAACCAGCGGTTGAAGTTCTGTCCGCTTTCCAGCTCATAGCGGCCCATCGGCACGTCCATCAGTACTTGCTCCAGGCCGACCGGGTTGGCCACAGGCACCAACACGATTTCGCTGCGCAGGCGGCCTTGAGCTTCCAGTTCGGCCAGGCGCAGCTTGAGGTGCCAGGCCACCAGCATGCCTGGCAGTTCGTCCGCGTGAAGAGACGACTGGATGTAGATCTTGCCTTCGGCCTGCTGCGGGCCGAAGTGGAAACTGTGAATCTGTCGTGCTGTGCCCGGCAGCGGGGCAAGCAAGTCATGAATCTGGTGGCGCATTGGCTCTTGTTTCCTGAAACAGAAGTCCTAGTGGGTCGGCCCGAGGAAGGCCAGCCATCGGCGTTCGGCGAGGCGGAACAAACCGACCAGCGCAAAGGTGACGCTCAGGTAGATCAGCGCGGCAATGCCGAACGATTGAAAGGTCAAAAAGGTCGCCGAGTTGGCGTCCCGCGCAATTTTCAATACATCCGGAACGGTCGCGGTAAAGGCCACGGTAGTCGAGTGCAGCATCAGGATCACTTCGTTGCTGTAATAGGGCAACGAGCGGCGCAGGGCCGAGGGCATGATCACATAGGCATACAGTTTCCAGCCGCTCAGGCCATAGGCTTTGGCCGCTTCTACTTCACCGTGGGCCATGCTGCGAATCGCCCCGGCAAAAATCTCCGTGGTGTAGGCGCAGGTATTGAGGGCAAAGGCCAGGATGGTGCAGTTCATCGCATCGCGAAAGAACGCATCGAGCACCGGCTGCGCACGCACTGCGGCGAGGCTGTAGATCCCGGTGTAGCAGATCAGCAGCTGGATATACAGCGGCGTACCGCGGAACAGATAGGTGTAGAACTGCACCGGCCAGCGGACGTAAAGCTTGGGTGAAACCCGGGCGATGGACAGTGGGATCGACACCAGGAAACCAATGAAGATCGAGGCGCTGAGCAGCCACATCGTCATGGCCAGGCCGGTGATGTGGTAGCCGTCGCTATAGAGAAAGGGCTTCCAGTAATCCTGCAGGAGTTCGATCATCGCACGGCCTCCCGGGAGCCCGCCGCGTAACGCCGTTCGAGCCAGCGCAGGACGACGTTCGAAGCGCTGGTTATCAGCAAATAAATCAGTGCCGCCAGCACCAGGAAGTAGAACAGTTGATAGGTGCTTTTGCCGGCATCCTGAGCCGCCTTGACCAGGTCGGCGAGGCCGATGATCGACACCAGCGCGGTGGCCTTGAGCATCACCATCCAGTTATTGCCGATACCCGGCAGGGCGAAGCGCATCATTTGCGGGAACACCACGTAGCGAAAGCGCTGGCCGCGTTTCAAGCCGTAGGCGGTTGCGGCTTCCATCTGCCCGCGCGGCACGGCGAGAATCGCGCCGCGGAAGGTCTCGGTGAAGTACGCACCGTAGATGAAGCCCAGGGTAATGACCCCGGCGCTGAACGGATTGATCTCGATGTATTCCCAGTCCAGCGCTACGGTGAGACTGGTCAGCCAGGTTTGCAGGCTGTAGAAAATCAGCAGCATCAGCACCAGGTCCGGCACTCCGCGAATCAGCGTGGTGTAGAACTGCGCCGGAATCCGCAACAGCTTGACGCTTGAAAGCTTGGCACTGGCGCCGATCAGGCCGAGCAGAACGCTCACCAGCAGCGACAACACCGATAATTTGATGGTCATCCAGGTGCCTTGCAACAGCAGGGGGCCGAAACCCTTCAGGCTGAAGGCGGAAAGCCCAAGGGTCTGCAACAGTTCTTCGAACATGGATCCAGCCTTTGACAGTCAGAAAAGCGCCCACCTTTTCGAGGTGGGCGCCGGGCATTATTTGCCGCTGTACAGATTCATATCGCCGAAGTGTTTCTTCTGAATGGTGGCGTAGGTGCCATCGTCGTGTAACGCTTTGATACCTTTATCGAGTAGAGCCTTGAGCTCTTTGTTACCTTTCGAGATACCGACAGCAGTTTTGGATGGCAACAAAGGATCGTTGACCGGCTTGCTGACTTCGTAGTTAGCACCTTGTGGCGACTTCAAAAAGCCCAATTCAGCTTGCAGCATGTCCTGGATCGAGGCATCGAGACGGCCAGATGTCAAGTCAGCATAGACCTGGTCCTGGTTGGCATAGGCCTGAGTGGTGACGCCAGCCTTGTCCAGCACAGCCTTGGCGTAGGCTTCCTGGATGGTGCCTTGCTCGTAGCCGACCTTTTTGCCTTTGAGCGAGGCAACATCGGAGATGCCAGAGCCTTTCTTGTACACCAGTGCGGTAGGGCCGGAGAACAGCTCACTGGAGAAATCGATGACTTTCTCGCGGGCCTCGGTAACGGTCATCGACGAGATCACACCGTCGAATTTATTGGCTTTAAGGCCAGGGACCATGCCGTCGAAATCGCTTTCGACCCATTTGCACTTAACCTTCAGTTCGGCGCAGATCGCATTGCCCAGATCGATATCAAAGCCCACCAGGCTACCGTCAGCCGCTTTGGACTCGAACGGCGCGTAGGAAGGGTCAACACCAAAACGCAGCTCTTTGTATTCTTTGGCCAGCGCGGAGCCGGCAGCCATGCACAACGCCAGTGCAGAAAGGGTCAGCAATGCTTTTTTCATTATTCAATCCCTAAAAACCAATATGAGCGCTTGTGGCGCATTAGTACTGTTACTGGAAAGCGTAAGACCTATTAAAAGTAGCAATTTCCGAACCATAGTCCCGAACAAGTGTTTTAAAAGGCCGTTTTCGGGGATAGAGGGGCAATGGTCGTGCCCGAAAACGGGCGCTGAAAATATTATGCACCATCGTGGTGCTTGAGCGCCTGAGCATCAGTTACACCCCTCCTCACCTTAGCCCTCTCCCAGAGGGAGAGGGATGGATCGTGTGAGCGCTAAATCCTTACTTGCCCGGCACCAATGTCAGCCGTGTATTGCCGTAGACCTTGTCGAAGTTCTGCGGCTGCATCGGGAAGCTCATGTATTGGCCCTTGAGCGACGAATCGATACCGTCGATGTAATGCGGGCTGGCCGGGTTACCGGATTGGCCGGTGCTGTTGAGGCCCATCATCGGTTCCGCCTGACCGAAATCGACGATGAAACGCATGGCCGGGATCAACGTGGTATTGAAGTCCTGTCCCCAATGGTAGGCGGCAGTGTTCAACGTGGTGTGATCGCCGCCCGCCGGCATTGGACCGCGCACGGTTTGGCCGCTGGCGTTTTTCCACTCGTAGCGGTGCAGTTTGCCCCACTGCCAGGCTTTGTGATCGGCGCCCATCTGGCTGTCACCGGCGGTCATCGCCGCCGCGAGGCTGCGGGCGAGGATAGTCGGTTTGTCTTCCTTTTGCGGCGTGCGGGTGTCGTCCCAGAATGGACTGTCTTCGCGACCGAGCAGGTGGTCGGCTTGAGCCGAGTAGGACAGATTGCCGTTGGCGACGAAGGCTTTCCAGACCGGGCTGGACTCCGGGCCCAATTCGTCGAGGAAGATTTGCTTGGTGCTCTCTTGCAGGAACAATTCGTAGATCGCCGCATCAGCCGAGGTCGGGCTGAGTTTGCCGTCGAACGCCATTAAGTGGCTGTAGGCCTCGCGAGCCTTGTTACGTTCAGCTTCGGGAAGCGCGTCGATGGCCTGTTTGAGCGGCTGGGACATGCCCGGCGCTTCGAACATCTTCTTCAGTTTGGCGGCGAAGGTGGTGGTCTGGTCGTACTGCATGGCGATCATACTGCGGGTGTCGTGCTTGCCGGCACCTGCCAGTTCGGCGATGCGTTCGCCGCGCTCCGGGTAGTACCAGGAGTTGGACAACTGCATGCCATAGCCGTGAGGAATGATCCGTTGGTTGGCGGTGCCGAGCCAGCCTTGAGCCGGGTTCTGGTCATAGGGATGCAGCATCGGGTCGGCATAACCGTCCCAGTCGTAGCGACCTTCCCAGCCTGGCGATGGCAGCAAACCCTCACCTTCGCGGCGGTTCGGGAAACGGCCGGTGACTTGCCAGCCGATATTGCTCGCATCGGCGAACACCATATTCAGGGCAATGGCGCGGATCTCACGGCTGGCGTCGGAGGCTTTTTCGACGTTCTGCGCACGGGACAAATCGAAGAACGCATCCAGGCTCTTGTCGTCCTTGAGGTCCGGCATTTGCAGCGCCAGGCCATAACCACTGCTCAGGGTCGTGCCTGGCGTGCTGTTGAGCAGCGGGCCGTGGCGGGTTTCGTACACGACTTCGCGAATCGGTCGCTGACCTTTGACGAAGTAGGTTTCGTTACGAACGATTGCCGGCTGCCATTTGCCACCGACTTCGTAATAGAGCGCATTGCCCTGGCGTTTGAGTTTTTCGAGGAACAGGTCCTGATTGTCACCCATGAGCATGGTCATGCTCCACGCGACCTTGCCGTTGAAACCGGCGATGATGGCCGGGATCCCGGCGACTGACACGCCAGCGGCCTGGTATTTCGGCGCGCGCAGCTGCACGTAATTCCACAGCGAGGGCACGGCGATCGGCAGCTGGCTGTCACTGGCGAGCAGGCTTTTACCACTGCGGCTGCGCTGTGGCGCGATAGCCCAGTTGCTTGAAGCCGTGACGCTCAGCAGGTTCAGGTCGGAGAGTTGACCGGTGACTTTGGTGATGTCGGCCAGGCCCGGGATTTGTCCGTCGAGGTTCAGGCCCTTGAGCTTTTCGGCTTCGGCGAAAGGCAGCGGTTCATCTGGATAGGATGGGGTCAGCCAGGCGAGCTTGTCGGCACCGACTTTCTGTGCCAGTACCAGCGACGAAATTTCTTCCTGCAGGTTCGCCGATTGGCTGAAGTTCAGCAGGCAAAAGATCAGTGCCGAATCTTCCGGTTTCCAGTATTCGGGTTTGTAGCCTGAGGCGGCCAGGTCTGGCGGCAGTTTGTCGCGGTAGCGGAACAGGTAAGCATTGACGCCACGTGCATAGACTTCGAAGAAACGTTTGATACGCGGCGAAGCGGCGTTATAGAGCTCGCCGGCGCTTTTCTTCAGATTGACCGCACGCATGAAACGGTCGGCTTCCAGCACGTCGGGGCCGGACATCTCGGCCAGACGGCCCTGAGCCAGCAAGCGCATGGTAACCATCTGGGTGATGCGATCACTGGCGTGCACGTAACCCAGGGTGAACAGCGCGTCGTGGAAGCTGCTGCTCTCGATCAGCGGCATGCCCATGGCATTGCGGCGCACCGAAACGTTCTGCGCCAGCCCTTTGAGCGGCTGCACGCCAGAAGTGGGTGGCAGGGTGTCCTGAGTGTTCCAGGTCTGACAACCGGTCAGGCTTAGAACACCGGCCACTGCTGCGGCAACGCCGAGCCGGGGAAGGAAATGTGTGAAGGCTGGCGAGGCCATGGCAAAGCTCCTGCGGAGGGTAGTGCTGATAAAGGCGCTACGTTAGTGAGCAGGAGGATGCCGCGCAAGAAGGGCGCGGATCTTATTTCAAGATTTGTCTGATAAATGATCGTTCCCACGCAGAGCGTGGGAACGATCCCGGTCCTCAGGATTTAGGTGGATTGATCCGCGCCGCAATAGCATACGCGCGCGCGGTCGCCGGGCGATCCTGGATGTGGTTGAACCAGCGCTGCACATTGGGGAAGTCTTCCAGGTTCTGGCTTTGCCACTTGTGCGAGACGATCCAGGGGTAGATTGCCATGTCGGCAATGCTGTATTCGGATCCGGCGACGAAGTTGCGGTCGGCCAGTTGCTTGTCGAGGACACCGTACAGCCGGGCGGTTTCGTCGATATAGCGCTTGATCGCGTAGGGGATTTTTTCCGGGGCGAACTGGCTGAAGTGATGATTCTGCCCGGCCATCGGCCCCAGACCGCCCATTTGCCAGAACAGCCATTGCAGGGTTTGCTGCCGACCACGCAGGTCCTTGGGCAGGAACTTCCCGGTTTTTTCTGCCAGGTACAACAGAATCGCCCCAGACTCGAACAACGCCTGCGGAGCGCCGCCATCAGCAGGTTGCTGGTCGACAATGGCCGGAATCTTATTGTTAGGGGAGACTTTCAGGAATTCGGGTTTGAACTGCTCATCCTTGCTTATATTCACCGCATGCACGTTGTACGGCAGGCCGGCCTCTTCCAGAAACAGCGAGATTTTGTGGCCGTTGGGGGTGGTCCAGTAATACAGGTCGATCATGGAGTTCTCCAGGTGAGGGGTGTCTACGGACAGCAAACTCCGGCATTAGGTCGTCCTGTTTGCTTTCGATGGCTTGCCTGCAGGAGGAGGTGATGTTGAAGTGCGGGAATTTCAATGACCCCGCAGGAGAAAAGTCGGCATGGAGCTCAAGGCTAGCGCGGCGCTGATTCTGATCGATCAGCAAAAAGGCATTCATCACCCCAGGCTCGGGCGGCGCAACAACCCGCACGCCGAGGACCGGATGGCTGAGTTGCTGGCTCATTGGCGCTGTACTGCGCGGCCGGTGATTCATGTACAACATTTGTCCCGTTCACCAGACTCGGTGTTCTGGCCGGAGCAGTCAGGGGTCGAGTTTCAGGAGCGATTTGTGCCATTGCCAGGCGAACAGTTGATCCAAAAACAAGTGCCGGATGCGTTTTGCGGGACGGCTTTAGAGACGGTCTTGCGTGAGGCGGGGATAGAACAACTGATCATTGTCGGTGTGGCGACCCATAATTCGGTCGAGTCCACTGCGCGCACGGCTGGCAATCTGGGGTTTCAAACCTGGGTCGTGGAAGACGCGTGTTACACCTTCGACAAGGCCGATTATTTTGGCAAGGCGCATTCAGCCGAGCAAGTGCATGCAATGTCGCTGGGCAATCTGCATGGCGAGTACGCCACCGTCGTCAGCGTGGCGCAGATCCTGTAGGAGCGAGCTTGCTCGCGATGAACGATGACGCTGTAAGCCTGATACACCGCGGCGGCCCTGTCGCGGGCAAGCCCTGCTCCTGTGTGACAGAGATTCCTGTATGGGCTTGCTCGCGATGGCGATTTAACAAACGAAGAAAGTATCCGCCCGGAGCATCAAGCGCCGTGGCATTTCTTGAATTTTTTGCTGCTGCCACATGGGCAAGGGTCGTTGCGGCCGACGTCTTTCAACGCATTGCGCACAGGCTCCTGGTGGGCGTGACCGCAATTGGGGCCGTGAACATGACCATGGTCGTGATCATGGTGGTCGTGGTGATCATGATCGTGGTTGCAGTCAGGGCCATGGACATGGGGTTCTTGAGTCATTGAGGTCACTCCGGAATAAAATCGGCGGGAATTATCTCGCCATTACGCGCCAGGTGCACGTCATAGCCGATGAATAATCCGGTTTCCAGTTCACCTTCCAGCCGATAAGGGATGGGGCGCTCCGGTTTTCGCAGGAGTTTTACCACCTCGCGCACCTGCGGCCAGAGGTTGGTGCGGATCGGAACCTTGAAATAGCCGCTGCTTTTCGGCTCCACGGTGAACCACTCTGAATACTCACCGTCGGCCAGGAGAATCTGGCCCAAGTGAATCCGGTAAACCAGGCCGCGCACAATCAGGCTGGAGTCGTTGGGGTTGTCGATGCGAAAGTGCAGACGAAATTTTTGCTCTAGAAGCTTGGCCCTGACCACTTCAACCTTGATCAGGTGAACCTGAGGATCGAGCCTGTCGTCGCTAAACCAGGATGCGCAGCCGGAAAGCGTCAGCACCATGAGCAGACCAATTGTCCTTATTGTTCGAAACTCAGTGACCATGAAATTACTCCCTGTGAGACCCCAGTCCAGCAATCGGTGCGGCGGGGTTGGGGGGTGGTCCACTTTGAAACTTAGCTGACTGTGTAACTTGAACAGCACTTCTTGAATTTCTGACCGCTGGCACAGGGACAAGCGTCGTTGCGCCCGGCCTTGAGCTGCACGGTGGGGTCGATGAAGTACCAGTGGCCGCTGTTTTGCACGAACGAGGAGCGTTCGCGGTGGCTGTGTTCACCGGTGCTGTCGTGCCAGCGCGCGGTAAAGGTCACGAAAGCGTGTTCGGGTTGGCCACCAAATACCTCGGAGCTTTCCACGTCTAAACCCAACCAGGTGCTTTGGGCGCTCCAGTCACTGATCGATTGACGATCCAGGCCTGCCTGCTGCGCGGGCAGGGTGGTCGCTACCAGATAGTCCACCAGGCCCAGTACATAAGCGCTGTAGCGCGAGCGCATCAAGGCCTCGGCGCAGGGGGCGGGGTGGCCTGCATGATAATGGCCGCAGCAGGCATCCAGCAGGTTGCCGCTACCGCACGGACAAATCGAGGTACTCATCGCATTACCACCAATATTTGCCGAAATTTTCCGGATTGGCCCAGAACCGGGCATTCAGCCAGTCGGGCACTTGTTTGTATTCAAGCAGATCGTAGGTGAACAGAGTCAGCACCTGCTCGTTGCGCTGGAAGCGTTCGCTGGCTTGCAGCGCCAGGGAGAAAAAGTCGGTTTCCTGCCAGCCACAAGCTGAAAGATCCGCCAGTACGGCGATGCGGCTGGCATTGAGGTTGCGAATCCCGCCAAGCAGATTCAGGCCATCGCGCTTGGGCAAATGCTCCAGGCAATCGACTGCCAGTGCCAGGTCGAAGCGGCGCGCCGCCAGTTCTGCTGGCAGAGGGCCGGGCGCGGCTTGTGCCACACACGTGTCCGGATGCGCCAGCCGGAATGCTTCCAGCGCCGGGAAATCGCTGGCGCCGATCAGTAACAGATGCTGCGGCGCATAGCGATCGAGCAAAGCGGCAAGGGCTTGCTGGGGTGTGCGCGAAGAAATACCTGCGGTCATCGAAGATCCTCAATCAGAACTGCAAAGACTAGCGCGCCCGAACGCCGGGGCCTAGTGGCCTGTGTGGTTAGTTCTGTCAGTCAACTTCGGCGCCACAAACCCCAATCCTGCGTTGCTGTTCCTCGTCTGGCCGCCGGCCTCCTGCGTTCAGGAAGAATTTTCATCGCCCTCTGGCTTATCCTTCGTGGAAGTCGGTACTGTGCACGCAAAGAATAATTCACAACGGGGGAGCGTATGAAGGTGTTATGGGGGCTGGGGAAATTTTTGACCTTGCTGTTCTGGCTCGTGGTGGTGGTCAACCTGCTCAACCCATTGATCAAACCGTTCCATCTATTGGTCAATCTGGCCGGTAGCCTGTTGCTGCTGACGCATCTTCTGGAACTGGTGCTGTTCAATGGCAGCCTGAAAGGTCGTGTCCATCCCTGGCGTGATCGCTTACAGATTCTGCTGGTTGGCATTTTTCATCTGCAAACCGTCCCGGCTCCGGCCAGCCTGGAGGCCAATCATGCGTAATCTCTGTCTGCTGGCCGCTTTGGTTAGCCCTCTGACCTATGCCCAAGTGGTAACGGTCGAAACCAATACCATGATGCGTTTGCCGAACACCACCAGTGCCCTGCAACTGGAGCGGCTGGACGTCGCCGATTACGGCACCCTGCTGATTCCCTCCAACGTGACCGAAGTGACGGTCGGCGAACTGCATCTGGGACGCGAAGCGCGAATCGCCATCGTACCCGGTGAGCAAAGCCTGCAGTTGAAGGTCAGCCATGCCCAATTGGGCAGTGGCAGCCAGATTACATCCCGTGGTGCGCCGGGTACTTACCTTAAGGCAGCCAAGCCTGGGCGTAACCTCAATCTGCGGATCAACTCGCTGAATGCTCAAGAGTTGTCAGTGGATGCGCGCGGCGGTGCCGGTGCGCCGGGTTACTTCGGCCTGGATGGCGCCAATGGTCAGGCCCCTGGTTGTGCCTGGGGGCAGGCCGGTCGCGGCGCCGATGGCGATAACGGCGGCGATGGTCATCCCGGGGCCGCCGGTGCGCAAGTACGCGTGGAGTTGCCCAAGGACTATCCGGGTGCGCAGATCAAGGTCCTGGTCGACGGTGGCGCCGGAGGATTGGCCGGCGCCGCTGGCAAGCCAGGTGCGGGCGGCAAGTCCAAAGGCTGCATTGTTTACCGGACCGATGGCGGTCAGAGCGGACGTCCCGGCGTTGAAGGCCAACCAGGGCCTGCCGGTAACGCGGGATCGGTAACGGTGCAGCGGTTGTAGCGATGTTATTGAGAATCTGATCGTTCCCTCACTCTGCGTGGGAACGATCAAAGCAGAGATTGTGTTGGTCTTAAAACGTCGGCCTTGCCGACGCTACGGCCACCAGCAGCAACCCAATAATCAAATTGATCCCCACCAAACGGCGAATCCTTCCCAGGGTTGCAGCCCCCATCGGCCAATCTTCGGCCAACACCGCTTTACGCAGTTCCGGCAGCTGCAATGCCTGGATGCGGATAAACAGCGCCGTCATGACCAGGTACAAGCCCATCATCACCTGCACATAACGCGGTGCGGTTTCAAAGCCGTTGAAACGCAAGTGGATCAGGCCAACACCGCTGATCGGCAAAAGTACTACCGCGACCCAGACCCACACAAAAAAACGTTGAAACACTTCTACCCACAGCTTCAATCGCGCCGGACCTTCAAGTGCCGCTATTGCGGCAGGGCGCAGGACTATCCAGGCGAAAAACATGCCGCCGACCCAGACCAGGGCCGTCAATACATGCAGGGTGTAGACAAGGGCAAAGGGTGTCATTGTGGTACTCCGTTCTGCGCAGGATGAATTAGCGGGTTATGATAGCGGCCGATTCGAACCACTGAAAATTTATCCAGCGTTTCCCGCGCCCGAAGACCATGATCAGCAACGAACTCAAATCCCAGATCCAGGGCGCTTACTCGCGTTTTCTCGAAGCCAAGAGCCTCAAGCCGCGTTATGGCCAGCGCCTGATGATCGCCGAAATTGCCAAAGTCCTCGGCGACATCGATACCGATGACGAAGGCCGGCGCAGTGGCGACCCCGCAGTCGTGGCCGTCGAGGCTGGCACCGGTACCGGGAAAACCGTGGCCTACAGCCTGGCTGCGATTCCTGCCGCCAAGGCCGCGGGCAAACGCCTGGTGATTGCCACCGCGACCGTCGCGTTGCAAGAGCAGATCGTCTACAAGGATTTGCCGGACCTGATGCGCAACAGCGGGCTTAACTTCACCTTCGCCCTGGCCAAGGGGCGGGGCCGCTACATGTGTCTGTCCAAACTCGACATGTTGCTGCAGGAAGGCCATGCGCAAACTGCCACGGCGCAGCTTTTCGAGGAAGAAGGCTTCAAGATCGAGGTCGATGAGGCCAGTCAGAAGCTGTTCACCAGCATGATCGAAAAGCTCGCCGGCAATAAATGGGACGGTGATCGAGACAGCTGGCCCACCGCTCTGGAAGATCAGGACTGGGCGCGGCTGACCACCGATCACAGCCAGTGCACCAATCGTCATTGCCCGAACTTCGGCCAGTGCGCCTTTTACAAGGCCCGCGAAGGCATGGGCAAGGTCGATGTGATCGTCACCAACCACGATATGGTGCTGGCCGACCTGGCCCTGGGCGGCGGTGCAGTGCTGCCGGATCCGCGCGACACGGTCTACGTGTTCGACGAAGGTCACCACCTGCCAGACAAGGCCATCGGCCACTTCGCCCATTACACCCGGCTGCGCTCCACGGCTGACTGGCTGGAGCAGACCGCCAAGAATCTCACCAAGCTGCTGGCCCAGCATCCACTGCCTGGCGACCTGGGCAAACTGATCGAGCAGGTGCCGGAATTGGCGCGCGAGATCAAGACACAGCAACAGTTCATGTTCACTGCCTGCGAGCAAGTGGCCGACTTCAAACCCGGCGAAGACGTGGAAGGTCGCGAACGGCCACGCCATCGTTTCGTCGCTGGAGTCATCCCCGAGCACATGCGTGAAATGGGTATCGAGCTGAAGAAGGGTTTTGCGCGCCTGACCGACGTTTTCACCCGGCTCACCGAGTTGCTTAAAGAGGGCATGGATGGCGAGGTCAACATCGGTATCGCCAGCAATCAGGCGGAAGAATGGTACCCATTGTTCGGTAGTTTGCTGTCCCGATCCCAAGGCAATTGGGAGCTGTGGACAGCATTCACTGTCGAAGACCCGGATGACAACCCGCCGATGGCCCGTTGGCTGACCCTGGCCGAAAGCGGCTCGTTGTTCGATATCGAGGTCAACGCAAGCCCCATCCTTGCGGCAGAAATGCTCCGGCGCAACCTGTGGAACGTCGCCTACGGCGCGTTGGTGACCTCGGCCACCTTGACCGCGCTGGGTACTTTCGATCGCTTCCGCATGCGTGCCGGTTTGCCGAAAAAAGCCGTGACGGCGGTGGTGCCAAGCCCCTTCCATCATGCCGACGCCGGGGTGCTGCGAGTTCCGGACCTGCGCGCCGACCCTCGGGACGCTCCTGCACACACGGCGGCTATCATCCGCGATCTGCCGGCCCTGGTCGAAGGCTCGCGTGGCACCCTGGTGCTGTTCTCGTCGCGTAAACAGATGCAGGACGTGTTCGACGGCCTGGACCGCGACTGGCGTAAACAAGTGTTCATTCAAGGCAACCTGTCGAAGCAGGAAACCCTGAACAAGCACAAGGCGCGGGTTGATGGCGGCGATTCCAGCGTGCTGTTCGGCCTCGCCAGTTTCGCCGAGGGTGTGGACTTGCCCGGGGCCTATTGCGAGCACGTGGTGATTGCCAAGATCCCGTTCTCGGTGCCGGATGATCCGGTCGAAGCGGCGCTGGCCGAATGGATCGAGGCTCGGGGCGGCAATCCCTTCATGGAAATTTCCGTGCCCGACGCTTCGCTGAAGTTGGTCCAGGCCTGCGGCCGGCTGCTGCGTACCGAGGAAGATCGCGGCACCATCACCTTGCTCGACCGACGACTGGTCACGCAACGCTACGGTAAAGCGATTCTCAATGCGCTGCCGCCGTTCCGCCGGGAAATTTCTTGAGGCACGGTGGTTGAAAACGCCCGCCGCGTTGTCTATCTCGTGTCACTGATTCCACACAGGCCATTCACTGGTCGTTAGGGAGAACCTCGTTCCTATGATTCGCCGCTCGCTGCCCGCCATTTTTGCTCTGTTGTTCGCTGCGCCGCTGCTGGCTGCGCCCGCCGGACAACAGACGCTGTTCAACTTTGTCCGCCCCGCCGACGTGGTGCAAGTGGCGACTGAAGATGCCAGCCTGCCGCAATCCAATGCGGAGCAAACGGCTGAAGGCGAAGTGCTGCGCCGGGTGACCTTCAACCCGGCTGCTCGGCCGAGCCTGAGCCTGACACCGCAAACCGGTGCCTGGGACTGGTCACAGTCGAGCGTCATGAGCTTGCGGATCCAGAGCGCCATGAACTGGGCGCTGACCCTCTACGTGAAAATCCAGAGTAACGACGGCAAGACCCTGGTCAGCCGCATCGACTTGCCGGCTGGCCCGGCACAAACCCTGTTAGTGCCATTGCAGGCCAGCTCCCCACTGAGCCAGGGCATGAAAGCCGGGCCACCGATGCCGATGACGATCGATGGCCAGCGGGTCTTGCTCGCCAGCAGCGAAGGCGAGCTGGATCGTAGCCAGGTAGTGTCGGTCACGCTGTCGATGGATAAGCCGAAAGTGGCGCAGAGCATCATGCTCGAGCGTTTTGGCGTGCAGGACAGTGATGCAATGGTCAAGGCTGCCTACGGCTCGCTGGTCGACGCTTATGGTCAGTTCACTCGGGCCAGGTGGCCGGAGAAAGTCAGCAGCGATGAGCAATTGAAATCCGCTGCCGGCAAAGAGCAACAGCAGCTCAAAACCTGGCTTGCCGAGCGCGAGCGCTCGTCCCTGGACACATTCGGTGGCTGGAACAAAGGCCCTGCGTTCAACGCGAGCGGCTTTTTCCGCACCGAAAAACGTGATGGACGCTGGTATCTGGTGACCCCGGAAGGTCACCCGTTCTATTCCCTGGGAGTCAACGCGGTCGCCGCTGATACCAACCAGACGTATGTTGCCGGACGTGAATGGATGTTCGGCGCGCTGCCCAACGCCGATGAGCCATTGGCCAGCTACTACGGTGAAGGTGATAACCGGGGGGGTAACGGTGCCGACAAGGGCCGTGGGTTCAATGCCGGTCGCTGGTATGACTTCTATGGCGCCAATCTTCAGCGTACTTACGGTCAGCCCTGCGCTGTCACTCGTGAGACCAAGGCTGGGGGCGCAGCCGCCGCCAAAGTGGACGCGGTAGAAAAAACTGCCGAAGAAAACACGGTCGAGAAGCCGGTCAGCGTGCCGTGCGTGCCCCAGACCCTCGACGAGAAACGCTGGGCCAGCCACACCCTTGATCGCCTGCGGGCCTGGGGGTTCAACACCATCGGCAACTGGAGCGCCCCGACGCTGGGCCTCAGTGAACGTGTGCCCTACACCCTGCCGTTGTCGATTGTTGGCGACTACGCCAGCATCAGTACCGGCACCGACTGGTGGGGCGCAATGCCAGACCCGTTCGATCCGCGTTTTGCCATGGCCACCGAACGTGCTGTGGCCATTGCTGCCCGCGATCACCGGGATGACCCGTGGCTGATTGGCTATTTTGCCGATAACGAGCTGGCCTGGGCCGGTCCCGGCAATGATCCCAAGGCCCGTTATGCGTTGGCTTACGGCACCTTGCGCATGACCACCGACGTGCCGGCCAAACGTGCGTTCCTCAAGCAATTGCGCGACAAATACCGCAATCAGGCGGGCTTGTCGAAAGCCTGGGGTATCGATCTGCCGGCTTGGGAATTGATGGAAGACCCGGGCTTCGAACCGCCGTTGCCAAGCCCGGAACACCCGGAAATCGAAGCTGACTTCAAATACTTCCAGAAAGTCTTCGCTGATACCTACTTCAAGACCATTTCCGACTCGCTGAAGTGGCATGCACCGAATCATCTGTTGCTGGGTGGCCGTTTTGCCATCAGCACTCCGGAAGCCGTTGAATCCTGCGCGCAGTATTGCGACGTATTGAGCTTCAACATGTACACGCTGCAACCCCAGGACGGTTATGACTTCGCTGCATTGCGTGCTCTGGACAAGCCGGTGCTGATCACCGAATTCAACTTCGGTTCGCGGGATCGCGGTCCGTTCTGGGGGGGCGTGACGGAACTTGCGAAAGAAGAGGATCGAGGTCCGGCCTATGCCTATTTCCTCAAACAAGCAGTGTCCGAGCCATCGATTGTCGGTGTGCACTGGTTCCAGTACCTCGATCAACCGGTGACCGGCCGCCTGCAGGATGGTGAAAACGGCCATTTCGGGCTGGTAGGCATTACCGACATACCGTTTCAGGGCTTCGTCGACAGCGTGCGCAAGAGCAACCTACAGGCGGTCGATCAACTGGGTAAAGAGGCCGAGAAGGCCAAAGCCGATGCCGATAAGGCAGCGTCCCATGAAGGCGAAGGCAGCAAGAAAGGCAACAAGGGCAAAGGTGCGGGGCAGGGAGGGCACAGCGGTGGGCATTCCGGGAATGGTCAATAACGGCGGAGGTCTACCTGCGAGATGGCGTCCTGACCGACGCCGCAGATTTCAAATCCAGCTCGTATAAGGGCGATCAGCCAGACTGACCCGGTTCCCAAATCCGTCAAGGGCTGGAACAATGCGTGCCACTATGTAAAGCGATTGTCTGAGGGAGTTGCGGGTGCAGATTCAGGGTCATTACGAGCTTAAATTCGAAGCCGTGCGCGAAGCGTTTGCCGCACTCTTCGATGATCCCCAGGAGCGAGGCGCGGCGCTGTGCATTCAGATCAGCGGGCAGACCGTGGTCGACCTGTGGGCGGGTACCGCAGACAAGGACGGCACCGAGGCCTGGCACAGCGACACCATCGCCAACCTGTTCTCTTGCACCAAGACCTTTACCGCAGTCACCGCGTTGCAATTGGTCGCTGAAGGCAAGTTGCAACTGGATGCACCGGTCGCCAGGTACTGGCCCGAGTTCGCTGCCGCCGGCAAAGAATCGGTCACCCTGCGCCACCTGCTCTGTCATCAGGCAGGCTTGCCGGCGTTGCGCGAGTTGCTGGCGCCCGAAGCCCTTTACAACTGGCAGACAATGGTCGATGCCCTGGCCGCTGAAGCGCCTTGGTGGACGCCTGGAGAAGGCCATGGTTATGCGGCGATCACCTACGGCTGGCTGGTCGGTGAGCTGTTGCGTCGTGCCGACGGACGCGGTCCGGGAGAGTCCATCGTGGCGCGGGTTGCGCGGCCGCTGGGGCTGGATTTTCATGTGGGCCTGGCAGACGAAGAATTCCACCGTGTCGCGCATATCGCTCGAGGCAAAGGCAATGTCGGCGACGCCGCGGCCCAGCGCTTGCTGCAAGTAACCATGCGCGAGCCAACGGCCATGACCACTCGGGCCTTCACCAATCCGCCGTCGATCATGACCAGCACCAACAAACCGGAATGGCGGCGCATGCAGCAACCTGCGGCCAATGGCCATGGTAATGCCCGTAGCCTGGCAGGATTTTACAGTGGCTTGCTCGACGGAAGCCTGCTGGAGGCTGAAATGCTCAACGAACTGACCCGCGAGCACAGCATCGGACCGGACAAGACTTTATTGACCCAGACCCGTTTTGGCCTGGGCTGCATGCTCGATCAACCGGATGTACCCAACGCGACTTACGGCCTCGGCTCGCGGGCCTTCGGTCATCCGGGGGCTGGAGGCTCCATTGGTTTTGCTGACCCAGAGCACGATGTGGCATTCGGTTTTGTGACAAATACCTTGGGGCCGTACGTGTTGATGGATCCGCGCGCGCAAAAGCTTGTGTGGGTTTTGGCCGATTGCCTGTAAAAGGATTGTTGTATGGCATTATTTTGATAAAACATGCCTGAAAAAGCAGCAGAGCGGAACCCTGTGGCTTTTCTAGTTTCAAAGCGTCTGCTTAAACGGGTCGTAGAGACCAACAGCTTTTTATCTCATTTTGTGGATATCCCGATGTCATCGAACAAATCTTTAGCCTTGGCACTGTGCCTCAGCATTACCGGTTGCGCACAAACCCCACAAAATGAAGCAGACGGGGGGCACTGGTGGTCATTCGGTTCAGGTTCCGACAAGGTCGCGAGTAAAGAAACTGACAAGTCAGGGTCCAAAGCAGTAACGGCCGCGACAGCCGAGAAGAGCAAAGCGGCGACCACCGCAGCGGCTTCAACGCAAACCCCGCCAGTCGCCAAGGCTGAGACCGAAAGTCACTGGTGGTGGCCGTTTGGCGACCATCCTGAGCAGCCTAAAGATCTCAGCAAGGCGGTAGTGAAAGACGTCCCGATGCCGGATCCGAAAATCACTCAGGCCTGGCTGGACGACTATGAGCCACGCTTGCGTGTCGCCATCAAGGGCAGCAATTTGCAATTGGAGCGCCGCGACAACGTGCTGGTGGTGGTGGTGCCGGTGGACGAGTCTTTCAACGCGAAGCGTCCTTCGATGTTGCTGCCGGTAACCCTTGGCCCGTTCACCCGGGTAGCCAAAGTGGTTGAAGGTGATCCGAAGACTGCCGTTCTGATACTTGGCCATGGTGATACCACGAGCGCTGCTGCGGAGAGTCAGCAGTTGAGCAAGGATCGCGCACAATCCGTTGCGGCGATTTTCAGCCTCAGTGGTTTGCACAGCGATCGCCTGATGTTGCGTGGCATGGGTGGGCTAATGCCGCGTGCTGCCAATGACAGTGCCCGGGGCCGCGCCTTGAACCGCCGTGTGGAAATCATGCTGACGCAACGCACCACCATGCTGGCGTTGCTGAGCAAGTACAGCCAGTCGACCCCGCCAGCGGCAGAAATGGTCGCTGTGCCGGATGCCAAGCCTGCAGTTCCAGCCGTCACCGCGAAAAAAGGCGCTTCATCGAAGAAGTCCGCAGCGTCCAAAAAGGCTGCATCGGCGAAGAAATCAGCAGCCAAGAAAGGATCCGCGAAAAAAGCGGCTCCAGCCAAAGCTGCTGCGCCGGCGAAGACTGCCGCACCGGCTGATCAGACCAAGAACTGATTCTTTAAGCAGAAGGAAAGCGCCATGACCCAAAGTCTGGCTGATATGCGCCGCGACTACACCCGCGATGGTTTGACCGAGGCCCACGCTCCGGCTGAGCCTTTCGCATTGTTCCATCAGTGGTTCGCTGAGGCGGTGAAAACCGAACAGCCGCCGGTCGAGGCGAACGCAATGACCCTGGCCACCGTCGATGAGGACGGCCGGCCGCATTGCCGCATTCTCCTGCTCAAGGGGCTGGACGAGCAGGGCTTTACCTTCTTCACCAACTACGATAGTGCCAAGGGGCAGCAATTGGCGGTTCGCCCGTTCGCTGCCATGACCTTTTTCTGGCCGACTCTGGAGCGCCAGGTGCGCATTGAGGGGCGGGTAGTCAAGGTCACGCCGCAGGAGTCCGATGCGTATTACCAGGTGCGCCCGCTGGGCAGTCGCCTCGGTGCGTGGGCCTCACCGCAGAGCCAGGTGATTGCCGATCGCAAGGAGCTGGAAGGTTTGCTCAAGACTACCGAACAGCGCTTTAGCGACACTCAGCCCAATTGCCCGGAACATTGGGGCGGGTATCGCTTGTTGCCGGAACGTATCGAATTCTGGCAAGGCCGTGCGAGTCGTCTGCATGATCGGCTCAACTACCGTCTGCAAGGCAGCGACTGGGCACGCGAACGTCTGGCGCCTTAAGTGGTCTACTGATCGGGATAGCTTGCTGCGGCGGCCTGGAGCCAACGCGGCAAGTCCCGGCGTTTGATTTTATGCTCCTGGGCGCGAGCCAGCTGTTGCAGCATGAAGGTTCTTTTCTGCTCGTCGCCATTTGCCAGAGCCAACGCCAGGTCGCGATCCATCCAGCGTTTGATCCGTACGTATAGCCACCAGTGGAAGTACAGTCCGGCAACGGTGGTGACGACAATAATGAAGTAGTCCATGGAAATCCTTTAGCCAGCAGCGCAGATTTTGAAAATTGACGCTACGGTGTGATGGGTTTTCAGGCACGCCTGTACTGCGCCTGAATGCGGCAAATTTTATCCGGGTGATGCAGTGACAGGCGTCAATCTGCGGAGTTTAATGAATACCTGTCCTTTGGAGTTGATGCTATGCGTAAGACTGTTCTGCTGGTTGCTTCTTTCACCACGATGGCGATGTTGCTCGGCGGCTGCCAGTCCAGCCTGACTGGTGACTCTTACTCCCGTGACGAAGCGCGTCGGGTGCAGACGATTCGCATGGGTACCATTGAATCCTTGCGTCCGGTGAAAATCGAAGGCACCAAGAGCCCGGTCGGCACTGCCGCCGGTGCGGTCGTTGGTGGTATTGGCGGTAGCTCTGTCGGCCACGGTAAAGGCAGCGCCGTTGCCGCCGTGGTCGGTGCAGTTGCCGGTGGCCTGCTGGGTTCGGCCGCCGAAGAAGGCCTGACCCGCACTCAGGGCGTGGAAATCACTGTTCGCGAAGACGACGGCAGCATGCGTGCCTACGTGCAGCAGGTTCAGGAAAACGAGGTTTTCCGGGTCGGCGAGCGTGTTCGTATCTCGATGGTTGGAGGCACCAGCCGCGTTTCCCATTAAGCATTACCCGCTAAAAACAAAACCCCGGCCAGGCAACTGGTCGGGGTTTTGTGTTTTCAGCCTTTGCAGCCCTCGACGCTCAGGATTGAAGCGAGGGGTTCTTGCGACTGGCCGCCGCCGTCACGGCATAACCCATCAGCGCCGCAAGTATGGAGCCGGTGAGGATGCCCATGCGGTCCATCCCGGCGTAATCGCTGCTGCCCGGCACAAATGCCAAGGACCCGACAAAGAGACTCATGGTGAAGCCGATCCCGCAGAGAATCGCCACACCGAACACCTGACCCCAGTTTGCACCGGTCGGCAGGGCCGCAATGCCGATCCTGACCGCCAGCCAGGTCAGGCCGAAGACGCCGATGGTTTTGCCCAGCAGCAAGCCAGTGGCGATGCCCATCGGCACATGGTGGGTGAAGCTTTCGAGATTGACGCCAGCCAGCGATACCCCGGCGTTGGCGAAGGCGAACAGCGGCAGGATGCCGAACGCGACCCACGGATGCAGCGCGTGCTCCAGGCTCAGCAACGGTGAAGGTTCGGCGTTTTTGGTGCGCAGCGGAATGCAGAATGCCAGGGTCACCCCGGCCAGGGTCGCGTGGACACCACTCTTGAGTACACAGACCCAGAGGATCAGGCCGATGATCATATACGGCCCGAGCTTCACTACCCCTAGCCGGTTCATCGCCACCAGGGCCACCAGGCACGCCGCGGCCAGCATCAGCGACAGCGTGGACAGTGCGCCCGAGTAGAAGATCGCGATGACGATAATCGCCCCGAGGTCGTCGATGATCGCCAGGGTCATCAGGAACAGTTTCAGCGAGACCGGCACGCGTTTGCCCAGCAGGGCGAGTACACCAAGGGCGAAGGCGATGTCGGTGGCCATTGGAATGGCCCAGCCACCCAGCGCCGTCGGGTTGTCTTTGTTGAGGAACCAGTAGATCAGCGCCGGGACGACCATACCGCCGATAGCTGCAGCGCCCGGCAGGACGATCTGCGAAGGTTTCGACAGATGACCTTCGAGGACCTCGCGTTTGACTTCCAGACCAATCAGCAGGAAGAACATCGCCATCAGTCCGTCGTTGATCCACAGCAGCAATGGCTTGGCGATTTTCAAGGCGCCGATCTGGGCGACCACAGGTGTGTCCAGCAGGCCGTTGTAAAGCCAGGACAGCGGTGAGTTGTTGATGATCAAAGCCAGAGCTGCAGCAGCAATCAATAACAGACCGCTGGCAGCTTCCAACTGAAAGAAACGTGTGAAAGTGCTACGCAGAGGCAAGGTCACTCTCCATCAATAGTTCAAAAGGCAGGACACCCTAACCTGTACGGTTGGTTGTTAAAACAAAAGTTATATTCTTTTTTGTTATATGCGCTGAACAGGCGTTTTATTGGCCTGGAGCCTGGCAGTTGTGTATCTAATTGCGTCACGACTGCACCTGTGCGGTAGGCAGGAAATTTCCTAAGCTTATCGACAGGGTCGAGACAGGGTCCGAACTGTTACCTGTTGTCACCGCCAGGTTTTCCCTGAGCCCCGATCACCTGAGCCGGGTGCATTTCATCTTCAGGCGCCATGCACGGCGCTCGATCCAGCGAGAAAAGACCATGAGCGACAACCGACAGTGGGCCCGAGAAGCCATCCGGATCATCGAAGCGGACTTTCAACGCAGTGCCGATACGCATTTGATTCCTTTGCCCCTCCCAGGCTTGCCGGGCATCGAGCTGTACTTCAAGGATGAGTCCAGTCACCCCACCGGCAGCCTCAAACATCGTCTGGCGCGCTCGTTGTTCCTCTATGCGTTGTGTAACGGCTGGCTCAAGCCGGGCGCACCGGTAATCGAGGCGTCCAGTGGTTCGACGGCGATTTCCGAGGCGTATTTCGCGCGCCTGCTGGGCTTGCCATTCATTGCCGTGATGCCTGCCACCACGTCCCAGGAAAAGATCGCGCAAATCGCTTTCTACGGCGGAAAAAGCCATTTGGTGCAGGACCCGACGCAGATCTACGCCGAGTCAGAACGTCTGGCCAGCGAGAGCGGTGGCCACTTCATCGACCAGTTCACCTACGCCGAGCGCGCTACTGACTGGCGGGCGAACAACAACATTGCCGAGTCGATATTCCAGCAATTGCGTTTCGAGCGTTACCCGGAGCCGAGCTGGCTGATTTCAAGCCCCGGCACGGGCGGCACGACGGCGACTCTCGGGCGCTATGTGCGTTATCGCCAACACTGCACCCGCGTACTTTGCGCCGACGCCGAGCGTTCGGTGTTTTTCGACTATTACCAGACCGGCGACGCCAGCCTGCGCCTGGACTGCGGTTCGCGAATCGAAGGCATCGGTCGGCCACGGGTCGAGGCGTCGTTCCTGCCCAAGGTGATCGATGCCATGGTCAAAGTGCCGGACGCCTTGTCCCTGGCGGCCATGCATTACCTGGCGCAGCGCCTGGGACGGCGTGTCGGCGGTTCCAGCGGCACCAACCTGATTGGCGCTGTGATGGCAGCACAGCACATGGTTGCAGCGGCGGAATCCGGGTCGATCGTGGCGATACTGTGTGATGGCGGCGAGCGCTATGCGACGACTTACTACGATCAGAATTGGCTGAAGGCTCAGGGGTATGAGTTGAGTGGCTTGATCGAGGCGGTCACGGCGAGTGTCGAGCATGGTGAAGCGTTGCCGGCCAGCGTATTGCGCGTGGGGATCTGACAAGGCCGGACTGATCGTTCCTGCGCTCTGCGTGGGAATGCCGCTATGGACGCTCTGCGTCCGCCCTTAGGTGACGCAGAGCGTCACCGGATGCATTCCCACGCAGAGCGTAGGAACGATCCGTTCTACGAGGGTTAAGCCTCGATCCCGAGGATATTGCGCGCCACCGCTTCGGCGATCCGAATCCCGTCGACACCCGCCGACAGAATCCCGCCGGCATAGCCTGCACCTTCGCCGGCCGGGAACAGGCCTTTGACGTTCAAACTCTGCATCGACTCGTTACGAGTGATACGCAGCGGCGACGAGGTGCGGGTCTCGATCCCGGTCAGCACGGCGTCATGCAGGGAGTAACCCTTGATCTGTTTCTCGAACGCCGGCAAGGCTTCGCGAATGGCTTCGATGGCGAAGTCCGGTAATGCCAGCGCCAGATCACCCAATGCCACACCTGGCTTATAGGACGGCTCGACGCTGCCCAGAGCCGTAGACGGCTTGCCTGCGATGAAGTCGCCGACCAGTTGCGCCGGGGCTTCGTAGTTGCTGCCGCCGAGGGTGAAGGCGTGGGACTCAAGACGCTCCTGCAACTCGATACCGGCCAGCGGGCCGCCTGGGTAATCCACTTCAGGGGTGATACCGACCACTATCCCGGAGTTGGCGTTGCGCTCGTTGCGCGAGTACTGGCTCATGCCGTTGGTGACGACCCGATTCGGCTCGGACGTTGCAGCCACCACCGTGCCGCCTGGGCACATGCAGAAGCTGTAGACCGAGCGACCATTGCTGGCGTGGTGCACCAGCTTGTAGTCGGCGGCGCCGAGTTTTGGGTGACCGGCATACTTGCCAAGGCGTGCACTGTCGATCAGCGATTGCGGGTGTTCAATACGGAAACCCACCGAGAACGGCTTGGCTTCCATGTACACACCGCGGCCGTGAAGCATGCGGAAGGTGTCCCGGGCGCTATGGCCAAGGGCCAGGATTACATGTCTGGAGTGGATCTGTTCACCACTGGCCAGCTCCACGCCAGTGAGCTGGCCGTCCTCGATCAGCACATCGGTAACCCGTTGCTGAAAACGTATTTCGCCGCCCATGGCTTCGATCTGATGACGCATGTTTTCGACTACGCCGGTCAGACGGAAGGTACCGATATGCGGTTTGCTGACGTAGAGGATTTCTTCCGGCGCACCGGCCTTGACGAACTCGTGCAGAACCTTGCGGCCGTGGTGTTTCGGATCCTTGATCTGGCTGTAAAGCTTGCCGTCGGAGAAGGTTCCCGCGCCACCCTCACCGAATTGCACGTTGGACTCGGGGTTGAGTACGTTTTTGCGCCACAGACCCCAGGTATCCTTGGTGCGCTGACGAACTTCAGTGCCACGTTCAAGAATGATTGGCTTGAAGCCCATCTGCGCCAGCAGCAGCCCGGCGAAAATTCCGCACGGCCCGAAGCCGACCACAATCGGCCGCTCGCTCAGGTCCTGAGGGGCCTGGCCGACGGCTTTGTAGCTGACATCCGGTGCCGGGTTGACGTTACGGTCATCGGCGAACTTGTGCAGCAGCTTCGCCTCATCATGCACGCGCAGGTCGATGGTGTAGATGAAGCAGAGTTCGGAAGACTTCTTGCGCGCGTCGTAGCTGCGCTTGAACAAGGTGAAGTCGAGCAGGTCATCACTGGCGATGCCCAGGCGCTGCACGATGGCAGGCCGCAGGTCTTCTTCGGGATGGTCGATGGGCAGCTTGAGTTCGGTGATTCGTAACATGACGGGATCCGGTTCGCGGGGCGCACAAATGCGCCAAAGGCGTTTCACAAACCGGCGATTATAAGCCTCAAAGGGGTGTTCCAGTGAGGCTAAAACAGCAGCTCGTCGAATCAGTCGTTACGCGAACCACCAAAATACGCGCAGCCACGTTCTACCTGGCCATTGACCCGCAGCTCGGCGCTCATGAATTGAACGCTGCCGTGGGTGCTGTCGACGCAGCGCTGTGGCGAGATCCAGAGTTCAACGTGTTGGTCATTGGCTTCGCTACTGAGGTTGAAACGCCCATCACCGAGTTGTTCTTCCAGAAATGGCAACGCCAGCGCTGGCTGGCCGGCGCGCTCGATCACCATGCCCTTGGTATTGACCTTGACGTTCCAGTCGGGCGTGTTGCCGCTGGCGCGCAGGATCAGCCGCTGGAAGTTGGGGTCTTCGCAGGCCGCGCCCGAGCGTTCGACGCGGTATAGCTGCTGCACGTCGAGCCGGGCGCCAGCATCCGATGATTTGTCAGCGGCAACCCGGCCACGCACATCAGCGAAAATCTTGTGCTGCGTGCCCGCCAGCGTAGCGGCTTCTTGCAGGACGCTGGTGCTGCCGGTGTCATTGACGACATACAGTTTGTTTTCCTGGCACGGCTGAAACATCAGTTTGCCGTTGGCCATACTGAGTTCACCCTGCATGCGGGTCAGGCCCGCCGTGGACGGTTTCTCAGGTTGGCTCTGGAGCAGCTGGCAACCGGCGAACAGAGGCAACAGGGCAAGCATCACTATGGAACGGGCAACACGCATCGAGTGGTCTCCTGACAAGTGCCGCCACGTTACTCAGGCATAGCGCACATCACAAGCCTGGCTTGGCATGAAGTCCGATACACCCGCGAATCCGCGGGTGTACCTGCTTTTGTAGAAGCGGCCGAAGGTTCGGGCCGCGTTCGGACGATTGTTTGGGGGACCATTACCCCACGTGGTAGGTCTGCCCGGTCTGCAAGCCTTCGACACTTTTGGCGTAGGCCAGTGCCACATCGGCGGCTGGAACCGGTTTGAATCCGCGGAAGTACGGCGCGTAGCTGCCCATGGCTTCGACCAGTACGTTCGGGCTGACCGAGTTGATGCGCAGGCCACGCGGCAATTCGATAGCCGCTGAGCGCACGAAACTGTCGAGGGCACCGTTGACCATGGCTGCCGAGCTGCCGGTACGAATCGGATCGTGGCTGAGGATGCCGGTGGTGAAGGTGAATGAGGCACCGTCATTGGCGAAGTCTCGGCCGATCAGCAGCAGGTTGACCTGGCCCATCAGTTTGTCTTGCAGGCCAAGGGCGAAGTCTTTTTCGGTCATGTTGGCCAGCGGCACGAAGTTGACGCTACCGGCGGCACAGATCAGCGCATCGAAGTTACCGGTCTTTTCGAACAGTTTGTGGATTGATGCGCTGTCACTGATGTCGACCTGGAAATCGCCGCTCTTGCGGCCGATGCGGATGACTTCGTGGCGCGGTGCCAGTTCGCGATCAATGGCTGAGCCCACGGTACCGCTGGCGCCAATCAGTAGAATTTTCATCGTGCTGTTCCTCAAAGGGTTGGACGAAGTTTCAGTTTAGTGTGGTTTTTTCCGTTGATAAGCGCGCTAATGGGCAACCTTTGGTTTTCAAATGGAAACAATCCATGAGCGAAATGGATGATCTGGCGGCGTTTGCGGTGTTGATCGAGGCCGGTAGTTTCACTCTGGCAGCGCAGCAATTGGGGTGTAGCAAAGGGCAGCTGTCCAAGCGCATCAGCCTGTTGGAGGCACGTTTCAGCGTGGTGCTGCTGCAGCGAACAACACGGCGCTTGAGCCTGACAGCGGCGGGTGCGGCGCTGCTGCCGCAAGCTCAGGCACTGGTGATTCAGGTAGAGCGCGCGCGTCAGGCCCTGGCACGTTTGAAGGACGATATGGCGGGCCCCGTGCGAATGACGGTGCCGGTGTCGTTGGGGGAGACTTTTTTCGATGGGCTGCTGCTGGAGTTTTCCCGGGAATATCCTGAGGTACAGATCGAACTTGATCTGAACAACAGCTATCACGATCTGTCACGGGATGGCTTCGATCTGGCGATTCGTTCAGACGTGGCCAATGACCAGCGGCTGGTGGCCAAGCCGCTGCTGGCCTGGCACGAGATGACCTGCGCCAGCCCGGCTTATCTTGAACAGTTCGGCGAGCCGCAGACACCCTCGCAGCTGGCCGATCATCGCTGCCTGCTCAACAGTCATTACAGCGGCCGGGAAGAGTGGCTCTATCACCAGCAACATGAACTGTTGCGGGTGCGCGTCTCGGGGCCGTTCGCCAGCAACCACTACAACCTGTTGAAGAAGGCCGCGCTGGCCCATGCGGGGATCGCGCGCCTGCCTTCTTACTTGCTGCAGACGGAGCTGGCCGATGGCCGTTTGCGCTGGCTGTTGCGCGACTATCAGACCCGCAGCATGCCGATGTATCTGGTGCACCCGTATCAGGGCGGCCTGCCCAAGCGCACGCAGGTGTTGGCCGACTACCTGATAGGTTGGTTCAAGCGCAGTGGCGAAGCGCTGGACCGGCTTCAACGATAACGTTTGGCGATCAGCTGATCGATCGACAGCACGCCCGGACCTCCGGCCATCAGGTACAGCAGAATCGCTGCCCAGGTGCCGTGAGTCGGGTAGGCGTCCGGGTAGACAAAGGTTTGGATGGTCAGGGTCATGCCCAGCAGCGCCAGGGCCGAGAAGCGTGTGGCGAAGCCGACGAGGATCAGGATCGGGAAGAAGTGTTCGGCGAAGGCCGCCATGTGCGCCGCCAGTTCCGGTGACAGCAGCGGAACGTGGTATTCGCTTTGGAACAACGGAATCGTCGAGTCTGCCAGGCGCGGTGTGCCCAGCTCAAAGGTGCCGGAAATCAGGTCCACGGCAAAACCCTCGACCTTGGTCTGGCCGGACTTCCAGAACACCGCTGCGATAGAAAAACGCGCAACGAAGGCGACCAGGCTGTGGGGGATCATGCCGAGCAGTTCGATGAGCCGTTCAATCAGGCGGGCGATGGCATTCGGGCGTTCAGCGTGGGTGTTCATGGCGATACCTTGTCGTCTTCCAAGTGGGTGATGGCGTTGTGGAGGATCAGCAGTGCCAGGCACTGGCTCAGGTCGAACGCCGATGCAACGTCGAAGGCATCGGCCACGGCCTGCCCCAAGGGACAGTTGCTTTGCAGGCGGTGGATGAAGGTCGCTGTGCCGACATCGATGGCGAAAACCTCGACTTGCAGGCCGTTACGCAGCACCAGGGCACTTTGCGCGTGATACGGCTCAAGGTTCTGGGGCGGTGCGTCAGCCTGATGGGCCGCCCACAACGCAACCACGGCGTACGCCGAGTTCAGCGTGAAGATTGAGGGATGCAAATGAATGCGTAGCGCTGCGAGGCTTTCGGGGGTGCCCATGGCTGCTGCAACCTGTGCAGGCTCGACGGTATCGGCATCCGCCGCGTGATAGGCCATCACCCGCAAGCGCTCCAGGCGTGCGACATCCGCCAGATAAGGCACCGAAGCGGCTGGGGCAAAGTGTTCGATGAAGTCGGCAAAGTCGCTGCCGTAGTCGTTGATCAACGGACTGGTCGGTGCAAATGTCTGCACATAGTGCAGGGCCATCGCCCGAAAGAACTCATCCCCGACCAGTTGCAAGACCACCGGATAGCTGTCGGCCAAGGCGTTGATCAGCGAGCTCTGCACGTTGTTGCGGTACACCGCGAAGCGGCTATCCGGGTCAGCGCCGTTGGCGCTGAGCAACCCGTCAGGGCAGGGGCGTTGAGGATCAAGCAGGGCGGCGGCGAAATCGGCTTGAGTGCTCATCGGCGAACCTCGGAGTAACCCAGCAGCTCATCGGCCTGACGGGCCTCGGTGTACAGCACGGAAAACGCAGGTACCTGATTGTCGCGCTCAATCAGCGTGGCTACCGGGCCAATGCGCTCCAGAGCGTGCGCGTACAACGTCCACACAGCGTTATCGATAGGGGCGCCGTGATCGTCGATCAGCAGGCGGTCGCCGAGGCTGTCGGTGTCTTCGGCAAACCCGGCCAGATGAATCTCGCCCACTGCGTGCAGCGGCAGTGCGTCGATGTAGGCCAACGGATCGCGTTGGTGATTGATGCAGGAGACGTAGACGTTGTTCACATCCAGCAGCAAGCCGCAGCCGGTGCGGCGGATGACTTCAGCGATGAAGTGTGTTTCTTCCATGCTGGAGCGCTGGAATTGCAGATACGTCGCCGGATTTTCCAGCAGCATGGGGCGTTTCAGGTGGTGCTGGACCTGGTCGATATGTTCGCAGACACGATTTAGAGTCGGTTCGTCATAGGCCAGCGGCAGCAGGTCATTGAGAAACACCGGGCCGTGGCTCGACCAGGCCAGGTGTTCGGAAAAGGACTGGGGTTGATAGCGCTCGATCAGTTTGGCGAGGCGGTCGAGGTGCTCGGTGTTCAATGAACCTTCAGCGCCAATCGACAGGCCGACGCCATGCAGCGACAGCGGGTACTGCTCGCGGATCAATCCCAGGTAGTGATGAAACGGGCCGCCGGCGACCATGTAGTTTTCAGCGTGGACTTCGAAAAAACCGATGTCCGGGCGAATACCGAGTACTTCCCCGAAGTGCCCGGTCTTGAGCCCCAGCCCCGCGCGGGGCGGGAGTTCGGACGCCAATGCCTGAGTGTGAGGATGTACGCTGTGCAGCAATGAAGTGGCCATCATCAACACTCAGGCAGAGGTGGGGTTACGACTTGGCTTTGTAGGCGGCCAGTTGACCGAAGCCGGTCGGTGAGGTCGGGCTGGCAGTCTTCTCGCAAGTGCCTTTAGGTACCAGCTTGAAGTGGTTGCTCTCGTAGTCGACTTTCGAGGTGCCGGCACAGGTGGTGCCAGCACCTGCGGCGCAATCGTTTTTACCTTTCATGGCGACGCCAAAGCATTTTTCCATTTCATCGGCCGCGTGTGCAGTGATTGGCATGGCGGCAATGCTCAATGCTGAACCGAGGGCCAGAGCAAGGGCGGCGGCGGACAGGGTGCGAGTGGTAGCAGTCATGATGTTTCTCCAGTAATGGGCTTGGTCAAGGAAGCGTTTGCGCTTACTTACCCTAGTAGAGCCAGGTCATCCGGGTTCGTTACAGCGTGGCAAAAAATAATTGGTTCACACAAAAAAATGTGGGAGCGAGCTTGCTCGCGATGAGGGCCTGACAGTCAACATTGACGTTGCCTGACAGTCCGCCATCGCGAGCAAGCTCGCTCCCACATAGGCCGTTTTTTATGATTGCAGCAATGCTTAGCCGCCCAGATAGGCTTCGCGCACTTTTGGATCAGTCAGCAACGCTTCACCGGTACCTTGCATCACCACCCGGCCGTTTTCCAGTACGTAGGCGCGGTCGGCGATCTTCAACGCCTGGTTGGCGTTCTGTTCCACCAGGAACACCGTCACGCCATCGCGGCGCAGCTGTTCGATGATGTCGAAGATCTGCTGGATGATGATTGGCGCCAGACCCAGCGACGGCTCATCGAGCAGCAGCAGCTTGGGCTTGCTCATCAGTGCACGGCCGATGGCGAGCATCTGCTGTTCGCCACCGGACATGGTGCCACCGCGCTGCATGAAGCGTTCCTTGAGTCGCGGGAACAGACCCAGGACCTTGTCCATCTGCTCCTGGTAATCGCCCTTGTCGGTGAAAAAACCGCCCATGGAGAGGTTTTCTTCCACCGTCAGACGGGCAAACACCCGGCGACCTTCCGGGACCACTGCGATGCTTTTACGCATGATATGTGAGGAGTCCTGGCCGACCAGTTCTTCGCCCATGTAGCGAATACTGCCGCTATGGGCTTGCGGCGAACCGCACAGGGTCATCAGCAGGGTGGATTTGCCGGCGCCGTTGGCACCGATCAAAGTCACAATCTCGCCCTGGCGGACTTCGACGTTGACGTTGTGCAGGGCCTGGATCTTGCCATAGAAGGTGGAAACGTTATCGAACTGCAGCATTTACGCTTCCCCCAGGTAGGCTTTGATCACTTCAGGGTTGTCCCGGATCTGGTCCGGTGTACCGTTGGCCAGAGGCGTGCCCTGGTTGATCACGAAAATGTGGTCGGAGATGCTCATGACCAGTTTCATGTCGTGTTCGATCAGCAGCACGGTCACGTCATGTTCTTCACGCAGGGTGCCGATCAGCGCCTTGAGGTCGTCGGTTTCCCGCGGGTTGAGGCCGGCGGCCGGTTCGTCGAGCATGAGGATGCTTGGACGGGTCATCATGCAGCGGGCGATTTCCAGACGGCGCTGCTGACCATACGCCAGGGTGCCGGCCGGCCGGTTGGCGAACTCCTTGAGGTTGACCTTGTCGAGCCAGAACTCGGCGTATTCCATGGCCTCGCGTTCGCTGCGGCGAAACGCTGGCGTCTTGAACAGACCCGCCAGGAAGTTGGTATTCAGGTGCCGGTGCTGAGCAATCAGCAGGTTTTCCACGGCGGTCATTTCCTTGAACAACCGCACGTTCTGGAAGGTCCGCACCACGCCTTTGCCGGCGATCTTGTGGCCGGGCAGGCCTTCGATCGCTTCACCGTTGAGCTGGATGGTGCCGGCGGTGGGCTGGTAGAAACCGGTCAGGCAGTTGAACACGGTGGTCTTGCCGGCGCCGTTGGGGCCGATCATCGACACCACCTGCTTCTCTTTCACGCTCAGGGCTACGCCATTGACCGCCAACAATCCGCCAAAGCGCATGCTCAGGCCATCTACTTTCAGAATCTCTCTGCTCATTTACGCAGCTCCATGTGAGGACGTTGCATGGGCAGCAGGCCTTGTGGACGCCAGATCATCATCAGCACCATCAAGGCGCCGAACATCAACATGCGGTATTCGCTGAAGTCACGCATCAGCTCGGGCAACAGGATCATCACGACAGCCGCGAGGACCACGCCCAATTGCGAGCCCATGCCGCCCAATACCACGATGGCGAGGATGGTGGCCGATTCGATGAAGGTGAATGACTCCGGCGTGACCAGACCCTGACGTGCGGCGAAGAAGCTGCCAGCAAAACCGGCGAAGCAGGCACCGAGGGTGAAGGCCGACAGCTTGATCACGGTCGGGTTCAGGCCCAGGGCACGGCAGGCGATTTCGTCTTCACGCAGCGCTTCCCAGGCACGGCCGATCGGCATGCGCAGCAGGCGGTTGATCACGAACAGCGCGAACAGCGCCAGCAACAACGCAACCAGGTAGAGGAAAACCACCTTGCTGACCGGGTTGTAAGTCAGGCCGAAGAACTCGTGGAAGGTCTGCATGCCTTCAGCGGCCGTTCTTTCGAAGCTCAGGCCGAACAGCGTCGGTTTGGGAATGTTGCTGATGCCGTTCGGTCCGCCAGTGAGGCCCGTCAGGTTACGCAGGAACAGACGGATGATCTCGCCAAAGCCCAAGGTCACGATCGCCAGATAGTCACCGCGCAGACGCAGCACCGGAAAGCCCAGCAAGAAGCCGAAGGTCGCAGACATCAGTCCGGCGATGGGCAGGCAGATCCAGAAATTCAGACCGTAGTAGTGCGACAGCAGCGCATAGCTGTAGGCGCCCACGGCGTAGAAACCGACGTAGCCCAGATCGAGCAGCCCCGCCAGACCGACCACGATGTTCAGGCCCAGGCCGAGCAGCACATAGATCAGGATCAGCGTGGCGATATCCACCGCTCCGCGCGAGCCGAAGAACGGCCACACCAGTGCAACGGCAATCAACGCCATGATGAACCAGCGCTGGGTGCTGGGCAGGGTCAGGAAGTGGCTCGCGCTGGCCGGGATCAACTTACCTTTGGGCACGGACCGCATGGCGGCCGTGTATTGGCGGTCGAACAGCACGCGCAGGAACATCAGCACCGAGCAGGCGGCGATGATGATCAGCGTGGAGGTAGTGGCACCCTGCACTTCGAGGTTGATGCCGGCGATGGACAGTTTCAGACCGAGTACCGGATAGGCCACGGCCCAGACCAGCAGGGCGCTGAACAGCGCCTGTTTAAGATTCCTGATCATACTTTCTCAACCTCCGGACGGCCCAGCAGGCCGGTTGGCCGGAATAACAACACCAGAACCAGAAGGCCGAAAGCCACCACGTCCTTGTACTGGTCACCGAACACATCGGCGCCGAATGCTTCGGCTACCCCCAGCACCAGACCACCGAGCATGGCGCCCGGAATGCTGCCGATGCCGCCCAGAACCGCCGCGGTAAAGGCCTTGAGGCCCACCAGGAATCCGGAGTTCGGGTTGATCACGCCATACTGCATGCTCAGCAGTACAGCCGCCACGGCGGCCAGGGCCGCACCGATGACGAAGGTCAGGGCGATGATGTTGTTGGTGTTGATGCCCAGCAGGTTGGCCATCTTGATGTCTTCGGCACAGGCCCGGCAGGCCCGACCCAGACGTGAACGCGAGATGAACGCGGTGAGGCAGAGCATCACCACCAGGGTCACGATGAACACCAGGATCTGCATGTAGGAGATCAGCACTTCCTGTGCACCGCCCGGACCGAAGCTGAAGCTGCCTGGAATCAGGTTGGGGATCGATTTGTCCTTGGAGTCCTGCGAGAGCAGTACGGAGTTTTGCAGGAAGATCGACATGCCGATGGCCGAGATCAGCGGGATCAACCGGTTACTGCCCCGTAGAGGGCGGTAGGCGATCCGTTCGATGCTGTAGCCGTAGGCACTGGTTACAACGATGGTCGCCAGGAAGGCGGCGGTCATCAACAGCGGCAGAGAATGGATACCCAGCATGGCCAGTCCGGCAAGGACGATGAAGGCCACGTAGGAACCAATCATGTAGACCTCGCCATGGGCGAAGTTAATCATTCCAATAATGCCGTAAACCATTGTGTAGCCAATGGCTATCAAGGCATAGGTGCTGCCAATGGTCAGACCATTAACCAGCTGTTGGAAGAAGTGATAGATCTCAGGCATTACAACGCTCCTAAAAACCTGATACGCATTTCACTGGTGGAGTCATGTTCCGGCCCGGGCTGTGTGGTCTGTGGCCACCTTCGCACGAACGTTTGCCAGCGAACCGCTGGTGACGGTTTTAAGATTTTCAGGTAAGTCAGCTCCCGGATCGCGGGACCCTGACCCATTAACCTCGTAAAACAAAGCCCACTGCTTGCGCAGTGGGCTCTATTACTCAGGGAGCCAGGTTACTGAGGCGAAACTTCAGTTTTAGGTTTGCCGAAGTGCCACTGGTAGACCACGAACTTGAAGTTCTTCAGGTCGCCCTTGTCGTCGAACGACAGGTCGCCGGTCGGAGTCTTGAAGGTGCCGGCGCGGATAGCGGCGGCCACTTTGGCAGTGTCTTCGCTCTTCGCTGCCTTGATGCCTTCAGCGATCACTTCAACTGCCGAGTAGGCCGGGAACACGAACGGACCGGTCGGGTCCTGCTTCTTGGCGGCGAACGCGTCAACCAGCGCCTTGTTGGCCGGGTCCTGGTCGAAAGACTTCGGCAAGGTCACCAGCAGGCCTTCGGAAGCGTCCTGGGCGATCTGCGAGATGGAGTCGTTGCCGACGCCTTCCGGCCCCATGAACTTGGCGTTCAGGCCTTTTTCCTTGGACTGACGCAGGATCAGGCCCAGTTCCGGGTGGTAGCCGCCGTAGTAGACGAAGTCGACGTTGGCTTGCTTGAGCTTCTGGATGATCGAGGAGAAGTCCTTGTCACCGGCGTTGAGGCCTTCGAACACGGCAACCTTGACGCCTTTGCCTTCGAGGGTTTTCTTCACGGCGGTGGCGATGCCTTCACCGTACTGCTGTTTGTCGTGCAGCACGGCAACGATTTTCGGCTTGATGTGGTCGGCGATGTAGTTGCCGGCGGCAGGGCCCTGGGCACTGTCCAGACCGATGGTGCGGAACACCAGTTTATAACCACGGGTGGTGATGTCCGGGTTGGTGGCGGCCGGGGTGATCATGATCACGCCTTCGTCTTCGTAGATGTCCGAAGCCGGTTGAGTGGAGCTGGAGCACAGGTGGCCGACAACGAATTTCACACCATCGTTGACCACTTTGTTGGCGACGGCCACGGCTTGTTTAGGGTCGCACGCGTCGTCGTATTCCTTGGCTTCGAGCATCTTGCCGTCGACACCGCCCTTGGCGTTGATCTGCTCGATGGCCATTTTGGCACCGATGAACTGCATGTCGCCGTATTGAGTGACCGGGCCGGTTTTAGGGCCGGCGATGCCGATCTTGATGGTGTCAGCTGCGAACGAATGGCTGGCAACCCCGGCCAGAACCATAGCGGCAAACAGTCTGGAAATCTGCTTAGTAGCCTTATTCATAGTGCTCCACTCTTGCTGTTGTAGTTTTTATAGTCCTGGCGGCCATAGCTGCAGAACCGGATTAGATAATTTGAGTATCTCTCCGGAAATGCCCCCGGCAACTGTACCGGTACAGTGTAGAGCGCCGGTCATTCGCTTGGAAAGCTGGCTGCTGGGGGCAAAACCCGGGTGTGTCGCTTAATTGACAGAAAAAGACAGAATTGCGGCGGGGATTTTGCCTGAATTGAGCGGCAATCCTTGGCATTCCTGAACTTTTCGATCAGTCACTCATTTGCAACTGGGTTTTTCTGCCTGGTCACCGGCGTTATCATTGCGCCGATTTTTTTCCTGGTGAGACCCATGACTCAAGAACCTAGCACCCTCTATGCCAAACTGCTTGGAGAAACCGCATCGATTACCTGGAAGGAGCTTGAGCCGTTCTTTGCCAAGGGTGCCCTATTGTGGGTCGATACCTCTCTGGATTTGATCGCAGTTGCAGAGGCGGTGGCCGAGAATCAGGCCGAGAAAGTGGCTGCCTGGTTGACCAGTGATGTGCTTGCAAAGGTCTCTGCGTCGCGGGCCCAGGATCTTCTGGAGCGCGATCCACAGTTGTGGGCAGTGGTCGTTTCGCCCTGGATTTTGATCCAGGAAAGGGCACGGCCCTGAATGATCGCACCAGATTGGTGCTGTCATTCGGAGCGTAAAAGTGTGTAGGTGAGTAACTGCGATCTGAGTGATGGCACGGTGCCGTAGAGAAACGCCCCATCTGATCGAGGCTGGCGATAAAAATACTGAGGGGCGGAACAGTTGGCGGAACAAAGCCAGTGTCGCTTAATTGTTTCAGGTTGTGAGCAACTGGCAAAGCATGCCGGTCGCAGTTGTTCGCGCAGACATTGAGCGTCGTCGGATTGCCCATGGGGGGCGAATCGACCGTTTGCCGATTAATGTATAAAAGTGCAGTCGTATAGCCGTGCATCGCCAGAATCCCTCAGTCTTTTGTCTTTGTTTTTATTGGGGAGGACTGTAGAAAAAGCCGGCAAATACTGGCGCTGGGCGGCGAATGGGGCAATGGTCAAAGCCCTCAATCTGGTTGACTGGTTTGGCCAAAGTGCGAGTGAGTGTGCCTGTAGAGATCGTTCCCACGCTCTGCGCGGGAACGCCTCATTGGACGCTCCGCGTCCGTCTCAGCGGTGACGCAGAGCGTCACGGTATGCATTCCCACGCGGGAGCGCGGGAACGATCAACCGCGCGATTTCAGTTAGCTGTCTTGCCCGTATGGTTATTCAGAGAAATAACCTTGGTCTTGCCGATGCGATGGCGATAGATCTCGCGCAGGTACTTGATGGCCTTTTTCACGCAATCGCGAGACAGGCGGATGTCATTGATCGAGACGAACTTGTCCTTGTCGTTGATCAGCTCGCGGTACTTTTTCTCATACATCGGCTTGATCGCGTACCAGTTGGTATCGAGGATTTTTGCCGGGTTTTCGAATTCGTTGAGCAGATCGTCGATGAGGTCTTCGTCGAACGCTTCATTGATGATGAAGTCGAGGATCGAGTTGTCCAGCGTGTCATCGAAACGGTACGGATTACGCGCAAAGCACCGCTTGATGAAGGCCACGATCAAGGTCAGGAAGTCGTCGGAGAGGCACGGGCTCTTGGCGATCAACGTGGTCAGCGACAAGTTGGCCGAGGCACCGATCACCAGGGCATAACGCTTGAGCGTGGTGTTGGGGAACAGGCTGTTGAGGTGGGTCTTCAACCGGTTCAGATCCATGTACGACAGCTTGTAATCCTTGGGCAAGGATACGATCGATACCACCGAGGAGCAGTTCTTGAAGAAGTGCAGATCGTGCAGCGCCGCAGCGTCGTAACCCGAATTCTTGTACTGCTCCAGCGACGCGCGATAGCGCTTGGATTCAATCGGCAGCAGGCTGATGCCTTCGATGGCCTGGGTAACCTTGTTGAAGTGCGGCAAGTCGATGGAGCGGAAGAACAGGTCGTCGATGTTCAGACGTTGCGGCTCTTTCTCGAAGACTTTGAATTTGTCGCTCGACGGCGCCGGGGATTCCGGTACCACGGATTCCGCGTAGGCAATGGCCACCGGGCCGGCCAGACTCATGAACAGATCGTTGGCGTCCAGGCGAATGGTTTCGCCAATGTCGATACCGGCCCGACGGAAGTAGTTCTGGTCGTAGTCGGTGGTCACGGCCTGGGCGGTGAGAATGTTGAAAATCTGCTGAGAGATGTACTGGTTGGCGTGCTTTTCCATGGCATTGACATCAATGTTCTGGATGTTGCCGTCATCGCTTTCCTCGGCGTAACGCATGATGTCGTTGGAGATCAGCATCATTGCGTTCCACGGACGGATCCGGCCCATGACGCTGGCTTCACTGCTGTCTTCATTGTCGAAGTTGTAGGAGAAGTCCCATTCCTCCGACAGGTATTTGCAAAGCAAACGACCGGCGTTGATGTGCAGCGCTTCGGACATTTCACTACGGTGATCGGAAATGTTCGGCAGTACGCAAATGCCGCTGGTGAAGATCGGTTCGAATACGAAGGAGTGGCCGCTCTTGCTGTCATGTTCGTCCACCGGTTTGGTGTCGAACGTCTTGTTCATGTACGAGTATTGCTGGGCCAGGCCGAACTCCGAGGCCATGCCCGAGCCCGTACCTCCGCCTGCGCTGAAGATCGAGAAGTACAGGCGCGACTGGTTGGCCTTGATCCCGCAAGAGTCGATCAGGTAGGAGTGGATCATTTTCCAGTCGGGGCTTGAAAAGCGCTGGGTGTCCTTGTTGAGGATGATCTTCGCCAGGTACTGACCGAGGATCGGTGCGTTACCGGCACCGCCTGCGTGGACTTCCGAAAGGTCCATGATTTTCATTTTGCTGTAGTCGCGCAGGAATCCGCTTTTTTCGCCTTTACGGGAAAAACGGATGCGACCGGCAATGTCTTTGTCCAGGTCGCCCAGCATGACCAATGGCTCGACCAGAAACACCGGTTTGGTGGCTTTGTTCGGGCCCAGGCGCAGGTTGTTACGGATCCACTGCGCAGGGCTGTAGCCCTTGTCGGCGTAAGGCTTGTCTTCGTTGTTGAATTCGTTCAGGTAGAACTTGCGGGCGTTGTACACCAGCTCCGCTACGTCCAGAGCAATGTTCGATCCGCAGCGGCCCAGGCCGATCAGGCAGACCGAAGGAAATTCCTGTTCACGGCGCAGTTCATTGTCGTCTTCAAGGTGCGGTGCACGCGGGAACACCATGTCGCGCAGGCCATCGAGGTTGTCGAGGATGCGATCGGTATTGGTCTCGGTGTAGTACAGGTACTGTTGGCTCGCGAGGGGACGCGGGCTGGTCAATGGTTTCGACCCTGAGGGTTTATCCGGGGATATGAGCGTCAATTCGGATATATCGTTGGCAGGGTTGTTTTTAGAAGTCATTGTGCGCCACGTACTTGGACTGGTCGGCTCGGTGACGAGATGTCATCGAGCCATCACGGAATGGGATCTTGCGACTTTACAGTGCGACTTTGACCCGAGCGATAGGGTTCAACCTTAGGTACGCCAGGGGGAATCCTTTCCTGAATCATGTTGAATCGGCCAATATTCGGCGTTCTTTAATTGGGCAGGAGTAATTTATGAGTGCTGAGTTACCTTCCCTGGCGTTTGCCGGCATCGGTTTGATGGGCTTGCCGATGTGCCGACGATTGTTGGCAGCGGGCTATCCGCTGACAGTGTGGAACCGCAATCCGCAAAAATGCGCGCCGCTGGTCGAGGCCGGAGCGCAGCAAGTCTCCACACCTGCTGAACTGTGCCAGCAGGCCGATGTGGTGATGCTGTGCCTGGCCGATACGGCCGTGGTGCGAGAGGTGGTGTTCGGCACGGCTGGCGTGGCACAGGGGGCAATGGCCGGGAAATTGCTGGTGGACTTCTCCAGTCTGGAGCCGACCGCCACCCGGGAAATGGCCGCACAGTTGCTGAGCGCGACGGGCATGAGCTGGCTGGATGCGCCGGTCTCGGGCGGTACCTCGGGGGCCGAGTCAGGCAGCCTGGCGATCATGGTCGGTGGCGATGCGGCGGATCTTGAGCGCGTGCGGCCAATCCTCTCGAGCCTGGGGCAGCGGGTCACTCACATGGGCGCTGTTGGCGCGGGTCAGGTGACCAAGGCTTGCAATCAGATGATTGTCGCGTGCAATGCGCTGGTGATCGCTGAGGTAGTGGCCCTGGCGGAGCGCTCGGGTGTCGATGCAAGGTTGATCGCCGAGGCGTTGGCCGGTGGTTTTGCCGATTCCAGACCGCTGCAGATCCTTGCCCCGCAAATGGCTGAAAGCCGTTTCGAACCGGTGAAATGGCACGTGCGCACATTACTCAAGGACCTGGACACGGCAGTGAAATTTTCCCGCGAGCAGGGTTCGGCAACGCCCATCAGCGGACTGGCTGCACAGCTGATGCGCCTGCATGGTGGCCAAGGCTATCTGGAAAAAGATCCCGCGACGTTAGTCCATCTGTACCGCGAGCAACGTTCAGAAGATTGAGGGTGGCCGGACAGTGGTGTTTACGCTGGTTGATTTCGTTTAGCACCGGGCCCAACTCATCCAGCGCAATCGGGCGGCTCACTAGGTAGCCTTGAACGAAATCGCAACCGTAATGGTTGAGGAATTCGTATTGCTGCTCGGTTTCGACACCTTCGGTGACCACCTGCAAATGCAGGGTATGGGCCATGACGATAATGGCCTGGACGATCTCCATGTCCTGGGTCGACTCAGGGATGTCCTGGATGAAGGAACGGTCGATTTTCAAGGTGTTCAGCGGTAAGCGCTTGAGATAGGCCAGGGACGAATAACCCGTGCCGAAATCGTCGATCGACAGCGAGACGCCGAGGGCGCGAATCTGGCGCAGCAGCACCTGCGTGTTGGCGATACTGCCCATCAGGGCGTTTTCGGTGACCTCCAGTTCCAGCCGTTGCGGGGCAACGCCGGCGGCTCGTAACGCACTTTCGATTTCATCGACGAGTTCTTCGCGGGCCAGGTTCAGGGCCGAGCAGTTCACGGCGATTTTCAGCTTTTCACAGCCATGTCTGGAAAGCGTACTCAAGTCCTTGCAGGCTTTGCGCAGGACCCAATTGTCCAGCTCAGCGATCAGTCCGTTGGCTTGGGCAATGCCAATGAACCGATCGGGCGCCAACAAGCCGTACACCGGATGTTGCCAGCGAACCAGCGCCTCAAGCTTGGTGACCTGACCGCTTTTGAGGTCAAGTATCGGTTGGTAGTAAAGCGTCAGTCCGGAGTCATCGCGCAGTGCGTTGCGCAGCTCTTCTTCGAGTTGCAGTTCGAGGGTGGCCTTGGTTTTCAGGTTGGAACTGAAGAAGTGCAAGCCATTGCGGCCGTTGCCTTTGGATTGGTACAGCGCCAGGTCAGCATTTTTCAGTAGCTCCTCGCAGGTCTTTCCATCGTCGGGAAACAGGCTGATACCGATGCTGGTGGTCATGACCATGCGCCGCCCGGCCAACTCGATGGGCTCCTTCATTTTTTGCATGATGCGTTGTGCCATGTGCCGTGCTTCATCGCGATTGTGTAGGCTGATCAGGATGCAGAATTCGTCACCGCCAAAGCGTGCAACCACATCGTCATGGCTGCGGGTCGCGTTTTTGATGTGGCTGGCGATGACTTTCAGCAACTCGTCGCCGGCGTCATGACCGAGGCTGTCGTTGATGCGCTTGAAGTGATCGATATCCAGAAAGATCACCGCCAGCATGCCGCCGCCGGTGCTTTTCTCGATGATTTTCTCGGCGAAGATCTGGTTGAAACCGCGGCGATTGATCAGGTTGGTCAAGGGGTCGTAATGGGCCACTTGCTGCAACGACATGCGAGCCTGATCCAGTTGGCTGAGCAGCGCGTTGACCCGGCAAAGGTCGTGCTCCTTGTTTTGCAGTTTTTTGTCGGCAAGTGCGGCGCTGATACTGCTGCCGGTGATCAGCAGGGTGATGACGGCAACAGTCAGGCCCAGCTGCATGTGGTTGTTGTCGATGGAGAGTTGCTGGAGAGCCCCGACGGGCAGCACGAGGGACAGTGACCACATGCCTGTGTAGTGCATGCAGACGATTCCGGCTCCCAGGAGCAGGCTGGCGGTGCATTTGAGCAATTGGTGGAGCATGCCGCTGCCATTGCGCAGATAACGCGAGAGCAACAAGGCTGCGAGGCTGGCGCCAATGGCGATCACGATGGATAAGCCAAACAGCGTGGGTTGGTAGTAGGCAGTCGCATTCGAGTTCATCGCTGCCATGCCTGTGTAGTGCATGGTGCTGATCCCCAGGCCCATCCACACCGACGCTTGCACGTACTGCCTGATACGCAGGTGCGCGTGACTGAGGGTATTCATCGCCAGCAACGATGCAATCAAGGCGATCAGTAGCGAGAAAAGGGTAATCGGCAGATCGTAATGGATTTCAATCGGTGCCTGGAACGCCAGCATGCTGATGAAGTGTGTGGCCCAGATACCACCGGCCAGACAGCATGTTCCGACCCCGCGCCAGAGTCGTTGGGAGGCGGGTTTTTCCACGTGGCCAACCCGTTCGGCCACGTCCACAACGGCGAAGCTGGCCGCACATGCGACCAGGTAAGCGAACAGCACCAGAAAGGGGTTATGAGTGCAATTAAGTACTACCTGTCCACTCTCTGGAAGCTCGGCAATAAAATGCAAACCAAGCCAATCCATAGCATGCCCCGTCACTGTGTCATCCCGCGTGAGTGCCATAGCCACTGGCGAATGCCTGGAGTATAGAGGGCGTGCACAGACCGCAAGCGGTAGTGGCACATTAATGTCAATGATTTTGTAATGGGCTCAAGAGCGTTTAGGAATAAGCCGGTGCGAGGCCTGCTGCGGCAGAAGCCGTTCCGGTTTCCCAGGCGCGGGTTGATCGGCCGATTCGCCGGGTGCTGGCGATCCCGACCTTTCTTTGGCTGGTGTCTTAGATCGTTCCCACGCTCCTGCGTGGGAATGCCGCCATGGACGCTCTGCGTCCGCTTTGGGGGTGACGCAGAGCGTCACGAGATGCATTCCCACGCAGAGAGTGGGAACGATCTACGGACGGTTTTTCACTGGTAATAAAAAGGCCCGCATTACGCGAGCCTGTTTTTTCGGGGGGAGAAGAGGGCTAATTAGCCCGCCACCAACACCCGAATCGCTTCCAGACGCAATGCCGCTTTGTCGAGCATGGCCAGGCCTTGCTCGCGTTGCCGGCGCAGGGCGACCAGCTCGCTGTCGCGCACAGTCGGGTTGACCGCTTGCAACGCGGTCAGACGCGCCAGTTCTTCGTCGGTATCGGCAGCCAGACGACGTTGCGCTTCAGCAACCCGTTCGGCGTGGCGAGGCGTGATCTTCTCTTCGCCAGCGTTGATCCTTGGCGTCAGCTGATCGCGCTGGGCCTGGACAAACTTGTTGGCGCTGGCTCGTGGCACGCTTTCCAACTGGTCGTTCAAGGTCTCGAAGGAAACCCGGGTCGACAAGTCATTGCCATTGGTATCGAGCAGGCAGCGCAGGGCGGCCGGGGGCAGGTAACGACCCAGTTGCAGCGAGCGTGGAGCAACCACTTCGCTGACGTAGAGCAGTTCCAGCAACACGGTGCCTGGTTTGAGCGCCTTGTTCTTGATCAGCGCGACAGCGGTGTTGCCCATCGAACCGGACAGCACCAGGTCCATGCCGCCTTGCACCATCGGGTGTTCCCAGGTAATGAACTGCATGTCTTCGCGAGACAGTGCCTGGTTGCGGTCGTAGGTGATGGTCACGCCTTCGTCGTCGCCCAGCGGGAAGCTGGCGTCGAGCATTTTTTCGCTTGGTTTGAGGATCAGGGCGTTTTCCGAATGGTCTTCGCTGTCGATGCCAAAGGCGTCGAACAGGGTTTCCATGTAGATCGGCAGGGCGAACTGATCGTCCTGTTCGAAGATCGCCTCGACCAGCGCATCACCTTCGCCGGCGCCACCGGAGTTGAGCTCCAGCAAACGGTCGCGACCGGTGTGCAGCTCGCTTTCCAGATGCTCACGAGCTGCGCGCGCTTCGTCGATCAGGACTTGCCATTCGCCGTCATCGGCGCTTTCGAGCAGCGGCAGCAGGCGCGGGCCGAACTGATGCTGCAGGGCGTTGCCGGTCGGGCAGGTATTGAGGAAGGCATTCAGCGCTTCGTGGTACCACTGGAACAAGCGCTCTTGCGGACTGGTTTCCAGGTATGGCACGTGCAGCTCGATGACGTGTTTCTGGCCGATCCGGTCCAGACGGCCGATCCGCTGTTCCAGCAGGTCCGGGTGCGACGGCAGATCGAACAGAACCAAATGATGGGAGAACTGGAAGTTGCGGCCTTCACTGCCTATTTCCGAACAGATCAGTACCTGAGCGCCGAACTCTTCATCGGCGAAGTAGGCCGCAGCGCGGTCACGCTCCAGGATATTCATGCCTTCGTGGAAGACCGTGGCCGGGATGCCGGAGCGCACGCGCAGGGCGTCTTCCAGGTCCATTGCGGTTTCGGCATGGGCGCAAATCACCAGTACTTTGGTGCGCTTGAGCATCTTCAACGTGTCGATCAGCCATTCGACCCGCGGGTCGAAGCGCCACCAGCGCTCTTCTTCGTTGGCGTCCGGCTGGGCCTGGAAGCTGACTTCCGGGTACAGCTCGGCGTGTTCGCCCAGCGGCAGCTCGAGGTATTCGTCCGGGCACGGCAGCGGGTATGGATGCAGCTTGCGCTCCGGGAAGCCCTGTACGGCGGCGCGGGTATTGCGAAACAGTACGCGGCCGGTGCCGTGGCGGTCCAGCAGCTCACGGACCAGACGGGCGCTGGCTTCAGCGTCTCCATCGTTGACGGCAGCGAGCAGGGCTTCACCTTCGTCGCCGAGGAATCCTTGAATGGTTTTGTGCGCGGCCGGGGACAAACGGCCATGATCCAGCAGCTCCTGAACGGCTTCGGCCACCGGGCGATAGTTATCGCTTTCGGCGCGGAACGCGTTCAGGTCATGGAAGCGGTTCGGATCGAGCAGGCGCAGACGAGCAAAGTGGCTGTCCTGACCCAGCTGCTCCGGGGTTGCGGTGAGCAGCAAAATGCCGGGAATGACTTCAGCCAGTTGCTCGACCAGTGCGTATTCCGGGCTGACCTGGTCTTCGTGCCAGACCAGATGGTGGGCTTCGTCGACTACCATCAGGTCCCAGCCGGCAGCGAACAGCGCGTCCTGAGCCTTCTCGTCTTCAACCAGCCACTCCAGCGCCACCAGCGCCAGTTGAGTGTCTTCGAACGGGTTGGCAGCATCGCTTTCGATAAAGCGTTCAGCATCGAACAGCGCAACCTGCAGGTTGAAGCGGCGTCGCATTTCCACCAGCCACTGGTGCTGAAGGTTTTCCGGAACCAGGATCAGCACACGATTGGCGCGGCCCGAGAGCAGTTGACGATGGATCACCAGACCGGCTTCGATGGTCTTGCCCAGGCCTACTTCGTCGGCCAGCAGAACCCGCGGCGCGATACGGTCAGCGACTTCACGGGCGATGTGCAGCTGGTGCGCGATCGGTTGCGCACGCACGCCACCCAGGCCCCAGAGCGACGATTGCAGCTGGCGGCTGGTGTGTTCGAGGGTGTGGTAACGCAGGGAGAACCACGCCAGCGGGTCAATTTGCCCGGCGAACAGCCGGTCGCTGGCCAGGCGGAACTGGATGAAGTTCGACAGTTGGGTTTCCGGCAGGGTAACCACTTCGTTCTGCGCGTTGAGCCCGTGGTAGACCAGCAGGCCGTCGAGGTCGTCGACTTCGCGCACGGTCATTTTCCAGCCTTCGAAGTGAGTGATCATGTCACCCGGCGAGAACCTCACGCGAGTGAGGGGCGCATTCCGAAGCGCATACTGACGAGTGTCGCCAGTGGCCGGATAGAGCACGGTCAGCAAGCGACCGTCCTGTGCCAGAACGGTGCCTAAACCTAGCTCGGCTTCGCTGTCACTAATCCAGCGTTGCCCCGGTTGATACTGCTGCGCCATGCTGCCTGACTCCCGCCTTGAAAAAGCCGACTATCTTAACGGATCGACGCCTTCAGAGCCAAAGGACTCTCATAAAAACTAATAAGCGTGGAAGGTAGCGCATTAAGGCATTCGCCGAGATGCAGGGCATGAGTGGCGACGACCGGGTCACAAGTTTGCGACCGATGGCTCAAGTCGTTACCCCGGCGGCCGACAGCCTGCTGACAGGAGACTATTAATTATGCTGCCACCGATGCTCCCCTTGAGTTCCGTGCCGATCACCTCTCAACAGGATCCTGTCCGGCCCAGACCGGATATTGCGCCTGTCGTGCCGGTGGAACCGAGCTCCAGTGAAAGCACCATCGACCTGCCGAAGCGCGATGCCGAGCATTCAGCTATGTTGTTGCGCGAAGAACAGCGGCGCCAGCAAGAGCGAAACAAGCGCCGCCGTGAAGCCGAAGAAGATTCTGACGAGCACTTGGCGGTGCCTGGCAATGAACTGAATGCGGACAACACCGTCCCCGTAGTGCCGTTGATGGACGAACAACCGCGTCAGGGTTTGTGGGTGGATGTCGAGGTTTGACCTGTTGCGCTTGGAGAGCAATCTGCCATTGATCATCCCGCTCGCCTGCCTGATATCGCAGGCGCGGGTCGAAAACATCTTGTCGACACATCTATTATTGAGCTCATGTCAATCTCTCGACTGGTCAGCGCCCGCATCACACCGCATTATTGGCAGACCCCGGCGTGCAGTGCGGTTATTGCGTCACTGCTGCGCCTGAATTCGACCGACAGCCAGACGATGCAATCAACGCCATGAGCCAAGACGACAAGCTGATAGACCTGAACTCCGAACGTGCCAAACGCGTGCATGACCTCAATGAAAAGCGTCTGAACGAAGTGCGCCAGGCATTCGAGCAGGCCATGCCGTTGGGGAAACCCAAGAAAAAGCCAAAAAACAAACCGAAGAAGCGTTGAAACACCCAGCATCCATTGATGCAGGTCATTTATTTCCCTCCTTTACGCCCTGTTTCGGGCGCTATTGATCCCGGTCAATTTTCTCCTGCGCCCGATTGGTTAACTTAGCCCCATCGCAACAGGGCAAGTGCAGGAGGCCAGTCATGTTTTTCGACAATGTAGTGATCGCCGGAGTGTCGACAGTCGGCCTCATGGTTCTGTTTTTTGCCGGTTTTGGATTTTTCATCTGGAAAGACGCACATAAGCGCAAAAAGCCTTAAGTCTTTCCGGTACACGAGCACGCAAGGCATTTTGGGCGACTTCGGTCGCCCTTTTTTTTTTGTGCGCGATACACCGATCAATGTAGAAGCCGAGCTTGCTCGCGGCGGCCTGACAGCCGGTCTGGCTCTTGCTGGTGTACATATCCATTTCTGCGGTAACAGCCACTTAGGGTTCCGCCCTTACGGCGGGTCACTTTGGAAAATCCGGAGTGCCGGCCCAGTCCAAAGTAACCAAAGCGCTCTTGCCCCTTTCGTTCGGTGCCTCGCCTAGGCTCGGCATACCCTCGCTCCGGTCCTGCTCCGTGGGCCCGCCGCCATCGGCCATCCATGGCCGGGGGCGGCTAACCCGGCATCCATGCCGGGTTGCCCACTGCGCAGAACCTCCTCTCGGCCTCTCGAGGGGGCGGTGCATCAAGATCAAAAGCGAGGCGGCCTGCCGGCCGGCCTGATCTCAAATGCACGCGCTCCCCTGTAGGAGCTGCCGCAGGCTGCGATTTTTCAGGGCTGAACACATTCCCATCGGCATAAAAAAAGGTGCGATCCAAACGGATCGCACCTTTTTTGCAGCAGGTTGAAAATCAGCTGCCGAGGACTTTCGAGGCCAGCCAGAACAAACCGGCCGACAGGGCCACCGTCGCAGGCAGGGTCAGGACCCAGGCCAGCAGGATGGTCTTCACCATTCCGCTTTGCAGACCGCTCTTGTTGGCGACCATGGTCCCGGCAACCCCTGAGGACAGCACATGGGTAGTCGACACTGGCAAGGCGAAGATGTTGGCCATGCCGATGGCGCAGGCAGTGGTGATTTGCGCCGACATGCCCTGGGCATAGGTCATGCCTTGCTTGCCGATCTTCTCACCAATGGTCAGCACCACACGTTTCCAGCCGATCATGGTGCCCAGGCCCAAGGCCAGTGCAACCGCGAGAATCACCCAGAAAGGTGCGTACTCGGTGGTGGCGGTCAGGTCTTTACGCAGTTTGTCCAGGTCGGCTTTTTCACGGGCATCGAGGCTCGGCAACTTGCCGACTTTCTTCGCCGTATCGTCCAGGCAAAGCAGGTAGCGGCGTACTTCGATGCGGCTTTCGGCCGGCAGCGAGTGATAGTCAGCGACACCTTTGAGAGTGCTCAGGAGGGCGGAAATGGTCGGTTCGGTCTGTTGCGGGTTGCAGCGGAATTCCCCCGGCAAGTCGTCTTTAACGCTTTTGCCCAGCGCCAGGAATTCCCCCAGAGAATCGCTGTTGCGCTGATAGAACTGGCTCAGGTGCAAAGTCGCGTCACGGGTGCGTTCGATCTGGTAAGTGGTGCTGCCCAGATCGAGAACGAACTGGCTCGGAACGATGCCGATCAGCACCAGCATGATCAGGCCTATGCCTTTTTGACCATCGTTGGAGCCGTGCACAAAACTTACAGCCATCGCGGAAACGACCAGTACCAGACGGTTCCAGAACGGCGGATGCTTCTTGTCATCGATCTGGCGGCGTTGGTCCGGGGTCTTGTGCATCTTTGACAGCGGACGCCACCATTTCAGACCTACCAGCACCAGGCCGGCCACGATGAAGCCGGCTACGGGCGAAAACACCAGCGATGAGCCGATATCAATCGCTTTCTGCCAGTTCACGCCATCCGCCAGCGGGATATCGTTGAGCAGTGCGTTTGCCACGCCCACACCGAGGATCGAACCGATCAGGGTATGCGAGCTGGAGGCCGGGATACCGAAGTACCAGGTGCCCAGGTTCCAGGTAATGGCGGCGGCGAGCAACGAGAACACCATCGCCAGCCCGTGGCCGGTGTTCACATTGATCAACAGCTCCACCGGCAGTAAGTGGACGATTGCATAGGCCACGCCGACCCCGCCCAGCAATACACCGAAGAAGTTGAATACACCGGAAAAGAATACTGCCAGATGGGGCGGCATGGCTTTGGTGTAGATGACAGTGGCCACCGCGTTAGCGGTGTCATGAAAGCCGTTGATGAACTCGAAGGCGAGGACAAAGGCCAGGGCGAGCAAGAGGCTCACAAGCACCCAAGCATCCAGTCCGCTGAATAAATCGATCATGAAGGTTTTCTGACCCGGTCGTAAGGGGGCGCGATTATGCCAGAAAACACTGGTAATCAATGCACTAGCTGCTCATCGGCAACATTCTTCAACGAATTAGTGTGTAGGAGGACCCTAAAACCGTGGTTTTTGCAGGGCTAGGCAAGCCATTGATTTTGTTGGCGATGATCGAATGGCTGGAGGTTTTCTTGAGTCAGTGAGAAGCCGAAAAAGTTATATGAAATTTCAGCTGGAGGGCTAGCCATGAGCCATTTGCCTCATCCGGTTGGGCTGAGGTGGCAACCGCTTGCTTGTAGCGAGCAGTATAGGGGCGACGATCCGGCCAGCTTTTATCTGGCAGGGACGTGACCAGCCCTGAAGGATTCAAGCCTGAGCGGTCATCGCTCTTCGGCTTTGAGTTCCTTTTCCATTTTCTGCAGTTCTTGAGTAAACGCCTGGTCGAGAATGCTGGCGCGTTTACGCCATGGCTTGCGTTCTGGTTCAGGCTGGGCGGCGTAGGTGGTGACCTCCCCGCCGTAAACATCCTTGTAACGTTGTTCCTGGCGCTCAAGTTCCGCGCGCAGTTCGTCTTTCGTCACATTGTTACCTAATCGAGTTGAGATAAATTCTGGTGATACGCAATACAACGTTGATGTTTATCAAATCCTGTCACAGATCCGGCCAATAAAGGTCTCGGCTTTGGCAGCGATCCGCTAAACAGCGTCCTTGTTGCATGCGGCCACGGCACCAGAGAAGAACAGCTGCCGTGAAACAGTTTTCTTTTTTTTTTTTGCAAGCGCCGCGGCTGATATTTGAATGAGCCGCCAGGCGGTTGCTACAGGATACGCCATGGGACCGTGCGTAGCCTGATGATTGAATCCGATGGCGTAGAGAAACCGCGCGCCACACAGAATGCATTATAACGGTCGATCTGAATAACACTATCGCCAAGAAGTTAAAAACCGTCAACTTTGTATGATGGTTTTGTTACTGGGAAGTTTTATCGGCAAGTGGACTCTTTGCTGGCGCAGTGTTGCTTTCTGTTTTCTGACGACAACAAAACGTACAAGTTGTAAGGGGGGCAAGAAGCTGGCTTCCAGGGGGGATGCCGGCTCATCCAGAAAGTGTGAGCTCCTGTAAATCAGCGGTTCCCGGCATGACTGTGCCTGAGAAGAAATCCGTCGCTTCGGCGATAGGGTGCAATTGCGATTATCGATTGATGGTTCGATAATCGCCCAACGTTGACTGCCCGTAGCTTGTATATGCACTGCGCAGCAGCCTGTAATAGAAGCCGATCCAGGTGAAAAGGACCTGAAATGAACGATCAATTGCGCAATTCTTTCGCTTCAGTGGCCCCGCCAATCGTTGCCTCACCGGCCAAGCGGATCCAGGCATTTACCGGCGACCCGGATTTCATGACCTCACTGGCGCGTGGTCTGGCTGTGGTGCAGGCCTTCCAGGAGCGCAAACGCCATCTGACCATTGCCCAGATCAGCCATCGCACGGAAATTCCCCGGGCGGCGGTGCGCCGTTGTCTGCATACCTTGATCAAGCTCGGTTATGCGACCACCGATGGGCGCACCTATTCGCTGTTGCCCAAGGTGCTGACCCTGGGCCACGCCTACCTGTCCTCGACGCCGCTGGCGGTTTCGGCCCAGCCTTATCTGGACCGCATGAGCGAGCAGCTTCATGAGGCCTGCAACATGGCCACGCTGGAGGGCGATGATATTTTGTATATCGCCCGCTCGGCAACGACTCAACGACTCATCTCCGTTGATCTGTCGGTGGGCGGACGTCTGCCGGCCTACTGTACCTCCATGGGACGGATCCTGCTGGCAGCGCTGGACGACGCTTCGCTTCACGACTATCTCGATCATGCCGAGTTGCAAGCCAAGACCAGTCGCACCTTGCACACCCCCGAAGCGCTGTTCGAATGTCTGCAACAGGTCCGTCAGCAAGGCTGGTGCATCGTCGATCAGGAGCTCGAGCAGGGCCTGCGTTCCATCGCCGTACCGGTGTACGACGCTTCCGGGCAAGTACTTGCCGCGTTGAACGTCAGCACCCACGCCGGACGCGTGAGCCGCAATGAGCTTGAACAGCGTTTTCTGCCTGGCCTGCTGAGCGCCAGTCGCGATCTGAGCGCGCAGTTGTTTGCCTAGGTTCTACAGGTCCGTATCTGTGCGTTTACCGAACAGATACGGGTTTGGCGAATTGACGCTGTTTCCCTTGCTTCATTAATGTCGCGGCAGCGTCATCCGGCGTTGTTGGTCATCTGCCATCAGCCGGACGACGACCCAATAATAATGAAGAGGCCACCCCCGCCATGAGCACTTTCTCCGCCTGCCGTTGCCTGCACCGGTTCTGCCTTCGAGCCCGGGTCGCCTGACTCCGGTATTGCTCCATTTGTGAAATCGCTGACCGTTGTCGGCATCTGTTCGCCTGCGCATCCTGTGTGGAATAAAAATAATGAATCAGCCTCAGTCTGCTGTAGGGAACTGCCTTGATGTGCAGTCCTTTATCAATACCCAACCGCTGTCTCGCTACCAGTGGCGGGTGGTGATCCTGTGTTTTCTGATTGTCTTTCTCGATGGCCTGGACACCGCGGCCATGGGCTTCATTGCGCCAGCGCTGTCGCAGGATTGGGGGATCGATCGCGCCAGCCTCGGCCCGGTGATGAGCGCTGCACTGATCGGCATGGTCTTCGGCGCTCTGGGCTCCGGCCCGCTGGCCGACCGCTTTGGTCGCAAAGTCGTTCTGGTGGGGGCGGTGCTGTTGTTCGGCGTGTTCAGTCTCGCATCGGCCTACAGCAGCAATGTTGACCAACTGTTGATACTGCGCTTTTTGACCGGGTTGGGATTGGGCGCGGGTATGCCGAATGCCACCACGCTACTGTCCGAATACACCCCCGAGCGGCACAAGTCGCTGTTGGTCACCAGCATGTTTTGCGGGTTCAACCTGGGCATGGCCGGTGGCGGTTTCATTTCGGCGAAACTGATTCCGGCGTTCGGCTGGCACAGCCTGCTGATGCTCGGCGGGATTTTGCCGTTAATTCTGACCGTGGTCCTGTTGCTCTGGCTGCCGGAGTCAGCGCGGTATCTGGTGGTGCGTAATCGCGGCACCGACAAAGTCCGCAACGCGCTGGCGCCAATCGATCCGGCCACCGTCGCTCAGGCCGCCAGCTTCAGCGTGCCAGAACAGAAAACCGTGAAAGCCCGCAATGTGTTCGCGGTGATTTTTTCCGGTACCTACAGCACTGGAACCTTGCTCTTATGGCTGACCTATTTCATGGGGCTGGTCATTGTCTATCTGTTGACCAGTTGGCTACCGACGCTGATGCGTGACAGCGGCGCGAGTATGGAGCAGGCCGCGTTCATCGGTGCGTTGTTCCAGTTTGGCGGAGTGCTCAGCGCGGTTGTCGTGGGCTGGGCGATGGACCGCTTCAACCCGCACAAAGTCATCGGCATTTTCTACTTGTTGGCCGGGGTCTTTGCCTACGCTGTTGGGCAGAGCCTGGGCAACATCGCACTGTTGGCGACCCTGGTGCTAGTCGCCGGCATGTGCGTCAACGGTGCCCAATCGGCGATGCCGTCGCTGGCAGCGCGCTTCTATCCGACCCAGGGTCGGGCGACCGGTGTGTCGTGGATGCTCGGTATCGGTCGTTTTGGCGCAATTCTCGGTGCCTGGATGGGCGCGACGCTGTTGGGCCTGGGCTGGAACTTCGAACAAGTGCTGACGGCACTGGTGATTCCGGCAGCGTTGGCGACGACGGCGGTGGTGATCAAGGGCATGGTCAGTCATGCGGATGCGACCTGACTGCAGGGTTTTTCAGATCGTTCCCACGCTCTGCGTGGGAATGTCGCCATGGACGCTCTGCGTCCGCCGTTATGTGACGCAGAGCGTCACGGGATGCATTCCCACGCAGAGCGTGGGAACGATCAATCTGATCAAACGCGTAACCGATAGCTAGGCAACAATATGTTCGATTATCGAACGCTTAGTCGATTATCGGATTGTTTGGCGTTTTTTAGAGGCTTAATCTTCAGTCACTCCGGCGCTGCTCATCGCGCCTTTTCTTCCACGTCGGTTTACTGAATTCGGGAGTCCACCCCCATGGCTGAAATCCTTTCGCTGCACGAAGCGGTGAAGCAATTCGTCAACGACGGCGATACCGTCGCGCTCGAAGGCTTCACTCACCTGATTCCAACGGCGGCAGGTCATGAAATCATTCGCCAGGGCAAGAAAGACCTGACCCTGGTGCGGATGACGCCTGACCTGATCTACGACCAGTTGATTGGGGCCGGTTGTGCTCGCAAGCTGATTTTCTCCTGGGGTGGTAACCCGGGCGTCGGTTCTCTGCATCGGTTGCGTGACGCGGTCGAGAAGCAGTGGCCGCATGCGCTGGAAATCGAAGAACACAGTCACGCCGACCTTGCCAATGCCTACGTTGCTGGCGCCTCCGGCCTGCCGTTCGCGGTATTACGGGCCTACGCCGGTTCCGACTTGCCGAAGGTCAACCCGCTGATTAAAAGCGTGACCTGCCCGTTCACCGGAGAAGTGCTGGCGGCGGTGCCTTCGGTGCGCCCGGACATCACGGTGATCCATGCCCAGAAAGCCGACCGTAAAGGCAACGTCCTGCTCTGGGGCATCCTCGGCGTGCAGAAAGAAGCGGCACTGGCGGCCAAACGCTGCATCGTCACCGTCGAAGAAATCGTCGACGACCTGAAGGCACCGATGAATGCCTGTGTCTTGCCGACTTGGGCCCTGAGCGCTGTGTGCCACGTGCCAGGCGGCGCACATCCGTCCTACGCCCACGGTTACAGCGAGCGTGACAACCGTTTCTACCAGGCCTGGGACCCGATTGCCCGCGACCGTGAAACCTTCACCGCCTGGATCAACGAATACATCCATGGCAGCGCTGACTTCAGCGAATTCCAGGCCAAACTGGCCCGCGCTTCGGAGGCTAAATAATGGCTTACACCACCAATGAAATGATGACCGTCGCCGCCGCCCGCCGTTTGAAGAACGGCTCTGTGTGCTTCGTCGGCATCGGTCTGCCTTCCAAAGCAGCCAACCTGGCGCGGTTGACCTCCTCGCCGGACGTGGTGCTGATCTACGAGTCTGGCCCGATTGGCGCTAAACCCACTGTACTGCCGCTGTCCATCGGTGATGGCGAGCTGGCGGAAACCGCTGATACCGTCGTGCCGACCGGTGAGATTTTTCGCTATTGGTTGCAGGGTGGGCGCATCGACGTTGGCTTTCTCGGTGCCGCGCAGGTTGACCGCTTCGGCAACATCAATACCACCGTGGTGGGCGACTATCACCAGCCAAAAGTCCGCCTGCCCGGTGCTGGCGGTGCGCCAGAAATCGCCGGTTCCGCGAAAAGCGTGCTGATCATCCTCAAGCAATCGGCCCGTTCGTTTGTCGACAAACTCGACTTCATTACCTCGGTCGGCCATGGCGAAGGCGGCGATTCGCGCAAACGCCTCGGCTTGCCGGGCGCCGGGCCGGTGGGGATCATTACCGACCTGTGCATCATGGAACCGGAAGCTGTCAGCCACGAATTCGTGGTCACCGCACTGCACCCTGGCGTGACCCGTGAGCAGGTGATCGCGGCTACCGGTTGGGCCATTCGCTTCGCCGATCAGGTTGAACACACCGCCGAACCGACCGAGGTCGAGCTGACCGCCTTGCGCGATCTTGAAGCGCGTACCGCAGCCGCCCACGGCCAAACACCGGGAGAAGCCTGATGCGCGAAGTCTTTATCTGTGACGCGATCCGTACCCCCATCGGCCGTTTCGGTGGTGGTCTGTCGGCCGTGCGCGCTGACGACCTGGCCGCCGTGCCGATCAAGGCGTTGATGGAACGCAACCCCTCGGTAGACTGGAGCGCGGTGGACGAAGTGTTTCTCGGCTGCGCCAACCAGGCTGGCGAAGACAACCGCAACGTCGCACGCATGGCCTTGCTGTTGGCCGGTTTGCCGGAGAGTATTCCGGGCGTGACGCTCAACCGTCTCTGCGCTTCGGGCATGGACGCCATCGGTACGGCCTTTCGGGCGATTGCCAGTGGCGAGATGGAGTTGGCGATTGCCGGTGGCGTCGAGTCGATGTCCCGCGCACCGTTCGTCATGGGCAAGGCTGATGCGGCCTTCTCGCGCAACATGAAACTGGAGGACACCACCATCGGCTGGCGCTTTATCAACCCGTTGATGAAGGCTCAATACGGCGTCGATGCGATGCCGCAGACCGGCGACAATGTCGCCGATGATTACCGGGTTTCCCGCGCCGATCAGGACGCCTTCGCCCTGCGCAGTCAGCAACGTACTGCGGCGGCACAAGCCGCCGGATTCTTCGCTGAAGAAATCGTCCCGGTGCGTATTGCCCACAAGAAGGGCGAGACTGTGGTCGAGCAGGACGAGCACCCACGTGCCGACACCTCGCTGGAAACCCTGAGCAAACTCAAACCGGTGAACGGTCCGGATAAAACCGTCACCGCGGGCAACGCTTCGGGTGTCAATGACGGTGCGGCGGCATTGATTCTGGCCTCGGCCGAAGCTGTAAAGAAACATGGTCTGACTGCTCGGGCCCGGGTGTTGGGCATGGCCAGTGCCGGTGTCGCACCACGGGTAATGGGCATCGGCCCGGTGCCGGCGGTGCGCAAATTGACCGAGCGCCTGGGTCTGGCCGTCAGCGATTTTGACGTGATCGAGCTCAATGAAGCCTTCGCCAGCCAGGGTTTGGCGGTGTTGCGTGAACTGGGTCTGGCCGATGACGCTGCGCAGGTCAACCCAAACGGCGGTGCTATCGCTTTGGGCCATCCGTTGGGCATGAGCGGTGCGCGATTGGTGCTGACGGCTTTGCATCATCTGGAAAAGACCGGCGGCAAAAAAGGCCTGGCGACCATGTGTGTCGGCGTGGGTCAGGGTCTGGCCTTGGCGATCGAGCGCGTTTGACAGGTCGCTGCTGACTTACAAGAAAAGAGGAATGATCGATGACTGACAAGCCTGGTTACCGTCGCCCCCAAGCGGGCACCCAGCCGGAGTATCTGCACCCGGCTTACAAATCCACCAACAGTCGCTCGCCGTCCAAACCGTTGGTGTTTTTGCCTCATTCGTTGTCGGAAATCACCGGCCCGACTATCGGTGCTGATTACCTGCAAGACCAGGATAACGACCTCACCGCCCAGCACCAGGGCGAGCCACTGGGTGAGCGGATCATCATTCACGGTCGCGTACTGGATGAAGATGGCCTGCCGGTGCCAGGGATCTTGCTGGAAATCTGGCAGGCCAATGCCGCCGGTCGCTACAACCATGAGCGCGATCTGCACGATGCACCGCTGGACCCGAACTTCACCGGCACCGGACGCACCGTCACCGACGCGGATGGCTGGTACCAGTTCCAGACCATCAAGCCTGGCGCCTACCCTTGGGGCAACCACCACAACGCGTGGCGCCCGGCGCATATCCATTTTTCGCTGTTCGGCCCGAGCATCCTCACCCGCCTGGTGACCCAGATGTATTTCCCCGGCGATCCGCTGCTGGCCTATGACCCGATCTACAACTGCGTACCCGATACCCGCGCCAAAGAGCGCTTGATCGCCAGCTTCGACCTGGAAAAAACCATCCCTTCCTATGCCCTCGGTTATCGCTGGGACATCGTTTTGCGCGGCCGCGAAGCCACGCCGATGGAGAAATAAGATGACGCTCAATGCGACCACTTCACACACCGTCGGCCCGTACTACCACATCGGTCTGACCTGGCTGAACCGTGAGGACATGACGACGCCCGAGACATTGGGCGAGCGCGTGGCGATCACCGGGCAGGTCGTCGATGGCAATGGCGATTTCGTCAATGACGCGATGCTGGAAGTCTGGCAAGCCAACGCTGCCGGCAAGTACGACCATGTCGAAGACGATCAGGACAAAGCCCTGGACCCGAATTTCGAAGGTTTTGGCCGGGTGCCGGTGGATGCCGAAGGGCGCTTCCGTTTCACCACCATCAAACCAGGCACGGTACCGGGCCTCAATGGCACGACCCAGGCGCCGCATCTGGTGGTGCTGGTGTTCGCTCGCGGGCTGGTCAAACACTTGCTGACGCGCATCTACTTCGACGGCGAACCGGCCAACGCAGCCGACCCGCTGCTCGAATGTGTCCCGGCAGAGCGTCGCCGTACGCTGCTGGCCAAGGCGGATGCGTCAGGCACTTATCAGTGGAACGTGATCCTGCAGGGGACGGATGCCGAGACGGTGTTTTTCGATTACTGAGTGATCGTTCCCACGCTCTGCGTGGGAATGCCGCCATGGACGCTCTGCGTCCGCTCTTGTAACGCAGAGCGTCACGGGAATGCATTCCCACGCGCGAGCGTGGGAACGATCTCTCAGCCAATACGGAATGGGGCTGTTGCAAAGTATGTCTAGACTCACACTGTCCCCAAAGAGTGAAAAACCATGACAACAATGACTAGCTACTACACGGGCGAAGAACGCAACAAAAGGATCTTTGCGATCATCGGTGCCTCTTCCGGTAACCTGGTCGAATGGTTCGACTTCTATGTCTACGCTTTTTGCGCGATCTATTTCGCTCCGGCATTTTTCCCGTCTGACGACCCCACGGTGCAGTTGCTCAATACCGCTGGCGTGTTTGCCGCCGGGTTCCTGATGCGTCCTATCGGCGGCTGGCTGTTCGGTCGAGTGGCTGACAAGCACGGGCGCAAGAATTCCCTGATGATCTCGGTGCTGATGATGTGTGCCGGTTCATTGGTCATCGCTTTTCTGCCGACTTACCACTCGATCGGCGCCTGGGCGCCAGCGTTGCTGCTGGTGGCTCGATTGTTTCAGGGGTTGTCGGTGGGCGGTGAATACGGCACCACCGCGACCTATATGAGTGAAGTCGCGCTCAAGGGACAGCGCGGCTTCTTCGCGTCATTTCAGTATGTGACCTTGATCGGCGGACAACTGTTGGCGGTCTCGGTGCTGGTGATCCTGCAGCAGATCCTCAACGAAGACGAACTGCGCGCCTACGGCTGGCGGATTCCGTTCGTGATCGGTGCGATTGCGGCGCTGATTTCTCTATTCCTGCGTCGCTCGTTGAAAGAGACCACCAGCAAGGAAATACGCGAAGACAAGGACGCTGGCAGCATCGCCGCGTTGTTCCGCAATCACACAGCGGCTTTTATTACAGTGCTCGGTTACACCGCCGGTGGCTCGCTGATTTTCTACACCTTCACGACCTATATGCAGAAGTACCTGGTCAACACCGCCGGTATGCAAGTCAAGACGGCCAGTTACATCATGACCGGCGCGCTCTTCCTTTATATGTGCATGCAGCCGTTTTTCGGCATGCTCGCCGATAAAATCGGCCGGCGTAACTCGATGCTCTGGTTCGGCGCGCTGGGCACGCTGTTCACCGTGCCGATTCTGTTGACCCTGAAGACTGTCACCAACCCGTTCCTGGCCTTTGTGCTGATCACCCTGGCGTTGTCGATTGTGAGTTTCTACACCTCCATCAGCGGATTGGTTAAAGCCGAAATGTTCCCGACCCAGGTTCGGGCGTTGGGAGTAGGGCTGGCGTATGCAGTGGCGAACGCGATTTTCGGTGGCTCGGCGGAATACGTTGCCCTGGGGTTGAAAACCCTGGGCATGGAAAACACCTTCTACTGGTATGTCACGTTGATGATGGCGGTGGCCTTCCTGTTCAGTTTGCGCCTGCCGAAACAGGCGGCTTATTTGCATCACGATCTTTGATCTGTCCGCGTGTGCCCGTTTCGGGTGCACGCCTCGAAGGGATTGTCTATGAGTGAACGACCGAGCAATCAATTGTTCGATGCCTATTTCACTGCCCGCGATATGCGTGAAGTGTTCTGCGATCAAGGCCGGGTTCAGGCCATGCTCGATTTCGAAGCCGCATTGGCCCGGGCCGAGGCGCGGGTTGGACTGATTCCTCAGTCCGCTGTCGCGCCGATTGAAGCGGCGTGCCGCGCTGAACATTACGACTTCTTCGCACTGGGAGAGGCGATTGCCACCGCGGGGAATTCGGCGATCCCGCTGGTCAAGGCATTGGGGAAACAGATCGCCGCCCATGACGCCGATGCTGAGCGTTATGTGCATTTGGGTGCCACCAGTCAGGACGTGATGGACACCGGTTTAGTGTTGCAGCTGCGCAGCGGCTTGCAGCTGATTGACCGCGAATTGGCGCTACTCGGCGAAATCCTGGTGGCCCAGGCCGAACGTTATGTCGCCACACCGCTGGCTGGGCGCACTTGGCTGCAACACGCGACGCCGGTGACCCTGGGCATGAAAATCGCCGGTTGGCTGGGGGCCGTGACCCGTAGCCGGCAACGTTTGCAGGAACTCAAGCCGCGCCTGCTGGTGCTGCAATTCGGCGGTGCTTCCGGGACCCTCGCGGCCCTGGGTGAGCAGGCCATGCCGATTGCCGAGGCGCTTGCGCAAGAGCTGCAGCTGACGCTACCGGAACAGCCTTGGCACACCCAGCGCGATCGTCTGGTGGAGTTCGGGGCGGTGCTGGGGCTGATCGCTGGCAGTTTGGGCAAGCTCGGTCGCGATATCAGTCTGTTGATGCAGACCGAGGCTGGCGAAGTGTTCGAACCGGCGGCGCCGGGCAAGGGCGGTTCATCGACCATGCCGCACAAACGCAATCCGGTGGGGGCTGCGGTGCTGATCGGTGCCGCGACTCGCGTGCCGGGTTTACTGGCGACGCTGTTCAGCGCAATGCCCCAGGAACATGAGCGCAGCCTGGGGCTGTGGCATGCCGAATGGGAAACCCTGCCGGAAATTTGCTGCCTGGTATCCGGTGCCTTGCAGCAAGCCTTGCTGGTGGCCGAAGGGTTGGAGGTCGATGCCAGGCGAATGGCGAAAAACCTCGACCTGACTCAGGGCCTGGTGCTGGCCGAAGCGGTGAGTATCGTCCTCGCCCAGCGTGTGGGCCGCGATAAGGCTCACCATCTGCTTGAACAATGCTGCAAACGGGCGGTAGCCGAGCAGCGTCATTTGCGCGCGGTGCTCGGCGATGAGCCGCAAGTGACCGCTGAGCTCTCGGCCGATGAACTTGATCGTCTGCTGGACCCTGCCCATTACCTCGGTCAGGCCCGTACCTGGGTCGAGCGAGCGGTGGCTGAACATTTTGCTTTGAGTGCCTGAAGGAGACTGCTGTGGGATTCGTACAACTCGCCGATGGCGAACTGAACTACCAACTCGATGGCCCGGAAGATGCGCCGGTGCTGGTGCTGTCCAACTCGCTGGGCACCGATCTGCACATGTGGGACATCCAGATCCCGGCCTTTGCCGAGCATTTCCGGGTGCTGCGTTTCGACACCCGCGGCCACGGTCGTTCGCTGGTCACGCCAGGGCCTTACAGCATCGAACTATTGGGCCATGATGTGTTGGCGCTGCTGGATGCGTTGCATATCGAGCGTGCGCATTTCTGTGGTTTGTCCATGGGCGGGCTGATTGGCCAGTGGCTGGGGATCAATGCCGGTGAGCGTCTGCGCAAACTGGTGGTGTGCAACACCGCAGCGAAAATCGGTGATCCTTCGGTGTGGAACCCACGGATCGAAACCGTGCTGCGCGACGGCCCGGCGGCGATGGTTGCTTTGCGCGATGCCTCGATTGCCCGCTGGTTCACTCCTGACTTCGCTGAGGCTAATGCGCAGCAGGCCAAACAGATCACCGACATGCTCGCCGCCACTTCACCGCAAGGCTATGCAGCCAACTGCGCGGCGGTGCGGGATGCCGATTTCCGCGAGCAGTTGTCGTCGATCAAGGTACCGACGCTGGTGATTTGCGGCACTGAAGATGCGGTTACGCCGCCGTCGGGCGGGCACTTTATTCAAGAGCAGGTGCAGGCTGCCGAATACGCCGAGTTCTATGCCGCGCACCTGTCCAACGTCCAGGCTGGCGCTGCGTTCAGTGACCGGGTATTGGCCTTTCTATTGGCCGAAAAGCGTATCTGAGGAGCTGCTCGTGGACGAGAAACAACGTTATGACGAAGGCCTGCAAGTGCGTCGCGCGGTCCTCGGCGATGCCCATGTCGACCGCAGCCTGAATGCGCTGACAGAGTTCAACTCGGAGTTTCAGGAAATGATCACCCGCCATGCCTGGGGTGATATCTGGACCCGCCCGGGCCTGCCTCGGCATACCCGCAGTCTGATCACCATCGCGATGCTGATCGGTATGAATCGCAATGAAGAACTCAAGCTGCATCTACGCGCCGCCGCGAGCAACGGCGTGACCCGCGCCGAGATCAAGGAAGTGCTGATGCAGAGCGCGATCTATTGCGGCATTCCAGCCGCCAACGCGACTTTTCATCTGGCTGAATCGGTGTGGGATGAGTTGGGGGTTGAATCGCGGGAATAGCCCGGGATTTGATTGAGCGGTAAATCGCTATCGCGGGCGAGCCTCGCTCCTACATGATCGGCATCGACACACGCCTGTGTGAACGAACGAATCCCTGTAGGAGCGAGGCTTGCCCGCGATAGCGTTTTGGGTCTTACAGCAGACTGATCGGATAGCTGACGATCACTCGGTTCTCGTCGAACTCGTTGTTACTGAAATCGCGACGGATGGTCGAGTTGCGCCATTTGAGGTTAAGGCTTTTCAGGGCTCCACTTTGCACGGTATAGCCCAGTTCGGTCTCGCGACCCCATTCCTTGCCATCGGTGATGGTCCCGGTATGCACATTGTCGCCGCTGATGTAGCGGTTCATCAGGGTCAGGCCGGGCACGCCGAGGGCGGCGAAGTTGTAGTCGTGGCGCAGCTGCCAGGACTTTTCCTTGGCGTTGTCGTAGCTTGAGTTGTAGCTGTCGTTGGCCAGGGTGCCACCGCTGGTGCCGTTGACCCGCATCCAGGCGTTGTCGCCGGTGACTTTCTGCAGACCGACATAGAAGGTGTTACCGCCGTATTTGGCCGAGAACAAACCGGACCAGGTCTTGTTGTCCAGATCGCCAGCCCGGGCGCTGCCGTCCTCCTTGCCGTAGAAGAAGCCCAGGTTGGCCCCCAGGGTCCAGTCGCCCAAGGGCTGAGTGTGCACCAGGTTGAGGTATTGCTGGCTGTAAATGTCCTTGAGTTCGGCGTTCCACAGACCGATCTGGGTGCGTTTTTCATTGAAGGTGTATTCGGCGCCTTCGAAGTTGAAGCGGTCCGAGGTGAATGCCGCTTTGCCGTTCATCGACATGTTGCTCATGCTGCTGTCGTCACGCGGGCTGTTGGCGCGGAACTGGCCGCCGTAGAGGGTCAGGCCGTCGATTTCCTTCGAGGTGATCTGGCCACCACGGAACGTCTGGGGCAACGAACGACCATCGTCCGAACGCAGGATCGGCAGTACCGGCATCCATTCGCCGACTTTCAGTTCGGTCTGGGAAAGCTTCGCCTTGAAGGCCACGCCCAGGCGGCCAAAGTCATCGGCCGGGCGGCCATCGTGATCGAGCGGCAGCAACTGCGTACCGCCGGTGCCGCGGCCGCCGTCGAGTTTCAGCGAGTACAGGCCGAGCACGTCCATGCCGAAACCGACGGTGCCCCGGGTGAACCCGGACTTGGCATCGAGGATGAAGCTCTGAGTCCACTCTTGGGCCATGCCCTGAGTCTTGGTCGGGTTGGTGAAGTTGCGATTGATGTAGAAATTGCGCAGGTTCAGGTTGACCTTGGCGTCTTCGAGAAAGCCGGATTCCTCGGCCATGACCGGCAATGCCGCGCTCGCCAGCGCTATGGCCAGCAGAGCGTGAGGAGTGGCTGGGAGGGAGGTGAATGGCTTCATGTGATCGGGCTCTCTAATTGTTAGGGGTGAAGCAGGGCGCTGCCGCAACGTCGGGTAGCAGACAAAAGTGTCGAACTGAAGGAACGGGTGGGGTGGATCAGCCGGAGCGGGCAGGGCGCAGGGTCATGGTGTCAAACCTGTTGTTATTGGTTTTTGTAGGTGCGGGGGAATGGTGCGTTGGATGGTTAGAGCGATTCAATTGGCTGTGGCGGGTTTTGGGCGATAATCGAACGGAAGAAAAATGGGCGCCAAGGCATAAAAATCCGGAATCCTCATGGGTGTCCGGACTTTTTGTTGTTCCCCCGGAACGGGTTCAGAAGTACCGACTTTCTCGACGGGGAAGGGGCGGCGTAATCAGTGTTTTTGCTTGTCTGTCCGCGCGGACAAATCGTGCAAATGGCGCTTTGATAACGCGAGAAAACGGGGGGTAGGGCCGATGTCTTCGTAGAGCGGATCACCTTCTTCGTCGGTGGCGACTACATGCGAGCCTTTGACGTAGGGAAAGCTCGCTTCGAGTTCTTCCAGCGCGGCGCCGATCAGTTCACCGAGCAGTTCTTCGGGTTGCCGTTTGGGGTACATCTCGGTAATCGCCGCCAGGCGTGCGGCGGCTTCTACGTCCAGACGGATCGTGTAGCCGGTCTTGGTCAAGCGACCTTTGGCATTTTCTTCCCAATGTTGGGCGAGCTCACGGATTTTCATAGCGACCTCTATGATCACCTGCTCGTGGCAGGCAGTGATGAGTGACCGGCGAGGGCCGGTGATCAGCCGTTGTACGGCATACATTCAGACTAGCTCTATCGCACAATGTTTGAAGTCGATTCGTCGCAGGCTTGTAAGAACGTGGCGCGAGCGGCACTCTTGAGCCTTCCGAGCCGCCCCGAGTCTGCTGGAGAACACGTAGATGACCGATATTGATGCGCGCTTGCGCGAAGATGTTCACCTGTTGGGTGAGCTGTTGGGCAACACTATCCGTGAACAGTACGGGGAGGGGTTTCTCGACAAGATCGAGCAAATTCGCAAGGGGGCCAAAGCGGATCGCCGTGGCTCGGCGGACGCCGAGCTGAGCGCCAGCCTGAACCAGTTGAGCGAGGATGAGTTGCTGCCGGTGGCGCGCGCGTTCAATCAGTTTCTGAACCTGGCCAACATTGCCGAGCAGTATCAGTTGATCCATCGGCGCGACGAGTCGCAACCGGCACCGTTCGAGTCGAGGGTGTTGCCAGAGTTGCTCGCACGTTTGCGCGCAGAAGGGCATGGCGCCGAGTCGCTGGCCCGACAGTTGGGGCGACTGGAAATCGAACTGGTGTTGACCGCGCATCCGACCGAAGTCGCGCGGCGCACCCTGATCCAGAAGTACGATGCCATCGCAGCCCAACTGGCGGCGCAGGATCACCGCGATCTGACCACCGCCGAGCGCGAGCAGATTCATCAGCGCTTGCAGCGGTTGATCGCTGAAGCCTGGCACACCGAAGAAATCCGCCGCACCCGACCGACCCCGGTAGATGAGGCCAAGTGGGGTTTTGCGGTGATCGAGCATTCGCTGTGGCAGGCGATCCCCAACTACATGCGCAAGGCTGACCAGGCGTTGCATGCTGCCACGGGCTTGCGTTTGCCGCTGGAAGCAGCGCCGATTCGCTTCGCGTCGTGGATGGGCGGCGACCGTGACGGTAACCCGAATGTCACGGCGCCGGTCACCCGCGAGGTGCTGCTGTTGTCGCGCTGGATGGCCGCCGACCTGTACCTGCGCGATATCGATCACCTGGCCGCCGAGCTGTCGATGCAGCAGGCCAGCGACGAATTACGCGCCAGGGCCGGGGAGAGTGCAGAACCTTATCGCGCGGTGCTCAAACAGTTGCGTGAGCGCCTGCGGGCGACCCGCAATTGGGCGCACGCGTCCCTGAACGGTGCGTCGGTGGCGGGCACCGACGTCTTGCAAAACAACCGTGAGCTGCTCGACCCGCTGGAACTCTGCTATCAGTCGCTGCATGAGTGCGGCATGGGCGTGATCGCCGATGGTCCGTTGCTCGATTGCTTGCGCCGGGCCGTGACCTTCGGGTTGTTCCTGGTGCGTCTGGACGTGCGCCAGGACTCCTCGCGGCATTCGGCGGCCATGACCGAAATCACCGACTACCTCGGGCTGGGGCGTTATGGCGACTGGGGCGAGGAGGAGCGCGTCGCCTTCTTGATGCGTGAACTGAGCAATCGGCGGCCATTGCTGCCGGCGCATTTCAAACCCTCGGGCGAGACGGCTGAAGTGCTGGCGACCTGCCGGGAAATCGCTGCCGCGCCTGCGGCCTCCCTTGGCTCCTATGTGATCTCCATGGCAGGCGCCGCGTCCGACGTGCTCGCGGTACAACTGCTGCTCAAAGAGGCCGGAGTGTTGCGGCCGATGCGTGTGGTGCCGTTGTTCGAAACCCTCGCTGACCTGGACAACGCCGGCCCGGTGATCGAGAAGCTGTTGCTCCTGCCGGGCTACCGCTCGCGGTTGCAGGGACCGCAGGAGGTGATGATCGGTTACTCCGATTCGGCCAAGGATGCCGGCACTACGGCGGCGGCCTGGGCGCAATATCGCGCGCAGGAGCGGCTGGTGGACATCTGCCGCGAGCAGCAAGTCGAGCTGTTGCTGTTTCATGGTCGTGGCGGCACCGTGGGGCGCGGCGGTGGCCCGGCCCATGCGGCGATTCTGTCGCAACCGCCGGGGTCGGTGGCCGGGCGTTTCCGCACCACCGAGCAAGGTGAAATGATTCGTTTCAAATTCGGTTTGCCAGACATCGCCGAGCAGAACCTCAATCTATACCTGGCTGCGGTACTGGAAGCCACCTTATTACCACCTCCGCCACCAGAACCGGCCTGGCGGGTGTTGATGGACGAATTGGCGGCAGATGGGGTCAGTGCCTATCGCGCAGTGGTGCGGGACAATCCCCAGTTCGTCGAGTATTTCCGCCAGTCGACACCGGAACAGGAGTTGGGCCGTTTGCCATTGGGCAGTCGTCCGGCTAAACGTCGCGCGGGGGGGATCGAAAGTTTGCGGGCGATCCCGTGGATCTTCGGCTGGACCCAGACGCGCTTGATGCTTCCTGCCTGGCTGGGTTGGGAAGCGGCCTTGAACAAAGCCCTGGAGCGTGGTGAAGGCGATCTGCTGGCGCAGATGCGTGAGCAGTGGCCATTCTTCCGCACGCGCATCGATATGCTGGAGATGGTCCTGGCCAAGGCCGACGCGGATATCGCCCGTTCTTATGACGAGCGATTGGTTGAGCCGCAATTGCTGCCTTTGGGTGCGCATTTACGCGACCTATTGTCGCAGGCCTGTGGCGTGGTGTTGGGTTTGACCGGCCAGTCGCAGCTACTTGCACATAGCCCTGAGACCCTTGAGTTCATCCGTCTGCGCAACACTTACCTGGACCCACTGCATCTATTACAGGCTGAATTGCTGGCGCGTTCCCGGCAACAGGACGCGGTGCAGGGCAGCCCGGTGGAGCAGGCGTTGCTGGTGTCTGTGGCGGGGATTGCCGCTGGTTTGCGCAATACCGGCTAAGGTTTTTTCGGCTGTGTCAGTGACTTGGCGCGTCACCCTGGCGCTCGCTTCGAGAGGAGTGAGCGCTGCTGCCAGGCGACAGTTTGTTATTGGGTTGCGACTTGGTACACCTCCTCGAAAGGGCAACATGAGCGTGGGTTGTTGCTACTTTCGGCGGCTTGTGTGGTCCGTGCCTGCTGTGTATCTTGATCAGCCTTTGGCCGTTTGGGCGGTCACGACCCTATTTTTGGGATTGGCCCCACGAGGCGAATCCGACGTTATCTAAATAAAAAATTGAGGAGCACATCGATGCGCGTAATTCTGCTGGGAGCTCCCGGGGCCGGTAAAGGTACTCAGGCTAAGTTCATCACCGAAAAATTCGGCATCCCGCAAATCTCCACCGGCGACATGCTGCGTGCTGCCGTCAAGGCCGGCACCGAGCTGGGCCTGATCGCCAAGAGCGTGATGGACAGCGGCGGCCTGGTGTCCGATGACCTGATCATCAATCTGGTCAAAGAGCGCATCAGTCAGGCTGACTGTGCCAACGGTTTCCTGTTCGACGGCTTCCCGCGCACCATTCCGCAGGCCGAAGCACTGGTCAAGGCCGGTGTCGAGCTGGATCACGTGGTTGAAATCGCCGTCGATGACGAAGAAATCGTTCAGCGTATCGCCGGTCGTCGTGTACACGAGGCCAGCGGCCGCGTTTACCACACCGTCTACAACCCGCCGAAAGTGGCTGGCATAGACGACGTCACTGGCGAAGAGCTGGTGCAGCGCAAAGACGACACTGAAGAAACCGTGCGTCATCGTCTGTCGGTCTACCATGCCCAGACCAAGCCGCTGGTGGACTTCTACCAGAAGCTCGCCGACGCTCAAGGCAAGCCGAAGTACAGCCACATCGCTGGCGTTGGCTCCGTTGAAGCGATCACTGGCAAGGTGCTTGAAGCGCTGAGCCGATAAGTCTGATTTTGCTTTACGTTCAACGGCCCGCTTGCGGGCCGTTGTTGTTTATACTGGCGCACTTTTTTTCACTCTGACGGAAACATCGATGAGCACCTTGCTGGCCCTGGACACCGCGACTGAAGCTTGCTCCGTTGCCTTGCTGCATGACGGCAAGGTCACGAGCCATTACGAGGTGATCCCGCGTCTGCATGCGCAGAAGCTTTTGCCGATGATCAGGGATCTGCTGGCCGAGGCGGGGACTACTTTGCAGGCGGTCGACGCAATTGCTTTTGGCCGTGGGCCGGGTGCGTTTACCGGTGTGCGGATCGCCATCGGCGTGGTTCAGGGCCTGGCCTTTGCTCTGGAGCGTCCGGTGTTGCCGGTCTCGAATCTGGCGGTGTTGGCTCAACGTGCATTTCGCGAGCATGGCGCAAGCCAGGTCGCTGCGGCCATCGATGCACGAATGGATGAGGTGTATTGGGGCTGCTACCGCGAAACGGCCGGCGAAATGCGCCTGGTCGGCGCTGAAGCGGTACTGCCACCCGAGGTGGCAGCCTTGCCGGCCGATGCCAATGGCGAGTGGTTTGGCGCGGGTACCGGTTGGGGTTATGCCGAGCGGATTGCGGTTAGCCTGACGGGGCAGGACGCGAGCATGCTGCCTCATGCCGAAGATTTGTTGACCCTGGCTCGTTTTGCCTGGGAGCGTGGTGAAGCGATTCCTGCTGACCAGGCGCAGCCGGTGTATCTGCGCGATAAAGTGGCGACGCCGAAAGCGCGGTAACAGCCAATAGGGTGGGCAAACTGTGCGATTTGTAGCAGCTGCCGCCAGGCTGCGTCCGGCCGCGCAGCGGTCGTAAATCCTGCTTCCACGGTTAACCTGAAAAACCGCGGTGCCTGATTTTACGAGCGCTGCGCGGCTGGACGCAGGCTTCGCCAGCTGCTACAGGGGATGTGTGAGCCTGCCAATCGTCAGGTTTGCCCAGCAATTTGCTCCCGCGTTTAAACCTTTTGCATTTTCTGTGCTCTAGTTATCACCAAGGCATTTGCTTAGTCGGCTAGGTGCCGCTAAATTGCCATCACTGATACCGAGCATGCATTTATGCGTATAGACGGCATTTCATCTCAGTCCTACCCCATCAAGCGCAAGCCTCGCAAAGGCAATGTGGTGGTGGACGACTCCCTTGAGGATGGCGAGATTGAACTTCAGTCCGATACGCCGCTCAGCGCACGCCCCCAAGCGTCGGCTGGTCGTACCAGCAATCTTCCCGCCCGCCAGCAAGACATGATTTTCCATCGCGCCATGAGCAAAAGCGTTGCCACAGCCTTGGCCAGCTACCTGACCACTGCCGGCTTTGTCGAGTGGGACATGGAAGTGCTGGGGCTCGATCTGCACATTTGATGCTGCTCCCTTATTACCTCGGTTGTCCTTCCTGGAGCGAAAACGCCTGGCGTGAGTACCTGTACCCGCAAAGCGCACGGCCGACGGAGTTTCTCGGTTTGTATTCCCAAGTGTTCAACGCCGTGGAAGGCAACACCACCTTCTATGCGCGTCCCGCTGTCACGACGGTGCAGCGCTGGGCCGAGACCATGCCCGAGCACTTTCGCTTCACCGCCAAATTCCCGGGAGACATCAGCCACGGCGGCGACCTGCGCGAGCAATTGACCGCCGCCGAAAGTTTCCTGCAATTGCTCAGCCCACTCGGTGCGCGCGTCTCACCGTTCTGGCTGCAATTGCCGGCAAGCTTTACACCGCAGCGTCTGGCGGAACTGGCGGGTTTTATCGATGGCCTGGAACGACCGCTGGCGGTTGAAGTGCGGCATCGGGAGTTTTTCGCCAAAGGCGATGCCGAACGGATGCTCAACCGGCTTTTGCTCGACCGTGGCGTCGAGCGCATTTGCCTCGATCCGCGAGCCTTGTTCACTTGCACCTCGAGCGATCCGTCGGTGCTGCATGCGCAATCGAAAAAGCCCCAGGTGCCGCCACGTCCGGCAGCCTTCACCCAGTTCCCGCAGGTACGCTTTATCGGTCATCCCGAGCTTGAGGCTAACGATCCGTTCCTGCTGCCATGGGTGGAGAAAATCGCGGTCTGGATCGAAGAGGGGCGCACGCCCTACATCTTTCTGCACACTGCCGATAATCGCCTGGCCGCCGAACTGGCGCGGCGTTTTCACACAAAGCTAATGGCACGTTTGCCTGGCTTGCCGGCGTTGCCTGAGCTATACAGAGAGCCCGCCGCGGAGCAACTCGGCTTGCTCTGAGGTGGACCAATCCCCTCTTCAGGAGCGAGCAAATGGATGCGCAAACCCTTCGTGCCCAGACTTTCAAGGCGCTTCATGAGCGTGACAGCGCTTTCGTGATTCCCAATCCATGGGACGCCGGTTCGGCAAAAATGCTCGCCAGTCTTGGCTATACGGCCTTGGCGAACACCAGTGCCGGTTTTGCATTTTCTCGAGGCCGTCCGGACGGTGCGTTGTCCCTGGACGACACCCTTGAAAACGTCCAGGCGATTGTTGGCGCAACGGATCTCCCGGTCGCGGTCGACCTGGAAAATGGCTTCTCCGACAGCTCTAAGGGTTGCGCCGAGACGATCCTGCGCGCGGCGGCTGCCGGTGTGGTCGGTGGCTCGATTGAAGATGCCACGGGCCATGAGGACGATCCCATCTATTCCTTTGTACATGCTGTCGAGCGGATCGAAGCGTCGGTTGCGGCGGCGCGCAGTCTGCCGTTCCCGTTCATGCTGACGGCCCGCGCGGAGAACCTCTTGCATGGCAAGCTTGACCTGCCGGACACCATTCGCCGCTTGCAGGCATTCGCCGAAGCAGGAGCCGATGTGCTTTATGCCCCGGGGCTGCGCACGCAAGAAGAGATCCTTGCAGTGGTCCGGGCCGTGGCGCCCAAACCGGTCAATGTGTTGATGTCCGGTGGTGTCCATCTCACGGTGGCGCAGTTGAGCGACATGGGGGTCAAACGTATCAGTGTCGGTTCTGCGCTGGCGCGTGCGGCCTATGGCGCGTTTTATACCGCCGCTCAGGAAGTTCACGGACGCGGTACCTTTGACTTTGCCGACCATGCCATGCCGTTCGGGCAGATCAATCAGCTGTTCAAAGGCTGATTAGCCAGCAGTTGTCGTGCAGTTTCTGACAGTGTCCGGGGCTTGAGTTTCAGGCGGCCAGGCGCAGGTTTTGCAGGATCAGCGGGCGTGCCCAGCCGTTATCGAAGTCGAATTGTTTCTGTTGTTCGGCAAGTTCTGCTGGCAGATACGGGATCGCCGGTTTGTCCAGCAGGTCGAGCTCGAACTCGGCAATCGGCAGGTGCAGCGGGCGGGGTTGCGGCGCCGGGCCGGGTTCGGGCAGTGGTTGGCCGGCGTTCAGCACGATTGGGCGAACCCAACCGCTCTCGAAGTCCTGTTGCTTTTGTTGCGCGGCGATTTCTTCCGGTGGGAACGGGATGGCCGGCTTGTCCGCCAGGTCCATTTCGAACTCGGCAATCGGCAGGAACAACGGCTCTGGCGGGCGGATCCGGGTGTCCTGAACATCGCAATGACGTTGCGTAACGATCTGCGTGAGCAGATCAGTGCCACCGCTTGGCTCGATCGGGCCATCAACCGCAACCAACGCTTTTTCGCCAGCAACACTCGTCGCATCGCCCACTTGGTCGGCTAATGCCCGGGCAAAGAAATCCTGCCACAGGTGACTGACGCCGCTCAGTGCTTGGGAGTTGCGCAGGCTGTAGTCGCCGTAGGGCGAGATAAAGCCTGTGATTGTGCTTTGAATGTCTGACATTTCTCTCGGTCGACGCTCAGCTCTGGCAAAATGCCTGATAGTTCTTTTATCGGCAGTTTTTGCCGATCATTAATTTTTTGAGCGTGTTTCCCCATGATTGAGCAACCAGCGGCCTGCCGCATCAAAGTCCAGGCGCTAGCCGGAGCGTCTGCTGCGCAAGCGGAGCAATGGGCCGAGCGACTCGGTTTGCCATTGCTGATGGACGATGCCGAGTTCGCATTACAGGTCACCGAGCAGGGCTTGCAGCTGCAACAGCTTGGCCCGGATGCACCGGGACCGGTACGGGTGGACTTCGTTGAGGGTGGTGCTGCCCATCGGCGGCTGTATGGCGGCGGCAGTGGCCAGATGATCGCCAAGGCAGTCGGTGTAGCCCAAGGCGTGCGCCCGCGGGTGCTGGATGCCACGGCAGGGCTTGGCAAGGATGCATTTGTGCTGGCCAGTCTGGGGTGCGAAATGAGTCTGATCGAGCGCCAGCCATTGATCGGCGCGTTACTGGAGGATGGTCTGGCCCGTGGGCTTCAGGACTTTGAGGTGGCGCCTATTGTCTCGCGCATGCACTTGCTCAAAGGCAACTCGATCGAGGTCATGCGCAACTGGGAAGGGGAGCCGCCGCAGGTGATCTATCTGGACCCGATGTTCCCGCATCGTGAGAAAACTGCACTGGTGAAGAAGGAAATGCGTTTGTTCCGACCGCTGGTCGGCGATGATCCTGATGCGCCGGCATTGCTTGAAGCCGCATTGGCGCTGGCCAGCCACCGAGTCGTCGTCAAGCGCCCGCGCAAGGCGCCTTGCATTGAAGGGCCGAAGCCCAGCCATGCTCTGGACGGTAAATCCAGCCGCTACGATATCTATCCGAAGAAAGCGCTCAAGGCGTAGGCGCCTGCTGATCGTTCCCACGCTCCTGCGTGGGAACGCCTCACTGGACGCTCTGCGTCCGCTCTAGAATGTGACGCGCAGCGTCACGGGCGGCATTCCCACGCAGAGCGTGGGAACGATCATCAGCAGGCGACAAAGAACTCTTGCTCAAACCCGATAAGCCCGCATAAACAACTCCACCACTTCCCGCACATGCGCCTCGGCGGCTTCATCGCTCAGGGGCGCGCCGCAGCCGTAGAGCAGGCGAAAATTCGCTGCGCCCTTGAGCAGACAGAAAAAATGCTCGGCGGCGTTGAGTGGTTTATCGATGCTCAAGGCGCCGACCTGATCGATCTTCGTCAATAGCCGTTCCATGCCCTGCAGCATGCGCTGCGGTCCGGCCTCGAAAAAAATCTGCGAGAGCTTCGGGTCCTGGCTGCCCAGGGCCATGATCAAACGGTGCAGGTTCACCGATTCGTCGCTGTTGATCAGCAAGTGAAAGCGGCGCGCGATGTTCAGCAGCACATTTTCGATTGGCATGCCGTCCGGCAGCTCGAAGAACAGCGTCGGCAGTTGCTCCTCGCACTTGGCGACCACGGCTGCGGAGAACAGCGTCTCCTTGTCGTTGAAGTGGCTGTAGACCGTGAGTTTCGATACACCGGCCGCTGCCGCGACCGCATCCATGCTGGTGTTCGCATAGCCATTGCTCAGAAACAGATTTTTCGCCGCATCGAGGATGGCCTGGCGCTTTGCCAGGTCTTTAGGGCGGCCGGGACCGCTGGGTGCAGCAAGAGTGTTAGACATTCTTCGCTTTTAATACTGGACTGGTGAGTTTGCTATTAATAACATACTGGTCAGTATAATTATTCAGAGCACCATTAGCGAAAGGTCCTTCACCATGTTCCGCCATGCCTTGTCCCTCGCGTTGCCAGTCAGCCTGGCCTTTTTGTTGTCTGCGTGCGGTCATGAAGAGCCAGCGCAAATCACCGTGCGTCCGGCCATGGTGGTTCAGCCAGAGCCTTCGGCCCAGGCAATGGACAGTTATCCCGGTGAAGTCCGCGCGCGTTACGAGCCGGATCTGGCGTTCCGTATCGGCGGCAAAGTCAGCCGACGACTGGTCGAAGAGGGTGAGCGGGTCAAGGCCAACCAGCCATTGGCAGAGCTCGATCCCCAGGACGTGCGCCTGCAACTGGAAGCGACTCGTGCGCAACTCGCAGCAGCCGAGGCCAATCTGAACCTGGTGCACGCCGAACGTGATCGTTACAAGACCTTGATGGACCGGCAGATGGTCAGCCGCTCGCAGTACGACAATTCAGAAAACCTGTACCGCGCTGGCGTTGCACGGCTCAAGCAGGTCAAGGCCGAGTTTGATGTTTCCAACAATCAGGCCAGCTACGCCGTACTGCGTGCACCACAGGATGGCGTGGTCGCCAGGCGCGCGGTCGAGGTCGGGCAAGTGGTGTCGGCCGGGCAGACGGTCTTCACCCTGGCCGCCGATGGCGAGCGGGAAGTGCTGATCAGCCTGCCGGAACAGAACGTTGGCCGCTTCAAGGTCGGTCAGGACGTTTCGGTGGAGCTGTGGACGCAACCGGGTCAGCAATTCGCCGGGCGTATTCGCGAACTGTCACCGGCCGCCGATCCAAAGTCCCGGACCTTTGCCGCCCGCATCACCTTCACCGCCGGTAAAGTTGCGGCCGAACTCGGCCAGAGTGCCCGGGTATTCATTCAGACCCCGGGTATCGTTCCGCTGTCGGTGCCGCTCTCGGCACTCACCGCAGAGAACGGCGCGACCTACGTCTGGGTCGTCGGCGCCAACAATACCCTCAAGCGTGCTCCGGTACGGGTCGGTGCATTCGGCGAAAAAACCGTGCCGGTCCTTGAAGGCCTGAACGCCAATGATTGGGTGGTGGCGGCGGGTGTGCACGTGCTTCACGAAGGCCAGCAAGTGCGTCCGGTGGATCGCTCCAATCGCGCGGTCAATCTGGCGGTCAAGGAGTAGTCCCCGATGGGTTTCAATCTTTCCGAATGGGCGCTGCGCAATCGCCAGATCGTGCTGTTCCTGATGCTGTTGCTGGCAGTCGTCGGCGCGTTGTCCTATACCAAGCTGGGCCAGAGCGAAGACCCGCCGTTCACCTTCAAGGCCATGGTGATTCGCACCAACTGGCCGGGTGCTACGGCTCAGGAAGTGTCGCGGCAAGTCACCGAGCGCATTGAAAAGAAGCTGATGGAAACCGGTGAGTACGAACGGATTGTCTCGTTCTCCCGCCCAGGCGAATCCCAGGTGACCTTCATGGCCCGGGACTCGATGCATTCCGCGCAGATCCCCGAGCTGTGGTACCAGGTCCGCAAAAAAATCAGCGATATCCGCCAGACCTTGCCGCCGGGTGTTCAGGGGCCGTTTTTCAACGATGAATTCGGCACCACCTTCGGCAATATCTACGCCTTGACCGGCAACGGTTTCGACTACGCGGTGCTCAAGGACTACGCCGATCGCGTCCAGATCCAGCTGCAACGGGTCAAGGATGTCGGCAAGGTCGATCTGTTGGGGCGCCAGGACGAGAAGATCTGGATCGAGCTGTCCAACGTCAAGCTGGCCACCCTCGGGCTGCCATTGGCCGCCGTACAGCAAGCCCTGGAAGAACAGAACGCGGTGTCCACCGCAGGCTTCTTCGAGACCTCAAGCGAACGCTTGCAATTGCGGGTCTCGGGGAGTTTTCAGACAGTACAAGAAATCAAGAACTTCCCGATCCGGGTCGGCGATCGCACATTCCATATCTCCGACGTCGCCGATGTTCACCGTGGCTTCAACGAGCCTGCGGCGCCGCGTATGCGCTTTATGGGCGACGACGCCATCGGCCTTGCTGTAGCGATGAAGGACGGCGGTGACATTCTGGTGTTGGGCAAGGCGCTGGAAGTCGAGTTTGCCCGCATCCAGAAGAATCTCCCGGCCGGAATGGAGTTGCGTAAAGTTTCCGATCAGCCGGCCGCGGTGAAAACCAGCGTCGGCGAATTCGTTCAGGTGTTGATCGAAGCGCTGGCGATTGTGTTGCTGGTGAGCTTCTTCTCCCTCGGTGTGCGCACCGGCATGGTGGTCGCCCTGGCGATTCCGCTGGTGCTGGCGATGACCTTCGCCACCATGTATTACCTGGGGATCGGCCTGCACAAGATTTCCCTTGGTGCGCTGGTACTGGCGTTGGGCTTGCTGGTGGACGACGCGATCATCGCCGTGGAAATGATGGCGATCAAAATGGAACAGGGCTACGACCGGCTCAAGGCCGCCAGCTATGCCTGGACCAGCACCGCGTTCCCGATGCTCACTGGTACGTTGATCACCGCCGCCGGGTTTCTGCCGATTGCCACTGCACAGTCGGGCACTGGCGAATACACCCGTTCGATCTTCCAGGTAGTGACCATCGCATTGCTGGCGTCGTGGATTGCCGCCGTGGTGTTCGTACCTTATCTCGGCGAAAAACTGCTGCCGGACCTGGCGAAGATTCATGCCGCCAAACACGGTACGGGCGACGCTCATCCAGACCCTTATGGCACGCCGTTCTATCAACGGGTACGGCGGCTGGTGGAATGGTGCGTGCGTCGGCGCAAAACCGTCATTGGCCTGACCATCGTGCTGTTCGTGGCATCGGTGGTGCTGTTTCGCTTCGTGCCGCAACAGTTCTTCCCGGCGTCCGGGCGACTGGAGTTGATGGTCGACCTGAAGCTGGCCGAAGGTGCCTCGCTGAGCAACACCGCCGATCAGGTCAAGCGTCTGGAAGGCCTGCTCAAGGACCGCGCCGGCATCGACAACTATGTGGCCTATGTCGGCACCGGTTCGCCGCGTTTCTATCTGCCGCTGGATCAGCAACTGCCGGCGGCGAGCTTTGCGCAATTTGTCGTGCTGGCCAAGTCCATTGAGGATCGCGAAAGCCTGCGCAGCTGGCTGATTGAAACCCTCAACGAAAAATTCCCGGCCCTGCGTTCACGGGTCACGCGACTGGAGAACGGTCCTCCGGTTGGTTACCCCGTGCAGTTCCGGGTCACTGGCGAGCACATCGAAGAAGTCCGTGCGCTGGCGCGCAAAGTCGCGGCCAAGGTGCGTGAGAATCCCCATGTGGTCAACGTGCATCTGGACTGGGAAGAGCCGAGCAAGGTCATCTACTTGAACATCGATCAGGAGCGCGCACGGGCGTTGGGCGTTAGCACGGCGAACCTGTCGAAGTTTCTGCAAAGCTCGCTCACAGGTGTAAACGTCAGCCAGTACCGCGAAGACAACGAGTTGATCGAGATTCTGTTGCGCGGCACGCCGCGTGAACGCACCGAACTGACCTTGCTACCAAGTCTCGCGGTGCCGACCGATAACGGTAAAAGCGTGGCCCTGTCGCAGATCGCGACGCTGGAATATGGCTTCGAAGAAGGCATTATCTGGCACCGCAACCGCTTGCCGAACGTGACGGTGCGTGCCGACATCTACGGGCAGGAGCAGCCAGCGAGCCTGGTCCAGCAAATCCTGCCGACCCTGGAACCGATTCGGGCGCAATTGCCGGACGGTTACTTGCTGGATGTCGGCGGAACGGTCGAAGACTCGGCCCGTGGGCAGAACTCGGTCAAGGCCGGCGTACCGTTGTTCATTGTCGTAGTGCTGACCTTGCTGATGCTGCAACTGCGCAGTTTCTCCCGCACCGCGATGGTGTTTCTCACCGCACCGCTGGGGTTGATTGGCGTCACGTTGTTCCTGTTGGTGTTCCGCCAGCCGTTCGGTTTCGTGGCGATGCTCGGCACCATCGCGCTGTCCGGGATGATCATGCGTAACTCGGTCATTCTGGTGGACCAGATCGAACAGGACATCGCTGCCGGACTGCGGCCATGGCAAGCGATCATCGAGGCCACAGTGCGACGCTTCCGGCCAATCGTACTGACTGCACTGGCCGCCGTATTGGCGATGATCCCGCTGTCACGCAGCGTGTTCTTCGGACCGATGGCGGTGGCGATCATGGGCGGGCTGATTGTGGCCACAGCGCTGACGCTGCTGTTTTTGCCGGCGCTGTATGCGGCGTGGTTCAGGGTGAAGAAAGAGCAGGTCTGATCAAGCGGCACACATTGTGATCATTCCCACGCTCTGCGTGGGAATGCTGCCATGGACGCTCCGCGTCCGCTCTGTATGTGACGCAGAGCGTCACGGGATGCATTCCCGCGCGGGAGTGGGAACGATCAATGCTTGATTCTGTGTTTTCATTGTCTCAATTTTTATAAATATTGAGACAGTGTTGTGTTTGTGCTGTACTCAGAACTCAGTTTTTGGTGTTTTTGAGACAGTAATGGTCAAAAGTCCTCCCGCAAACCCGGACAGCGTTTTCGATCTGTTGGGGACCTCGCCCTACAAAGAAAAACTGCCTGACTATCTGGCATTGCTCAAGCCGCTGGATGATCAGGGGCGATACCTGCCGTTTGACGAGCTGCGTTATCGCTGGGCGCCAGGCCTTGATGCAACGTTGTGCTGGGCACTTGTCAAGAAAGCCCGCTCTGCTCAATATTCCAGCCTTCTGCCGTTGGGTGAACCCACCCAATGGGGCAAGTTCATTCTGACGCCGCTAGCGCACAAGACTCTTTCGACTGTCGACCGCCAGGCGAGCACCGCTGCTCTGGAGTACATGACCAGCAGGATCGGTGAGCGAGCGCATTTCAACTATTTGCTCAATGATTTAATCGAAGACGAGGCCATCAGCAGCAGCCAGCTGGAAGGAGCGGCGACTACTACGTTGGTTGCCAAAGATATGCTCAAGCGCAACCGACTGCCGCGTACCCCGGATGAGCGGATGGTTATCGGCAACTACAAGATGATGATCTTTGCCTGGGACAAACGTCATGAGCCGCTGAGTGTCGAGCTGATCGCGCAGCTGCACCGGGTCGGTGTCGAGGGCATCGACGACGGACAATACTCACCGGGCGCTTTCAGGGTCAATGACGAGGTTGTCGTTCAGGACGGTGAAGGCAATACGGTCCATACACCGCCACCGGCAGCGGGTATTCAGGCCAGGCTCCACACATTGTCGAATTGGATCAATCAATCCCACAATGACCCCACGCGCAACGATTACCTTCATCCGCTGATCAAGGGGATTGCCCTGCATTTTGCCCTCGGTTACGAACACCCTTTTCGTGATGGCAATGGCCGTGTGGCGCGGGCGTTGTTTTATTGGTTCATGTTCAAGAATGACTTCTCGGCATTCCGCTACATCTCCATCAGCATTCTGTTACGTAATGCGCCGGTGAAATATGGCCGGTCTTATTTGCATACCGAAACGGATGATCTGGATCTGACCTATTTCATCGACTACCAGTGCTCGGTGATTGTCCGTGCAGTGACCGGATTCACATCGGCTTATCAGAAGAGTCTGGCGTATGCCGAAGGGTTTGATCGATGGCTGGAGGAGTCCGGGCTTTTCAAGCAATTGAGCGAAAAACAACGGACTGTGTTTCAGGTGGCCAAAAGCGGTATGGCCAAGGAGTTCACGGCAGTGAATGTGAAGGAAAATCTGGATTGCTCGTACAACACGGCTTCGGCCACGCTGAATGGATTGGTAGAACTGAAAATTTTCGAGAAAAAGAAGCGGGGGCGAGAGTGGGCTTTCTTTCTGCGTGACACGCAGGACATCAAAAAGGCTTGGGCGTAGGCGCTGGCGCAGGTTGCGATCTTTTCGAGGTTTGAAGATCAAAAGATCGCAGGCCGCGTCAGCACCTACGGGCCGCGTAATTGCTCTTCGCTTTCTACAACGAACCAAACACCTTCTTCGCCAGACTGGTGGCCGCTGCCGCCGGGTTCTGGCGGATGGCGGCTTCTTGCTTGCCGATCATTTCGAACAGGCCATTGAGTGCCTGCTCCGTTACATAACCTTCGATATTGGCATTTTTCGCGTCGAGCACACCGAGGGTCGCGGCTTGGCCGGCGAAGGAGTTGTATTGTTTGGCCAGGCCGACCTGATCGGTTGCATGCTTGACGATTGGCAGGAACTTGAGGCGAATTTGCTCGCGGCTGGTTTTGCTCAGGTATTGGGTCGCCGAATCCTTGCCGCCGCTGAGAATGCTTTTGGCATCGTCAACGCTCATCTTCTTCACGGCATCGACCAGCAACGCCTGGGCTTGCGGTACCGCAGCTTCAGCCGCTTTGTTCATGCTGGCTTCCAGTTCGTCGACCTGGGCGCCCATGCCGAACTGCTTCATTTTCTTGGCAACCTTGCCCAGGTTGCCCGGCAACTCGATCTTCACGTCCGGGTTGTTGCTGAAACCGCCCGGAGTGCCCAGTTGTTTGACGGCGATCTGTGCGCCTTGGGTTAATGCATCCTTGAGCCCTCCGGTGGCGTCTTTTTGCGAAAGATCACTCAGAGACAAGGCCAGCGCACTGGCGGAAATCAACAAGCCCGCACACAGGCCGGCGAAGCGAAGGGAAGGACGGAGCATGGCAGCTTCCTTAATCAAGAGAGGGAATTAACGTACTGCGTCGACGCGAATTTTCAACGGCTGTAGATCTTTGCCATTGAGTTGCACGCTGTGGTGTTCGGTTGTAATGAACCTTAGCTTGCCATCCACTTCAATGCGCGCACTGACCGAGTAGCGATGACCGGGTTTGACTTGCACCGGGTCATAGCTGAGGTGGAAGGGCAGAGGCACCTGGCCTTTGATCGGGCCACGCTGTTCGTCCACTACAACGGCAGGTGCGTCGGCGAGGGAAACATCCTGCAGGCTGACGCTCAGGATCGCCGTTGGCGGCAGGGCGATGCGTTGCAGGTAGAACACTTCGCCGTCGAGGCTGGCTTTGGGGGACGGTTGCAGGGTCTGGCAGGCTCCGAGCAGGGCAGTGATGGCAAGTAAAGAGAACTTTTTCATCGGGATCTCCATATCGATGGCGCCAGAAGAAGACTGGCGCCTGAAACAATCTAGTCGGTTTGCTGCGGGGCATCGAGCTGATCGGCCGCATCTTCACTGCGATGCAACGCTACCTGACGAATCGACAAGCGAATCTCCGCCGGCAATACACGCTTGGCCGCGCCTTCGGCCAGTTCGCCGAGCAGTTCGTGATAGCTCAGTTTGCCGGCCTCATCGCGACGTAGTACGTCGAGATCCAGCAGCGTTTGAATGAAGTGACGGAACAGGCTCTTGTCGAAGAATTCCGGCGCATTCAGGCCATGCAGGATCGACAGGCGCTGGGCCATGACGGTGCACAGGTCTTCCAGTTCTTCGGCGCTGATGCTGTTCTGGCCGCTGTTGAGCAGCAGCGAGATGGCCATGTAGAAGCGTTGCAGGGTCTGGGCGATGCTCCTGGACAACAAGGTCAGCAGCACAAAATGTCGCGAACTCGGTGCCGGGCGCAGATACAGCTCTTTCTCGAAGCGCAATAGACCTTGCTCGACGAACGCTTCCAGCCACTGATCGATCACTGCGTCCAGCTCTTCCAGCGACCAGCGGATGAACAGCTCCGATTGCAGGTACGGATACAGCGCGCGGGTGTAGCGCAGGATCTGCTCGCGACTCATGCGCGAGCTGCTCTGGAAGAAGCTCGCCAGCAGCGCCGGCAGGGCGAAGATATGCAGCACGTTGTTGCGGTAGTAGGTCATCAGGACGGCATTCTGCTCGTCCAGATAAAGGATCTTGCCCAAGGCGTCGCTCTGCTCGGAAAGCAGGTCCATGTCTTTCACATGCTTGATCAGCGCCCGGCCATCGCCTTCCGGCAACGTGGTATGCGGTGAATACGGCACGCGACGCAGCAACGCCAGATAGAGGTCGAGAACCCGGGCCATAGCGCGGTCGTCGAGGGCCAGCCGGCTGGTGGAAAGCAGCGCCAACGCCACCAGATTGACCGGGTTGATCGCTGCCGCTTCGTTCAAATGCCGGGCCACACGCTCGCCAAGACGGTTGGTGGTTTCGTTCAGCCAGGCCGGACGGAACTGCGGACCCAACTCCTGGGAGCGCCAGTCCGGTTGTTCCTGATCGAGGAACTCCGCCAGTTTGATCGGTTCGCCAAAGTTGACCGCAACCTGGCCGAATCGCTGCTTGAGCGCGCCGATGACCTTGAAGATGTCGAAGATCGATTCTTTTTTCTTGGTCGCTCCGCGCAACTCACCGAGGTAGGTCCGGCCTTCGAGAACCCGCTCGTAACCGATGTACACCGGGATGAAGACAATCGGCATCCGCGACGAACGCAGAAAGCTGCGCAGGGTGATGGCGAGCATCCCGGTCTTGGGTTGCAGCATGCGCCCGGTACGCGAACGCCCGCCTTCGACGAAGTACTCCACCGGAAAACCTTTGGTGAAGAGGGTGTGCAGGTATTCGTTGAACACTGAGGTGTAGAGCGGGTTGCCCTTGAAGGTGCGGCGCATGAAAAACGCCCCGCCACGGCGCAGCAGGCCGCCGATCACCGGCATGTTCAGGTTGATCCCGGCGGCGACGTGCGGCGGGGTCAGGCCGTTGCGAAACAGCAGATAGGACAGCAGCAGATAGTCGATATGGCTGCGGTGGCACGGCACATAGATCACTTCGTGACCCTGGGCGACGGCTTGCACGCCTTCGATGTGGTTGACCTTGATGCCGTCGTAGATCTTGTTCCAGAACCAGCTCAGCACTACTTCGAGAAAGCGGATCGCGGTAAAGGTGTAGTCCGAAGCGATTTCATTGCCATAGTGCAGCGCTTGAGCCTTGGCTTTCTCCGGGGAGATGTTCTCGCGTTCGGCTTCTTCGAGGATCGCCTGCTTGACCAACGGCTGATTCAGCAGGCCTTTGACCAGATTGCGCCGGTGGGAAATGTCCGGGCCGATCACCGCCGCTTTCAGGTTGCGAAAGTGCACCCGCAGGATGCGCTGGGCCATGCGCACGGTGCGTTCGTGGCCTTTATTGTGTTCGATCAGTTCGCGCAGATGGATGGGCGCGGAGAACTGCACGCGGGTCTTGCGTCCCAGAATCATGATGCTCAACAGGCGGCGCAGACGCCCGGTGACGGCCCAGCTGTCGGCGAACAGCAGCTTCCAGGGGCTCGATTCGCTGTCCGGGGATTGGCCCCAGAATACGCTGACCGGGATGATTTGCGCGTCTTGTGCGGCGTTCTGGCTCAAGGCGCTGACCAGTCGGGTCAGTACCGGCGGCGCGCCGCGCTTGTCCTGGCGGCCAAGCCAGTCGGGTTCCGGCGTCAGGTAGAAGAATGCGGCAGGTTCCAGCAGATTGCCCACCGATGCCGGCAACACCGGGCGCGGCAGACCGGCCTTGCCGCATTCAGTGTCGAGCACGGCCAGATCGGTCAGCGATGGGTTTTGCAGGACGTAGAACACCGGACGACTGCGGTCGAGTTTGAGGGTGAAGGACGACTGATTGATCGTCTCCGAGCGAACCCAGAGGTACAACAGTCGGCGCAAGGCGCCAAACACAAGACGGCGGAACGGGGAGCGGGTCATACGGCTTCTGCATGAGTTAAAAAAACCGAGCAGGTGCTCGGGGCCGGTAGTGTGCCGTATTCACCGAAAATCGGCAAAAAAGCGGGAAAGCAAACTTCAATCGAGGGTTTTTATACCGGTCTTGCACTTGATCCCGTTTACCGCAGTATCCGGATCCTGTGTGACAGGCATAAAAAAATCCGGAATCTTTGGCGGATTCCGGATTTTTCGGTGGCTTGTATGGCGTTGGAAACTTTGGCGGTTACAGCAAAAACTTCGCGAAATTCACGCCTGTACCGGCCGGGCGCACGTCTTCAAGGAAGGCGTCCTTGTCGGCGCTCAACTCCAGGCTCACGGTAGATTTGCGTTTGCCCTGGTTGCGCACCACCAGGCCTTCCATTTTCTCGCGCAGGAACACCGTCGGCACTTTCAAGTGCAGCAACTGATCGGTGCTTGGGGTGTGCAGCAACAAGTGAATCCACTCGTACTGACCGATGGCCAGGCGGCTGAGGGGAATATCGAACCACCAGATGTTCTTGTTGCGGTTCAGTTCGGTGAAGTGGCAGTTATTGACGCCCAGCACGGCACCGCCGAGTTCCTGGTTTCTGCGGGCAATGGCCTGCGCTTTATTGAGTTTCATAACATTCCTACGGGTTGGATCTTCAGCGCCACGGCCTGAATACGTTGCGCATTCTCGGGGGTTGAGGGGTAAACATAAAGCCAAACCTGCGCGCGGCGATGAAATGACGTAATGAAAACAGATGAAACTCTGCGCAATGGCTGCGGGTCAATCTTTACGCCATGACGCTTGGTCTCTGTTTCCAATGGTAGAAACACCTTGAGTAGCGCCGGCGATGTTTGTGTCGGGCATTGGCGGTCAAACAACGAATTTGTTTCGAAGCGGTCAACTAAGCTACTTTGATGTAGAAAATGGCCTCTGAGTCGCCACCGACTTCAACCCTTATGCGGCGAAAGGAGACGCTATGATTTTTCCGGATTTGAAAGGCTTGCCCCTGCATCGCGTGATGATGCGCACGGTGACGGAGTTCATTAACGACGAGATGTCGACTTATGCTTCGGCACTTGCCTATCAGATGCTGTTCTCGATGTTTCCCTTCCTGCTGTTTCTCATCGCCCTGATCGGTTTCCTGCACCTGCCGGACTTCTTCTCCTGGCTGCGTCTGCAATCGGAACTGGTGCTGCCGCCCCAGGCCCTTGAACAAGTGAACCCGGTGATCGACCAGCTCCAGCAATCCAAGGGCGGGCTGCTCTCGGTGGGTATCGTGATCGCGCTGTGGACTGCGTCCGCCGGCGTGCGGCTGATGATGAGCGCCATGAACGCCGCTTACGACGTGGTCGAAGGGCGCCCGATATGGAAGCGCTTCCCGCTGTCGATTTTCTACACCATCGGCATCGCCGGGATGCTCCTGGTCGCCGCCGCGTTGATGGTCATGGGCCCGAAAGTGATGGGCTGGCTGGCGGGGCAAATCGGCATGGAGGACTTTGTCGTCACAATCTGGACCATTCTGCGCTGGCCGTTGGTCGTCTTGCTGCTGATGGTCTCCGTGGCATTGATGTATTACGCCATGCCGGACGTGAAACAGAAATTCCGCTTGATCACCCCGGGATCGGTGCTGGCGGTGGTGGTGTGGATCATCGCCTCTCTGGGTTTTGGCTATTACGTGAAAACCTTCACCGATTACAACGCCATGTATGGCAGTATCGGTGCGATCATCGTGTTGCTGCTGTACTTCTATATTTCTGCGGCGGTGCTCTTGCTCGGCGCGGAAATGAACGCGACGATCGATCACATGTCGACCCAAGGCAAGCAACCTGGCGAGAAGGACTTCAACGGGGACGACGAAAAACAACACGTTTCGGGATTGGGACGGGATCACTCGCTCAAGCCGACCACTGACGAAGCCTGAACATGATCCGTGAAATTCTGAAAATGGGTGATGAGCGCCTGCTGCGCATTGCCCCGCCGGTGCCGTCCGGGATGTTCGACAGCCCGGAACTCTGGCAGTTGATCGATGACATGTTCCAGACCATGGAACATGTGGGTGGCGTTGGCCTGGCCGCGCCGCAGATTGGCGTCGACCTGCAACTGGTGATCTTCGGCTTCGAGCACAGTGAACGCTATCCGGAGGCGGAAGCCGTACCGCAGACCATTCTGATCAATCCGCTGATTACACCCTTGGGTCCGATGCTCGAAGAAGGCTTCGAAGGCTGTCTGTCGGTGCCGGGTTTACGCGGTGCGGTGGAACGTTATCAGCAGATTCGCTATGAAGGTTTCGACCCCAAGGGTGAGCCGATCGTGCGCATCGCCTCAGGTTTCCATGCGCGTGTCGTGCAACACGAATGCGATCACCTGGTCGGCCGGTTGTACCCATCGCGGATCAGCGATTTCAGCAAGTTTGGTTTTATCGAGGTGATGTTCCCGGATATGGATCCTGCAGCGGACGAGTAGGAGCGAGCGGTGCGGCGATCCGACTTGCCCGCGATGGGCGCTACGCTTATCTCGGCTATTCCCCGGATTGACGAAGCACAACATCAGTCGATCCGGCTCCGAACCAACCCATGGCGATCAGGGGTTTGCTGCGAGCGTAGCGAGCCAGACGATCGGTCAGGGACTGCGGCAGCTGCGGACCTAGGGAAAATCCCAGCCCCTCGTAGAACGGTTGCAGATCCGGATGGCAGAACAGCCAGACCGGCCCATCAACGTGCGCCATGGCATGTTCGACCAACTGCGTGGCAATCCTTTGGCCCCGGCCTGCCGGATCGACAAACAACCCGGTCAACCAATGCCCTTGGGCAACCGCTGTCAGGCACAACCCAGCGATGATTTCCCCCCGCCTGGCTACCCATAATTGCCCTTCGCTGGCAGCGCGCATCGGCGAATTGTGCGTTCGATAGAACTTGTTCAGCAGAGGGCGCAGCGGCTCGGCAAGCAGGCTGAAATGTAGGTCTGGCATGGTTTGAGATAAGGTCTATGAAAAGCTATGAAGGGCGCAGAAGGGTAAAAAATTATAAATCGCTGAAATAAAACGCTGCTGCGCAATAGGTGTTATACCTCATGTTACATCCCATATGAGTGGAGCGTGCATCATGGCCAAAGGCATGGAATCAAAGAAAGCAGCAAAGAAAAAACCAGCAAAAACCGCCGATGAAAAACGCGCAGACAAAAGAGCCAAGAAGGTCGGCGTGTTCGGCCACTGAGCCATCTTCAACGGAGCCCGGCAATCGGGCTCCGCTTTCACTTCTAAGTAAATAACCAATCGATCTACAAGATTTCCCTGCGCTAATGCACAGAAGGGGATGAAGCCGACGTTCGTCTGTTGGCTGGGTCCCTGCTCTGAGCCAAGCCATGTCCAATTATCTTGATCACGCCCAACAAAAAGAAATCGATACCCTGCGTCTTAGCCTGACAGGGCGGACGGAATGGCCGACCTGGCTGTTGCTGGTTGGCGTCTACGGCGCCTGGTTTGGCGTGCTGCTGGCCAGCCCGGCGCTGGGGTTGTGGCTGAGCACAGCGCTGCTGATTCCCATCGTGGTGCTGTGGATGTCGGTGCAGCACGAACTGTTGCATGGGCATCCAACGCGTTTTACCTGGCTGAATAAAATTCTCGGTTATGCGCCGTTGGCGGTTTGGTATCCCTACACGCTGTACCGCGACAGCCATTTGCTGCACCACCGTGACGAAGACCTGACGTTGCCCGGTCGCGACCCGGAAAGCCGTTACCTGAGCCGACACCAATGGCAGGCCAGCTCGCAGTTCGAGCGCAGCCTGCACTGGCTGAACAAGACCGTGCTCGGTCGTCTGTTATTGGGAGCACCGCTGGCATTGCTGGCGCTGGCGAGGGAAGAGTTGCAGCGCTTGCGTCGAGGCCAGCGAGAGGCTTGGCTGATGTGGCTGACCCATGGCGCGCTGACCCTGCTGATGCTGGGTTTTATCGCCCGTTACAGCGTGGTGCCGGTCTGGCATTACCTGTTGCTGATCAGCGTGCCGGCGTTGTCGGTGGCGATGATCCGTTCCTGCTATGAACACCGTCCGTATGCACAAGCCGAGCAACGCACGGTGATCAATGAAGCGGCGTGGCCCTGGACCTGGCTGTTTCTCAATCTGAATCTGCATCTGGTGCATCACGACCTGCCGGGGTTGCCCTGGTATTACTTGCCCAGGGTGTACCGTGCCCGGCGCGCACAATGGTTGGCGCGCAGTGGCGGATTTCTGGTGCGAGGTTATGGTGAGCTGTTTCGTCGACATGGGCTGGCGGCGGTAGACAGCCCGGAGCATCCGTTTGATTGATTTTGATTGCGAGACGCAAATCTCCCGTAGCAGCTGGCGAAGCCTGCGTTCGGCCGCGCAGCGGTCGTAAAATGGACTATCGCATTTTTCAGAAAAACCGAGCTGTTCGATATGCGACCGCTGCGCGGCCGGACGCAGCCTGGCGGCAGCTGCTACGGGATGCTGTGCCGCATTGGAAATAGGAGCCTGACAATGCCCACCTGCTACGCAGAACTACCGATGTACGTCGCACCCGAGCAGGTGCGCCAGGCCAACGAACAATGGCTGACCCGTATTCTGGAACGGCTCGGCGTTGCCCGTCGCAGTGCCGAAGGTCTGGAGCTGATGCAGCTCTGGCTCGCCCCGCAATTGCTGTTGACCCAAACCTGTGGTTATCCGCTGATGACTGCTCTGCGCGGGCGGGTTCGGGTTATTGGCCGACCTTGCTTTGACCTGCCGGACAGCTGCTGCGGCAACCATTGCAGCCTGCTGCTGACCCGTGCCGATGAGCCGCGCCAGACCTTGCCGGAGCTGTTTGGCAGTCATGGCGTGATCAATGGCGAGGACTCCAACAGCGGCATGAACCTGCTGCGCCACCGGCTTGCACCGCTGCAACAGGACGGCCGGTTTTTCTCCCATGTCTCCGTCAGCGGCAGCCACCGTGAGAGCCTGCGCTGGTTGCGTGAGCGCAAGGCTGATCTGGCGGCCATCGACAGTGTCACCTTTGCCTATCTGGCGCGTTATGCCGAAGAAGAAGTCTCGGGATTGCGGGTGGTGGCGCGCAGTGCGTTCAGCCCGACCTTGCCGTATATCGGTGTCGCAGGGCTGACTGATGAACAGGCCGAGCGTATTCGTGAAGTGATGAATCTGACTTTGCGGGAGTTGCCCGACGTGGCTGAAACCCTTGGGTTGCGGGAAGTGTTGCCGGCATCTGAAGGCGACTACCAGGTTCTTCTCGACTATCAGCAAGAGGCTGAAGAGCTTGGTCTGGCTCGCCTGCGTTGATTGTTTTGAGATTTTTCGCGGGCAAGTCGGATCGCCGCCCGCTCGCTCCTACAAAAGCAGCGCCAATCCCCATCATGGTGTGATCGACCTGTAGGAGCGAGCGGGCGGCGATCCGACTTGCCCGCGATGACGATGGATCAGGCGATAAACATCCCATGCTTATAAATTCCATAAAGATATATAAAAATACTTTTTAAGTATTATTAAAGAATAAAGCTCCTTGATAGGATCGCGTCACCGGAACACCGGACATACAGCGCAACCATTTCTATTGGAGCCTTCATGTCCGGCGCCGACACTTCTCACCGCGAATACGTGGGCGGATTGTTCCGCAATCATTACCAATGGCTGTGCGCACGATTGCGCCGCCATCTGGGTTCCAGCGCCAATGCCGAAGACATTGCCGCCGACACCTTCGTCCAACTCCTGAGCACACCGGGGCTGATCCCGATTCATCAGCCGCGGGCGCTGCTGACCACCATTGCCCAGCGCTTGATGTACCAGTTCTGGCGTCGTCGCGACCTGGAGCGCAATCACCTCGATGCCTTGCAGGATGAACAGTCCCAAGGGGGGTCGCCTCAGGATCTGGCGCAGGTACTCGAAGCCTTGCACGGCATTGACCATCAGCTCAAGCGCTTGCCGGCCAAGGTCCGTGCCGCTTTCTTGCTGGCGCGGGTCAATGGGCTGACTTATCCCCAGGTCGCTGCGCAACTCGGGATTTCCCAGCGTTCGGTGAGTGATTACATGACCCGCTCAAGCGCCGCCTGTGCGCCTTGGGATGTCGCGAACGACCTTAGCGCCAACCAGCCATTACTTCGACAACCATCCCTACAGAGGTCCGCATGAGATCGATCAAAACCCTGCTTGGCAGCTCGCTGCTGGCGCTGAGCCTGCTGGCGCAACAGGCGCCTGCCGCCGAGAAACCCGTGCCGATCCATTTCGGTGATATCACTTGGGAAAGCGGCAGCCTGATCACCGAGATCCTGCGTTTGATCGTCGAGAAGGGCTATGACTACCCGACCGACACGCTGCCGGGCAGTACCGTCAGCCTGGAAGCGGCGCTGGCCAGGAACGATATTCAGGTGATCGGTGAAGAATGGGCCGGGCGCAGTCCGGCCTGGATCAAGGCGCAATCGGAGGGCAAGGTGTTCGGCCTCGGTGATACCGTCAAAGGTGCCACAGAGGGCTGGTGGGTCCCGGAATACGTGATCAAGGGCGACCCGGAACGGGGCATCAAACCTTTGGCTCCGGAGCTGAAATCCGTTGCCGATCTGGCGCGCTATAAAGATGTATTCCGCGACCCCGAGGACCCGACCCGCGGGCGCTTCCTCAACAGCCCGACCGGTTGGACCTCGGAGATCGTCAACAGCCAGAAACTCAAGGCCTACGAGCTGAGTGATAGCTTCGTCAACTTCCGCACCGGCTCCGGCGCGGCGCTGGACGCCGAGGTCGCCTCATCGATCCGTCGCGGCAAACCGGTATTGTTCTACTACTGGTCGCCGACGCCGCTGCTGGGTCGCTTCAAACTGGTGAAACTCGAAGAACCGGCGTTCGATGCCCAGGCCTGGAAAACCCTGGCCGATGCCAACAACCCGCACCCCAAGGGCACTCGCTCGATGCCCGCCAACCTGGCCATTGGTGTGTCCGCGCCGTTCAAAGCCCAATACCCGGACCTGGTGTCGTTTTTCGAGAAAGTCGACCTGCCAATCGATCTGCTGAACCAGACCCTCGGCCAGATGAGCGAGAAACGTCAGCAACCGAGACAGGTTGCCGCAGCGTTTCTGAAGGATCAGCCGCAGGTCTGGCAGGGCTGGGTGCCTGCAGAGGTGGCGACACGGGTGAGTGGGAGTTTGTAAAGGGATTCGATTATTTGCCTGATGTTTCAAGGGTGCCTGAGACATCGCATTCGCGGGCAAGCCCTAATGTTGTTCAGTTAAGGAAGTTGTAGGAGCGAGCTTGCTCCGGGCGGCGTTCCGACGATGGACTTAAGTGCGCCGCGTTTAGCCAGTAAACACGCGTTATCGTTAACGACCATCGCGAGCAAGCTCGCTCCTACAGTGGACCACATTCGCTTAACTGAACAACATTAGGGCTTGCCCGCGATCAATCTAAAGGCTTACGCCATCTCCGCGGCTAACGCCGCTTTAACTGTCGGACGTGAATCAATCCGCGCCTGGAAGCGCTCCAGCGCCGGCCATCGCCCCAGGTCGATGGCAAAGAGCCGCGTCCAGCGCAGCACGCTGAACAGGTACGCATCGGCGACGCTGAACTGCTCGCCGAGCAGGTAATCCTGTTGTGCCAGCGCTTGGGTCAGCACGGCGAAACGCTTGAACAGTTTCTCCCGCAAGATCGCCTTCACTTGATCGGGAATCGAGTTGTTGAACAACAGGCCCAACCCGCCATGGATCTCGCTGGAGACGAAGTTCAACCATTCCTGCAAGCGCACTCTTTCCCACGTTCCGTTAGCGGGTGCCAGGCCGGTCTGTGGCTTGAGGTCGGCGAGGTATTGCAGGATGGCCGGGCCTTCGGTCAGTACCTGTGCGTTATCCAGCTGTAACGCCGCGACGTAACCTTTGGGGTTGATGGCGAGAAAGTCGGCACCGTCGGCGGTCTTCTTGGTGGTGTTGTCGACGCGGATCAGTTCGAACGGTTGATCCAGTTCACGCAGGACAATGTGTGGCGCCAACGAGCAGGCCTGGGGTGAGAAATACAACTTCATGGAGAGGACTCTTCTGGACGGTTTTGATCAGTGTCATAGTCGTTGCCATCATTCGTAAAATGACTCTTTCAGAATGCAGCCATAAGGACAGCTACTGCCATGATGAATCTGATGCATTGGCGCATGCTGGTGGCGGTGGCGGATGCCGGCAATATCACCCGCGCCGCCGAGCGCGTCGGCATGACCCAGTCCGGCGCCAGCCAGGCACTGGCGTTGCTCGAAGACATGCTCGGGGTGCAGTTGTTCACCCGGGAAAACCGCCAGGCCCGGCCGACTGCGATTGGTCTGCAAGTGATCGAGCAAGCGCGGTTGATGCTCTCGGCGCTGGAGACCATTCGTACCACTGTTGATGCCGCGAAAGACATCCAGCGCGGCACGATCCGCCTGGCCAGTTTTCCCATGGTTCTGGCCACCTTCCTGCCGCCGTTGCTGCGCCAGTTCAATCAGCTTTACCCCGGTATTCAGGTGGTGGCGCTGGAGGTCAGTGATGACGAGGTCGAAGCCCTGCTCAGTACCGGGCTGGTGGACGTGGGGGTGGTGTTGAATCCGCCTGCTGAACGTAGCGCCGGGTTGTTGGGACGCGATAGCTGGGTTGCCGTATTGCCCATCAGCCATCCCCTGGCGCGGCGCCCGCATGAGGCCGGCGTATCGTTGGCAGAGTTGACCGCGCAGCCTTTCGTGCTCGCCACCGGTGGCTGTTCGGTCAACGCTCGCAGCCTGGCGGCGGATGCCGGTCTGGAGCTGCTCGACGTACGGGTTGAAGTGCGCGAGTGGAGCAGTGCGTTCACGCTGGTGCGGGAAAATGTCGGTGTGACGCTGGTGCCGGAAATGACCCTGCCAGATGATCGCAAGGGGCTGCGCGTCGTCCCGTTGACCCTACCGGTTTATCGAGAGTTCGCGCTGGCGGTGTCGCAGGACAGGGAACCGTCAGCGGCGGTGCAAGCGTTGTTGGAGATGCTGCACTAGCGGTCATGAATTCAGTCAGCGACTTCGATGTCGGAAAGAATTTGAATGATGGCACATTAGTGGCCTTGCATCCGTTCAGTAGCTGTCTATGCTCAGCCGTGACAAATCATGTCGACCGCTATGTGAAGGGTTCCTCAGGCTGCAACCGTGATCTAGCGTCAAGAGTGCGCAACTCAAGGCACCCTTGTTAAAAGGAATGTTTTTTAAATGGAATTACTTGTCAACGTTAGGTTGGGCCCGACACCGGGCCGTCAAGAAAAGGATGGCTTGATAAGAGCGTTGCCGTACGGACACTCCGATTAAACATCATTTATCACCTGACACTTATCCCTCCTTCAGGGATACGTTTGCGTGTTCTGTGGAAAGTTGTAGTGGGTTCAGTGAAAGACTTGGAACTTCCGTCAATCAAAAGACAGCGCTGAAGGTGATACCACCATGTTTAATTTACATCGCAAGGCTGACCTGCTTGAAATTGAACGATTTACCTGCGCGCTGAACGAGGCGAATGCCAAGTTGGCAGCGGTCAGTCGTTCGATGGCAATGATCGAGTTCGCTCCTGACGGTATCGTGCTCGATGCCAACGAAAACTTCTGTAACGTCATGGGTTATACCGTCGAGGAAGTTCGCGGCAAACATCACCGGATCTTCTGCGAAGAAGAGTTCTATCGCAGCGAAGCCTACGCCAGGCTCTGGCGCGACCTGGGCCGTGGTGAGCCGATCACTGGCACTTTTTTACGGTTGAGCAAGAGCGGTAAAGAGATCTGGCTCGAGGCCAGTTACCTGCCGATCCTGGGCCCCGACCGGCAAGTGAAAAGTGTGATCAAAGTGGCGTCGGATATTTGCGCGCGGGCCCAAAGGGAGCACGAAAATCAGAACCTGATCGATGCCATTGGCCGCTCCATGGCGGTGATTGAATTCACCCCGGAAGGCCGGGTCATTCATGCAAACGAGAACTTCCTGAAAACCATGCACTACTCGCTCGGCGAGGTGGTCGGCCAGCATCACAGTCTGTTCTGTCAGCGGGCCGAAAGTGAGTCACAGAACTACAGAGCATTCTGGGCCTCGCTCAATCGCGGCGAATATCACTCCCATCGCTTCGAACGGGTCGACAAGTATGGCCACACGGTATTTCTTGAAGCCTCGTACAACCCGATTTTCGACGCCAAGGGGCGCTTGTGCAAAGTGGTCAAGTTCGCCAGTGATATTACCGGGCAGATGACCACTTTGCAGACCGCTGCCGAATCCGCTCATAGCACCTCCGTTCAGAACGATGCCTGTGCCCGGAAGGGCTCGCAGGTGGTGCAGCAGACGGTTCAGATCATCGAAGAAATCTCCAGGGACCTCAACGAAGCCGCCCTCAGTATCGACGCGGTGAGTAAACAATCCGAGATCATCGGCAGCATCGTTCAGACCATTCGCGGGATTGCCGATCAGACCAACCTGCTGGCCCTGAACGCGGCCATCGAGGCGGCGCGGGCAGGGGAACATGGACGAGGTTTCGCGGTGGTCGCCGATGAGGTGCGCAGCCTGGCTGCACGCACCAGTCAGGCGACCCTGGAGATCGTCGAGGTGGTGCGCAAGAACCATGACCTGTCACTGAACGCGGTCTCGAGCATGCAATCGAGTTTGAGCCGTACCGGGCTCGGCGTGGAACTGGCCAATGAGGCTGGCGAAGCGATTCTGGAAATCCAGCAAGGCTCGCGGCACGTGGTGGATGCGATCAGTCAGTTCAACTCGACACTGCAGATCAGTTAAACCGTTCAGCCATTGAAAAGGGTTCCCTTCCAGGCGTCGCCGCCTGAAAGGGAACCCTTTTCAGTTCGAGACGACTTAAAGCGCAGCCAGAAACGTGTCGGCCACTTGTTTGTCGGTGGTGCTGTTGCCTTTCTCGACCTGTGCCACCTTCATCTTGTCTTCGACGCGTTGGGCAATTTCCTTGCCGATCGCCAATTGTTTTTCAGGCGACATGTTTTTCAAGTCGTTCTCGGTAATCCCCATTTCTTTCAGAATGCTGTCGCGCATCTGCTGCTCAGGGGTTTTGCTCATGTAATTCTTGAAATCGGTACTCGCCGTACTGTCCGTGGCGGTCGTCGCATTCGGTGTGCTGGTGGCCGGCGCAGTGCTTTGCAGCAGTACGCGGGTTTTGGCGAACGCAGCGTCGACATTGTCGCTCACCGTGTTACTGGTTTGTTGCGTTGCGCTGGACGTCTGACTGTTCGTGGCATTTTGTGCGTTCTGCATCAAACCGCTGTAGAGCGCGCTGGCGGCAGCCGTGGTCGGGTCCATATCGGACCGGTGGGTAGGCTGAACGATCGAAGCTTTTTGTGCGTTGACCAACATGATTCGAGCACCTGAATGATTGCTATCGACAGGTTATGAGCAAGTTGCATGCCGATACGGCCATGCCCCGATTTTGCGGGGGATGGCAGCATCATGCCTGCCAAGGGGGAACACAGAGCGGCCAAACCTTGCCACTTTTGACCGCTTTTCTAGACAAAAAACCACAGCCGGAAGCTCGGGCGGCGAAGCGGCCTAACGGCAGAACATTTAATACTCAATCGGCAAATCAAACATCTGGAACGCGTCGTCCACCGGCTGATAGCCCAATACCCGGGTGGTTTCGCTCAGGTCCAGACGCTTGAAGCGGTTGTTGGAAATACCGTGGGCGATCAGGTGCCTTACCCCTTCGACGTCTACCGAGCGTTGCAACAATTGCACGGCGTCTCTTGGGCTGAGCCAGGCGCTCAGGTCACGGGCGTTGGTCAGTTCGTGGCGATCCGGGAACTCAAAAGCACCGATGCGCAGGGCGATGGTCGAAAGGTCGTGTTTGGCGGCGTAAAAGGCGCACAAGGCTTCGCCATAACATTTGCTCACGCCATACAGGTTGGCCGGCATGACTTGCATGCCCGGCGTGATCTGTCGGTCCACCGGGTAGCCTTCGATGGTCTGCGCGCTGCTGGCGAAGATCAGGCGCTTGCAGCCCGCCGCCACGGCGGCTTCAAACAGGTAGGTGATGGCCAGGATATTGTTGGGCAGCAGTTCATCGAAGGATGCGCTGGCGTGGGGAATGCCGGCCAGGTGAACGATCACATCGATGCCTTCGAGCACCGAAATGAGGGCTTCTTTGTCTGTCAGCTCCAGGCTCACGAATCGATGGGCACCGATCGCGAAGTCTGGAGCAACGCGATCTGTGAGGGTGAAGTTATAACGGTCCTGCGAAGCTTCGAAAAATGTCTTGCCGATCCTGCCGCAGGCGCCTGTCAGCAGTACGTTGAGTCCTTTCATGGATGCCACCTTGTATGAGTTATCGGCGTGGTTGAACGGCTTTGTGCTCAAGGCAGGCCATTACGGCCGTGCTCGCGGAAACCTGAGCGCGCGCTGAGTTTTTCGTAGTAGTCGATCACCGCCGGATAGTTCGCACGCTCCATTGGCGTCATCAACCAGCGGTTGACCGACAAGCCGATGCCGATATCAGCCAGCGTAAACTCAGGACCGGCCACATAGGCGCCGGTCACGGTCAGCCGTTGCTCGAGAATGCCCATTTTCTCGTTCCAGCCGCGAACGCCTGCGGCGATTCGCTGCGGATCCTGGAAGTCCGGGTTTTGTCGCACTAGAGCGACGAAGGCATAGCTCCAGGATGGATTGAGCTCGGTGGCTTGCCAATCCATCCATTGTTCGACGCGCGCCCGCGCAGCGGGTTCGATCGGCAACAGGTCGGTGTTCCGTTGTTTGCCGACGAGGTATCGGCAGATGGTGTTGGACTCCCAAAGCACGCCTGCCTCGTCGACGATGACCGGCACCTGGGCATTGGGATTGAGCTGGAGAAACTCCGGCGTGTGGGTCGAGGCAAAGCCGCTGCCCCAGTCTTCGCGTTCGTAGGTCAAGCCCAGCTCATGGCAGGTCCACAAGACTTTTCGGACGTTGATCGAAGAGGCTTTACCTAGAATTCTGAGTGCGGTTCCCATTGAGCTTCCCTGCCTGTGGTGATTTAGCCTAGGGAATCTAGCAGTTTTCGGGAAGGGGGTAACCGTAGATATTCACCTGGGTTCTGATGCTGAAACGGCAGGCACGGCAAATTTCTTGAACCGTGTCGCCGACCGTGCCGCTAAGTACTCTCGCGTACCATCAACTCAAACCCCATGTCCTGCACCGGTTTGGCCACGGTATTGCCAGCCATCAGGGTCAGCATCTGCTCGGCGGCGCGGCGGCCAATGGCTTCTCGCGGGGTGCTGATGCTACTCAGGCGCGGCACCATGTGAGCCGAGGCGGGCAGGTCGTTGAAGCCGAGGACCGCCACTTGCTGCGGGATTTTGATGCCGCAGCGCATGGCTTCGAGCAGGGCGCCGTGGGCCAGGTCATCGTTGCCGAAGAAGATCGCGTCGACCTGCGGATGGCTGGCCATCAATTGCAGAAATAACTCGCCACCCAGACCGACCGACGACGGGCGCGGGGTCAGGATTTCCAGGTCGGGGTCATACAAACCGGCTTTTTGCAGCGCACGGCGGAAGCCTTCGCCACGCAGCAGGGTGCGTTGGTCGAGTTGCGCGCCGATGTAGGCCAGCCGTCTGCGACCGCGTGAAATCAAATGCTCGGCCGCGGTCTCGCCGGCGCTCAGTTGCGAGAAACCGACGCAGTTGAGCCCGGCACCGGGGTCCAGGTCCATCATGTAGACACAGGGAACGTTGCTCGCCTCGATCATCCGCCGGGCGCTTTCGGTGCGATCAAACCCTGTCAGCAAAAGGCCGCGCGGTTGGTAGGCCATGTAATTGCGCAGCAGGTTTTCTTCTTCGTCGCGCGAGTAGTGGTAGTTGCCGATCAACACTTCGAAGCCTTTGGGCCGCAAGACGGTGTGAATGGCTTCCAGAGTTTCGATGAACAGCAGGTTGGACAGCGACGGCACCAAAACGACCACCGAATGGCTCTGCGCCGAGGCCAGGGCGCGGGCGGCGGGGTTGACCACGTAGTTCAGCTCGAGCGCGGCCTGCTGGACCTTTTCCACCAGTTCGGTGGCCACGCTGCTGACGCCGCGCAACGCTCTGGAAGCAGTGATCGGACTGACGCCGGCCAGGCGCGCGACTTCGTTGAGGGTCGGGCGTCCCGTGGTGCGGGTATTTTTATCGTTTTTGGAGGAGGTCATCGGACGGCTTGCCAAACAAAATTCAAGGCACTAAGGTAGCGCTGTCTCGATGCCGCTGCAAATGCTTGAGTGTGGCTTGCCTGATCCCACTCTCCCAGCGTCGATACAGCACATGCTGCAACCCATAAAAATACAAGAAGGCGTCGGTAGAATCTATTTTTGCACTAGAGTTTTACTTGCAAAGGTAGCGCTGTCTGCGCGCTGAGGTGTTACATGAGTCAACCCATCACCGCCCTGGTCATCATGGGCGTCGCCGGCTGCGGCAAAACGTGCGTCAGCGAGGCCTTGTGCCGACTCAGCGGCGCTACGGCCATTGAAGGTGACAGTTTCCACCCTGCCGCCAACATCGAAAAAATGAGCGCAGGCATTCCCCTGACAGACGAAGACCGTGCCGGCTGGCTCGACAGTCTGTGCGATGAGCTGCGCCGCGCCGTCGCTGCAGGTCAGCGTCCGGTACTGACCTGCTCGGCCCTTAAATTGCGTTATCGCGAACGGTTGCGTAGCGCCGTGCCGGGCCTGGGTTTCGTTTTTCTCGAGCTGACCCCTGAGGTCGCAGAGCAACGGGTCTCCCATCGCCCCGGTCATTTCATGCCCTCGACCCTGATCGACAGCCAGTTCGCCACCCTCGAATCGCCTGTCGGCGAACCGTTGACCCTGGCCCTGGATGCCTCCACGCAAAATGTCGATTACCTGGCCGAGCATGCCTATGCCTGGTGGCTCCAGCGTGGCCTGGAATCCATCGACTGATGCCTGGCTCGAAAAGATAGCGCTGTCCTAGTCGGCAGTCGTTTAAAAACCGTTTTAATAAAAACAACAAACAGGAGTTACCCCATGTTTGGCATGTCCCACGAGACCTATCTGCTGCTCGATGCAGTGGTCACCATCATCGGTCTGATCGTATTGATCACCCGGTTCAAGCTGCATCCGTTCATTGCGCTGATCATTGCTGCCGGCTTCCTCGGGCTGACCTCGGGCATGCCGGTGGACAAAATCATCAAGGCATTCCAGGACGGCTTCGGCGGCGTTCTCGGTTTCGTCGGCATCATCCTGGCGCTGGGCACCATGCTCGGCAAAATGATGGCCGAGTCGGGTGGGGCGGATCAGATCGCCCGTACTCTGATTCAGGCATTCGGCAAGGAACGCGTGCAATGGGCAATGATGTGCGCGGCCTTTCTGGTCGGTATTCCGTTGTTCTTCGAAATCGGCTTTGTGCTGCTGATTCCGCTGGTGTTCATCGTTGCCCGGCGTACCGGCGTGTCGATGATCAAGATTGGTATCCCGCTGCTGGCGGGGCTGTCCGTGGTTCACGGTCTGGTACCGCCGCACCCGGGTCCGTTGCTGGCCATCGGCGTGTTTGGCGCAGACATTGGCAAAACCATTCTCTACGGCCTGATCGTCGCTCTGCCGACCGCCATCATTGCCGGCCCCCTGTACGGCTCCTTTATCTCCAAATACATCCCGGGCCACCCGAATCAGCAGCTGGTGGATCAACTGGCCCATGAGCCGGAAGCCTCCACGCTGCCAAGCTTCGGCATCACCCTGATCACCGTGCTGCTGCCGGTGTTCCTGATGTTGCTCAAGACCTTTGCCGATGTGGCGCTGCCCGAAGGTCACGGCGTACGCAACTGGATGGACATGATCGGCCACCCGATCGCTGCCTTGCTGCTGGCCTTGCTGCTGTCGCTGTATACCTTCGGCTACAAGCGCGGTTTCGATTCGAAGAGAATACTCAAACTGCTCGACGCCAGCCTCGCGCCGACCGCAGCGATCATTCTGATCATTGGTGCTGGCGGTGGCTTCAAGCAGATGCTGGTGACCAGCGGTGTGGGCGATGTGATCGGCCATATGGCGGTGAATGCGCAGATCTCGCCGATTTTGCTGGCGTGGCTGGTGGCTGCGGTGATTCGCGTCGCTACAGGTTCAGCCACCGTCGCGACCATTACCGGTGCAGGCATTGTGGTGCCAGTGGTGGGGATGATTCCGGGCGTCAATCGTGAATTGCTGGTGCTGGCAACGGGGGCGGGCTCGTTGATTCTGTCTCACGTCAACGATGCGGGTTTCTGGCTGGTGAAGCAGTACTTCAACATGACCGTCGCCGAAACCTTCAAGACCTGGACGGCGATGGAGACCATCCTGTCCATCGTGGCGCTGATCTTCATCATGCTGCTGTCGTTGGTGGTCTGACCGAACACCCGTAGATACCGTCTTAACCCTCACCGGGCAAGCGCAAGTTTCGGGTCAAATGGTTGGCCCGACGTCGGACACGGCGAGACGATTACGCTCCATCTGCAGCATTTCCTGAAGGTCATCCAGGCGACGAACCATCGCCTTCACCTGCCGGCATTTCATCCACCGCACCGACATAAACCAATAACAACAGGTTCGACCCCATGACCCAGCGCCCTGCCAACTCCGGCTGATCCAGCCCGCTCGTTCCTTCAGTTCGACACTTTTGTCCGCAACCCGACGTTGCGGCAGCGCCCTGCTTCACCCCTAACAATTAGAGAGCCCGATCACATGAAGCCATTCACCTCCCTC